>NZ_OY760055.1:10000-310000 GCF_963662885.1 uncultured Pseudodesulfovibrio sp.
TGGGTAGTTTGACTGGGGCGGTCGCCTCCTAAAATGTAACGGAGGCTTGCAAAGGTTCCCTCAGGCTGATTGGAAACCAGCCGTTGAGTGCAAAGGCATAAGGGAGCTTGACTGTGAGAGAGACATCTCGAGCAGGAACGAAAGTTGGTCTTAGTGATCCGGTGGTTCCGAATGGAAGGGCCATCGCTCATAGGATAAAAGGTACGCCGGGGATAACAGGCTGATCGCGTCCAAGAGTTCACATCGACGACGCGGTTTGGCACCTCGATGTCGGCTCATCACATCCTGGGGCTGAAGCAGGTCCCAAGGGTACGGCTGTTCGCCGTTTAAAGTGGTACGCGAGCTGGGTTTAAAACGTCGTGAGACAGTTTGGTCCCTATCCTCCGTGGGCGTAGGAGAATTGAAGAGGGTCTGCCCCTAGTACGAGAGGACCGGGGTGGACGAACCTATGGTGTTCCTGTTGTCACGCCAGTGGCACTGCAGGGTAGCTAAGTTCGGAACGGATAACCGCTGAAAGCATCTAAGCGGGAAGCCAGCCTTAAGATTAGTTCTCCCTGGACTATATGTCCCTGAAGATCCCTTGAAGACTACAAGGTTGATAGGCTGGAGGTGTAAGCAACGTGAGTTGTTCAGCTGACCAGTACTAATAGATCGTGCGGCTTATTTAACAATTAATGGAATTCTCTCTTCCCCTATTTACTAATATATTCCGAACTCCGGTTCGCCAAAATTTTCTTGGTGGCCAAGGAGGAGGGGGTACACCCGGTCCCATTCCGAACCCGGTAGTTAAGCCCTCCATCGCCGATGATACTGCATGGTAGCGTGTGGGAAAGTAGGTCGCCGCCAAGGAATATTTCAAAAGCCCTCAGTCAATCGACTGAGGGCTTTTTGCGTTTCCTGCACAACTGAGAGATCTTCCTTGACGCACAGTGGCGGTTTCAGCACTCTGAGGCGGCATCAATCACTCAAGGAGAAAACTATGTTCACTCGCGCTATAACCCGCCGGCCTGGACCGGAAATGGTAGATGGCATCACTTCGCAGAATCTGGGCAAACCTGATTTCGAATTGGCCCTGAAACAGCACGACATATACTGCAAGACGCTTTCCGACCTCGGCCTGGAGTTGACCGTTCTGGATGCCGCCCCCGGGTTCCCGGACTGTTGCTTTGTCGAGGATACCGCCGTGGTCTGCCCGGAAGTGGCCGTGCTTACTCCCCTGGGGGCGCCGTCTCGTCAGGGAGAACAGCTGACCATCGAACCCGAGCTCGCGAAGCACAAGCCGGTGGTCAAGATCGTTCCGCCTGCGCTCATCGAAGGCGGCGATGTCCTCCTGGTGGAGAAGACCTTCTATGTGGGCCTGTCCGACCGGACCAACGCTGAAGGTGCCGCCGCCCTGGCCGACGCCGTCCGCCCTCACGGGTATGAGACTGTGACCATCGCCTGCTGCCCCAGCCTGCATTTCAAGACCGACGTGAACTACATCGGCAACGACACCATCCTGGTATCGCCCTGCTGCGACAGCCTGCCGGAGCTTTCCACCTTCAAGCGTGTGGTGGTCGAGGATGACGAGGCCTACGCCCGCAATTGCCTGTACATCAACGGCACGGTCATCGTTCCCGACGGCTTCCCCAAGACTCTGGCTCAAGTTCAAGCTACCGGGGTCAAAACAACGGTCATCGACATGTCCGAATTCCGCAAGCTGGACGGTGGACTAACCTGTCTGTCCCTGCGGTTCTGATAACGCCCGCATACCGGCTTACAGACGCAATATAGGCCCCCGACTCCATGGAGTTGGGGGCCTTTTTTATACATCCCGTTCCGCAAGAGGCGTCATTGGCGGATACCTGGGATGGCGGGCCGGGCGAGGGAGGAGAGGTGAATCCCCGCACGGTACCGGATGGGGTTTAGTACTCGGTCACAGACTTGGGCAGTGTGAAGAGCCAGAGCTTGGAGGTGGTACCCGTATCGGACAACTCGATGTGCGTGTTCACCGGATTGCCTTTGTATTTGACCTGTCCGGTAGCGTCCACGGTGTACGCCGCCGCCTTGGTTACAGGCTTGCCTTCCGCGTCGTTGACCGGGTCAACAACTTTGAAAGTGAAGCCGAAGTCGTTGTCCGAGGTCACCGCGATGGTGCGCATGTCGGGCATGAGCGCCACGCCTTCGGCCTTGCCGGGCTTCCAACCGTATTCCTTGAGGTCGATCAGCTTGGTCTTCTTGACGTACTTCACGCCACGGGCTTCAACCTCGGCGCGGTCACCAAGGGTTTCAAGCTCTTTGCCGTCAGCGGTTTTCACGCCGGAGATGTCGGACGCGTCCGCGATGTCGATGAGGTACACCGGGATACGGGTCTTGCCGTCGGCGTTCTTGCCCCGCTCGATGAGCAGGAACTTCGTGTTGGAGATGGCGTGCAGGTCGCCGATCTTGGCGTCTGCGGACTTCTTGTAGTTATCACGGTCATGCGGATAGGCGAACTGCTGTACCTTGCCAGTGGCCGGGTCAAGGAAGAGCAGGCGGCAGAAGGTGGCCTTGGATTTCTTGACGTTGCCGTCTACGTCGCAGATGGACTGGATGGCCGAAAGGACCTTGTTGGACGGAGTCACGGCGATGCCTTCCAGACCACGGTTGGGCTGGCGGGAAGCGGCGATCATGGGCAGGTCCTTACCCGGCACGTATTTCTTGATGATCTTGCCGGTGTAGCCGTCGATCTTGGCAATGAACGGGCCGTATTCATCGCAGATCCAGAGGAACCGCTTATCCTTCTTGTCGATGGCGATGCCCTCGGTGTCCAGTCCCTCGGGATCGAAGGAAAGCTTCTGCAGGGAATCGTTCAAGGGGATTTCGCCGGTAGCTCCTACAGAGCCTAGGGGGATCGCCCGGCCCGATACGGGGCGCATGTGCGCGTCCTTCACGGTGATCAGGCTGGCCAGCACGGCGTGGCCGTCTTTGACCCGGATTGCGCCAAAGGCGGGATGGAAATTCGGGGCCGGGAACATCTTGGTGGCCGTGGTCTTGCCGCCTTCCACCCACTTGGGGGCGTCCGCATTGGGGCCACGGTCGGTTATGGCGTAGAACACGCGCGAACCGTCGGCTGCGCGCCCCACATAGGTCATGCCAGAGCCCACGCCAATGGTGAAGCCGTCAGGGAACTGGGATGCATACTGCCCGGTGTAGGGCACCATGAATTCCTTGGGTATTTCGATGTCGTATTTTTCAACGGTGACGTCTGCGGCCCAGGCGGTCTGAGCGGCGGACATGAGAAGCAAAGCGGCCAGAAAGAGATTGCGCAGCATGAAGTGCCTCCTAAAAATATTTCCACATTGTATAAGGAAAGGTGGCGAAACAGTTGTTTCAGGGAGGTTGCGATTCTGTAACGTATGGCGGCGGGCAAAAAGAGAGGGCGGCCCGTAATATCGGGCCGCCCTCAGTGCAATCATTGGGATTGGTTCCGTTACTGAAACAGCTTCTTGAGCGGATTGAGAGGCTTGTCCGTGGTTTTCGTGTCCCCGGAGGTGCCGGTGGTCTCAGATGACTTGGAGCCGCCAAGCAGGCCATTCTTGAGGGTTTCCTCCAGCCCCTTGGTTCCCTTCTTGAAGGTACCCTTGAACAGGGCCTCGCCCATGGCTTTCACATCCAGGGAGATGGACGGGTTGTCCAGGCTGCCCTTGACGTTGACGGGCAGCGGCAGTCCCTTGAGATCTTCTATGGACTTGCCGTCCTGTCCCTCCAGGGTGCCGACCACGGTGACCGTGGCGGTGTAGTCCGTGGTGTTCTTCGGCAGGTCTGCCCAACCCTGGCCGGTCACGCGCAGCAACGGGGACTTCATGAGCAGGTCCTTGTTGACGATGTGTCCGTTGGTAAGGGTCGCGGATCCCAGCAGCTCGGCGAAGTCGGTCTTGGCCGGTTCATCGCCGGACACGGACTGGCCCTTGAGACGGCTCCATCCGTCGCGGAGCATCTTGGCCACATTCACGCCGTTGATGGCCCCGTCGGTGAAGGCGAAAGAGGCCGTGCCGGAAACGGACTTCTTGATGTTGTCCGGGGTCAGGCCTGCTCCGTTAAGGTCATATTTGGCGGTCGTGGTGCCGGAGAGCTGTTCCTTGCCGGTAAGGTCCTTGAGCAGCGGCCCGGCCTGGACGTTCTTGAGTTGTCCGGTTTCGGTCCAGGCCGCGATAGCCTTGTTGGCGTCCAGGGTGCCACGGGCGGTGTATTCGCCGTCATAGAGTTTCAGGGACATCGGGTCTGCGACGACCTGTCCGTTTTTCGCAGTGACGGCGGCAAGGATGTCCGTGATGGTCAGGTTCATGACCTTGAGCTTGCCCACGGTCAGTCGGGCCTTGAGGTCGAGATCCTTGAGCGCGCTCAGGTCCGGTTCCTGCGCCGGAGCCGACTCTGTGGAGGCGGCAGGCTGGGACGGGGTGGCCTTTGCCTCTTCGGATTTGGGCGGCAGGTAGCGGTCCGCGTCGATGTCATCAACGTTGGCATTGATGGTTATGGCGGGCTTACTGAAGTTTTTGACCGAGCCCTCGGCGGTGATCAGAGTCTGATCCAGCTTGATGGTCAGTGACTCCAGAGTGGCCGCGGTGTCCGAGCCGTTCACCTTGAGATCCGCGGTCAGGTTTTCGAGCACCTTGGGATCGCTGGTCTCGGGCGGTGTCATGCCCAATTGTTTCATGAGTTCGCGCACCGAGGTCTGAGCCAGTTTCAATTCGGCGGAGAATGACGTGTTGTCATTCTTGCTTTTGGCAAAGAACAGGCCGGTCAGCTCAAGGTTGAGCATGGAGAATTTCATGTCCTCGACCTGGATGCTGCCCGCCTCCTGGTCGAAGGAGGCAAAACCGGTCAGGACCGGACGGGTGTCTATCTTGGGGTTGTCGAGGCTCAGGTGGAACTTGAGCTCAAAGGGGAACCTTACCTTGTCGCCGACTTCGCCGATGACCAGGCTCAGGTCGTTGATCGCGGTCTTGGAACCCGCCTGCATATCGTCATAGACGATGTTGGCGTTGCTTATCTCCACGCCCTGCACGGAAAGCGATTTGGGCTGCCCGGACTTGGAAGTCGATTCGGTGCCCGTTGCCTTCTCCGCTTCCTTCTTGTCGGAATCCCCGCCCTTGGTCAGGTCGTCCCAGTTGGTCACGCCTTTCTTGTTCTTGGCCAGGTTCAGGGTCAGGCCGTCCAGAACAACGGTGCCGATGGCCACGTCGCCAGAGAGCAGGGGCATGATCCGGATGGAGGCTTCTGCGCGGTTGATGCGGACCATTTCGGACGGGGAAAATCCCGGGGCGTTGCCCAGGGCCATGGGACCGACCTTGAGCCCGAGCCACGGGAAGAAGTTGAAGGAGATGTCGCCCTCGAATTTCATTTCCCGGCCGGTCTGTTCCTTGACCGCGTCGGCAATCTGCGACTTGTAGTCGTTGGGGTCGACCGTCAATACCAAAACGATGCAGGCAGCGATGAACAGTGCCGCCAGGGCTCCGATGACAATCAGTCCGATTTTGAGTGCTTTGTTCATGAGTTCGCTCCTAGAAGACTTTTTGCAGGAGTTCGCTGGTCACGGCCAAGTCGCCCGAGCGGACGTCCTTTTCGGTCTTGGCCATATACAGGAACATGGAGTCCAGGGTTTTTTCGGTCAGATAGCTCACCGGGTCGAAGTCCGTTCCGGTCATGGCGGAAAGCTTTTGCGCGGCGTTGAGGGCCGTGCCGGCTCCGGCCTGTTCCAGGGCGGACTTGATCAGCGGGGCGGCGTTGGTGCTCAGGCCGGACCGGGCGCTGTCCTCAAAATAACTGGTCACAGCGTCATCCTTGCCGGACAGCAGTCCGCTCGGGTTGGCGAATTCCATGGTTTTGATGGTTTTCTGAAACAGTTCGCCGATGGCCGGCACAGCTGATTCGGCCGCCGAGTTCAGGTTGGCCAAAAGGTTGGGGGCCACTGTTTCGGCAATCTTTTGGTAACTGTCCGGGAGGGACAGCGACGTGGCTGCGAGTTGAGAGAAGCCGCCGTCCGCGGAGAGGGACTCCACAGCGGAATCCGCGCCCATGGAGAGCAGTTCGCGGAAGGCGCTCTCTATCTGGGACGGGGTTACGGACAACCCGGCGGCCTTGGCCCCGGCGTCACCCGCGGCTTTGAGCGCGTCGCCCCATCCGGCCGAGGCCGGTGCGGCGGACCACGTCAGGGTCAGGACGAGCAAGAGAGTAAGGGTGGGGAGAACGGGATATTTGACGGGCATGGTTGGCTCCTGTTTGCATTGGTGAAATCCCATGCCGAAAGAATACCACGGGCTGACAAGGCTGCCTAGGGGGGAGGTGCCTTTTGGCGATACCTTCTGTTCGCCATGGGCTTATCGCCTCCATGGCTTCAGTATCTCGGGCCACGCTTTATATGCGTTCGATTTTGTTCCGCAGTGTGTTCCGGGAGTAGCCGCCCGGATGGTAAAGCCGTCGATAAGTGCCCGATCCGAGCCGGTAACCACGCGGAAAACGTTGCCAGCCGTCGTATCGTGCAGGCCGATGTCGTCGATACGAATCGGCGCGGGTATGTGGTGGGCTGCGGGAATGGTCGCCAGATGTCCCCCCCGGGGACGTGATGGCGGGAGGGGCCGCCATCGTGCCCGATTCTAGCGCTGCATGGCCAGCCCTTTGATCAGTCCGAAGCAACCGGCCAACATCATGTCGCCGCCCGGAGCCGGGAAGTCCACATCATACCCTTCGAGCATGGCCCTGCGGGGTCCGATGACGAAGGTGGGGGCGAACCCGTCCGCCTCGGCGGGCAGGTCCAGGCAGAGGCAGCCATGTCCCTTCTCGTCGAAGACCTGCTCGAAGGAAAGGCAGCCGCAGCGGAAGGCGGCCAGATCGGCCCATAGTTTCTCGCCGTCCACGCATCCGGTGTGCTGTTCGTACACGCCGTGAATGCGCCCGCCGAAGAGCAGGAAGGCGATCAGGTGCGAGTTGCCGATGTTGACCAGGGTGATGCCGCGCTCATGGCTCAGCCGTTCGATCTCGTCTACATAGAGCGCACCCAGCACGGCGGCCGCGCCGGTGTCGGCCACGGGTCCACCGCCGATGTCCCGTTGCAGGTCCGCAAGGCGGGTCAGCATGGAGGGCGGTTTGGAGTAGACCAGGGCCTCTGGGCGGCCTTCGCCGTCACTGAGCATGGCCTGCCACAACTTGAAACGGCCCATGCGGTTGGATTGTCCGGGGTGGAATCCGTGGTCCTGGGCGCAGGCAGCGATCTGGTCGGGCCAGGGCAGTTCGGCGGCATCCAGGAAGCGGCGCCACCACGCCTCGTCGAAATCGGTCAGCCGGACCGGGCTATATCCGTCCGGACACTCTTCGGCCATGTCGATGCCCATGGAGGCCATGCGCGTCAGGTCGTCTGCCATGGTGTAGGCCGCGCTTTCGCTTGTGGCCACCTTCAGCCCCGCCTTGAGGTGACCGTTCACGAACCGGGTCACGCCGCCGCCCATGTTGCTGCCGTGCAACCAGATGGGCTTGCCCTGCATGCGCAGGGCCTCGATGCGGCGGCCGATCTGCAGGGCCGGGGAAGGGATGACGAATTTGGGACAGTTTTCTATCTCCCTGTCAGGGGAGTACAGCAGCACGTCCTGCGTGCCGCTGCCGATGTCGAGGCAGAGTGTGGTTGTCACGTGGCTTCTCCTTGGATGTCCGGCCTTGGTTACACCGCGCGCAGGGTCAAGGCAAGGGGGCGCGCTTTCCCTGTCGGGTTGACACCGGCTCGGCCCGAAGTCATGGTGCGTCATGCCCGTCAGAGTCTTCCTTTACATTCTTCTGGGACTGACCCTGTTCACCCTGCTGCGCTATGGCATCTTTCTGTTGTCCAATGCCCTGGCCGGCCGGCTCGGGCTCATCCGCAAGGAGACGGGCGGACTGGGGGCGACCGTGGCGCGCGGCGTGGTCACGGCCATGGCCGCCGATGTGGTCGCCCTGCCGAGCATCGTTTTCCTGGCCCTGCCAGAGCGTCCCGCCGCACCCACCGGCACGCCGGTGCTCATGGTCCACGGGCTGTACCACAACCGCACGGCCTGGCTGGTCTTTGCCCGCCGTCTCCGCAGGGCCGGTTTCAGGAATCTGCACACCTTTGGCTACAACAGCTTCACCAAGGATTTCTGGCACGCTCTGGCCGGGTTGAAAACGCGCATTGAGGAGCTGTTGGCCACATCGCCGGACGGCAGGATCATTCTCATCGGGCATAGCCTGGGTGGATTGCTCTGCCGTTGCGCTTCTGGCGATCCCAGGTTTCGCGACAACGTGGCCGCCCTTGTCACCCTAGGGTCGCCTCACGGGGGCAGCGAACTGGCCTGGCTGGGCGGCAACCGCATGGCCCGAGGGCTCATCCCGGGCCGGACCATTCCCGAGGCCGTGGCCGAAGCGCCCGATCCGGACTGCCCCAAACTGGCCGTCTACACTCTGGCCGACGACTACGTCATTCCGCTCGACCTGCTCCGCACCGGCCGCCCCGGCTGGGACGAGCGCGTCTGCGCGCCCATGGGCCACGTCTGGATGCTCTATTCCCCGGAAGTGGCCGACATGGTCACCGGCTTCCTGAGCCCGTTGCAGAGCGCGGACTAGGACAGCGTCAGGTCGCACATGGAAATAAAAAAAGGCCTCGTTCGAGGCCTTTTTCTTGTCGATATTCTTGGAGTCCTAGCTGGTGACTTCGGTGATCTTGGCCTTCAGGTCGTCCGGCTTGAACGGCTTGGTGATGAAGGCGGTCACGCCGGTCTTGGAGGCCAGCCCCTGTTGGGATGCCTCGGACTCGGTGGTGACCATGATGATCGGGACGTCTTCCATGCCCGGGGTGGAGCGGATCTTGCCGACCAGCTCCATGCCGTCCATGACCGGCATGTTCATGTCCGTGATGATCACTTCGAACGTCTCGCCCTGTTCGATGAACTCGTAGGCTTCCTCGCCGTTGCTGGCAACGAAGGCATCGAAGCCGAGGTCGGTGAGGATGGCCCGGTGCATGGCGCACATGGAGCGCGAGTCGTCCGCGGCCAGGGCCTTGCGCGTGGCAACGGTCAGAACCGGCAGGCGGTCCAGATCCTGTTCGGCGCGGATGCCGCCGATTTCGGCCAGAGCGTCCCGGAATTCTTCCAGAATTTCCGGGTCGCGGGATTCGGCAAGGGCGTCCACGAGGATGTCGCCCGCGCCCTGGTTCTCGTACAGGTGGTCGAAAATGGCGATGGCCCGTGAATTGATGACCGCCTTGGCCAGCAGGAAGGACTGCTCGTCGGCCGCCTCGATCAGCTTGTTCAGGGTCGCGATCATGCCCGGGTTGATGTGCTGCTCCAGACCGCCGATAACGGCCATGAGGATCAGTTCGTCGGTTTCGGACAAGCCGTCCACGAGGCAGATGATGCCCTTCATGGTGCCGATGCGGCCCAGTGCCTCGTATACGGCGTACCGGACGTTGGCGTCGTCAGCCAACCCCTTGTCGAAAGCCGCCACCAGACCGTCCGCACCCGACTTGTCACGCAAAAATCCCAGCACGTTGGCGGCCAGGATCTTGGTGTCCGTATCCCCGGAATCGAAGGCGTCCAGCAACATGGGTATGCAGAACGTGCCTACGTTGATCAGCGCGTCGGTGATGATTCGGCGCACCGTGGGGTTCTTGTGGTGCAGGGTGGTGACCAGGAAGGAGATGGTGTCCTCGGTGGCGTTGCGGGCCAGACCGTCCACAGCCTTCCATGTGGTGATGTCGCAGACCTCGAAGCGGTCGTCCGCCTCGCTCTCGGCGATGATCTTCTTGAACTGCTCGAGGGACTGCTCGTCGCCGAGTTTGCCCAGCGCCTCGATGCAGGAAGACTGGATGAACGGATCCTGATGGCCCAGGAACTGCCGGAATACGGGCATTGCGGCTTCGTCGCCGATGCGCGCCAGGGAGGTCAGGATTTCCATCAGCCGGTCGAGATCCTCTTCGGCCTGGGCCAGGTCCATCAGGGGCGTTACCGCGCCCTTGAGACCGTATTCCCCGGCCACGCGGATGCACAGGATGTTGAATCCTTCGTGCGGATCCTTGAGTCCCTCAATGACTTTTTCTTCGTTGCTGGACAGCACCGCGTTCAGGGCGTTGACCACCATGTAGTCGATAGAGGTGTCGCCGACCGGTTCTTTGAGCAGGGCGACCAGGCCGTCGAGGGCCTCGGCGTCTTTGCTCCCGGAAATCTCGTTGAGGATCGTGATCTGATCCAGGAATTCCTTATCTCTGAAGTTCTCTAGTGGTGACATGGCTTCTCCGCGTGTTGTGGGGAAAGGCTTGCGCCTATTCGAAGCAGAACTCGATGGTGAAATCCCCGTCCTTGGTCTTGAAGGGGATAGCCATGATCGGGGCCTTAGCCATGTGCGAGATGGTGTGGTTGTCTCCCATGACCACGGTGGGCGTGGAGCCCTGGAAGACCAGGCCGCGTTCCGCCAGACCGGCACGCGCCTGGCCGGAAATCATGTTCGTCAACTCGCCCACGGCGTCTTTGACGTCCTGCATGATGTCTTCGATCTCGTCGCCGAGCATGTTCTTGACGATGGCCACGGCGCACCCTTTGGAAAAGGAAAGCGAGACGCTGCCGTTCTTTTCTCCGGTAATGCCGACCATGCCTGAAACGTCGCCGGCGGCGACGGTGTTACGCTTGACATAGGGCTTGCCCACCTCGGGTTTTATGAATGCCATGGTGGACAAGACATCTATGGCGGCTTTGATGAAGGGCTTGGCCAATTCGACGTCCATGCTCTCTCTCCTTAAAAAATGAAGGTCTTTGTATCAGTATCGAGGGTTTCTCCAATTATCCGCAATAACGGGAGAAGACCAGTTTATATCCGGTTGGGGCGCTCACAACGGCAAATCCCCGCATTGCAAGTACGTACCTGAGGAAGAGTTAACGGGTCAAGGTGTGTATAATATTAATAATACCTCTCCCGAACATTTCTTGACCCTGCCTGGGCATGCCGAAGAAGGGGAGCCGTCAGGGCCCAGGCCGCTTTGACGGGCCTTGGTCCGGCCGGGCCGCCACCCGCTTCCCTTGACATGACCCATGTCCATTCATACTTAGAGTCAAACACAACAGGAAGCGTGAACCATGAATTCTTACAAGATTCACCCGATCGTCATGGGCACCAAGGTCTTCGACAAGGGTATGATGACCTACCAGCACGATTACGGCACCCCCTACACCATCCCCATTTACACCTGGTACATTGAGGGTGGCGACAAGAACATCCTGGTGGATACCGGCGAGATGCAGCCCATTGTTTCCGAAGACCGCGAAAAGGCCATCGGCGGCAAGATATATACCTTCGAGGAAGGGCTGGCCAAGTACGGCCTCAAGCCCGAGGACATCGACATCATCATCCACACCCACCTGCACAATGACCATTGCGAGAACGACTACAAGTGTCCGAACGCAACCATCTACGTGCACGAGAAGGAGATGGAGTCCGTCTATAACCCCCATCCGCTGGATTTCCGCTACCTTGAGGACTATGTGGACGACGCCAAGGAGAACGGCCAGATCGTGACCGTGGACAAGGACACCGAGGTCCTGCCCGGCATCACCATGATCCACACCCCGGCCCACACGCCGGGCGGCATGTCCGTGAAGATTGAGACCGACAAGGGGTCGGTGCTCATCTGCGGCTTCTGCACCATCCTCGAGAACCTGGATCCCCCCAAGGAAGTCCGGGCCATGGAAATGGAGGTCATCCCTCCGGGCACCAACACCGGCCCCTACGAGGCCTACGACATCCTGCTCAAGGCCCGCGACATGGCCGACTACGTCCTGCCGCTCCACGAGCCCAAGTGGGCGTCCATGGAGACCATCCCCGAATAGTTCAGACGGGGGGCTTCCCGTGCGGAAGCCCCCCGTTTTCCTTGCCATACCCTCGCATCCGGGCGTACCGTCCCGTCCATGTCCCCCGTCATCCTCGCCATCCTGCCCATCTTCGGGTTGATCCTCATCGGCTTTGTCCTGCATCGTCTGGACTTTCCGGGCGTGGGGTTCTGGCCGGTGTCGGAGCGGTTGACGTACTATGTGCTCTTCCCGGCCATGCTCGTCAGCGGCCTGTCCGGGAGGCAGTTCGACGCCTCGTCCATGGGGCTTTCCCTGACCCTGATCGGCGCTGTCTGCCTGCTGGGGGCGTTCCTGGTCTTCACCCGGACCATGTTCCGGCTGGACGGCCCGGTCTTCACTTCGGTCTTTCAGGGCGCCATCCGGCCCAACACCTACGTGGGGTTGTCCGCCGCAGCCGGGCTGCTCGGACCGGACTGGATGGCCCTGTCCGCCGTGGCCCTGCTGACCCTCATCCCCCTGGTCAACGTGCTCTGCGTCCTGGTCCTGTCGCGCCACGGCAGACATGGCGGGGGGCTGGGCCGGGTCGGGCTGGAGCTGATAAAGAATCCGCTCATCCTGGCCTGTGTGGTCGGCATGACCCTCAGCGTGCTCAACGCCCCCTTGCCCGGCGTGCTTCTCGATTTGCTGACCATCCTGGGCAAGGCTGCCCTGCCGCTCGGCCTGCTCGCCGTGGGCGCGGGCCTGCGCTTTGAAGGACTGGGCGCGTCCACACTGCCCGTGGCTCTGGCCTCGCTGGCCCACCTCGTGGCCCTGCCGCTGGCCGCCTACGGATGCGCCCGACTGCTCGGGGTGGAAGGTCTTTCCGTGACCACCGCCCTCATTTACACCGCCATCCCGGTCTCGGTATCGGCCTTCATTCTCGCGCGCCAGATGGGCGGCGACCACGACGTCATGGCCCTGATCATCACCGCACAGACCGTCCTCTCCGCCCTGACCATGCCCCTGATCCTCGCCCTGCTGGGCTAGATAATCCTTTCGGCCGCCGTTGGAGCCGGCCCCTTCCCGAAGGCTTCTTCGTCTATGCCCATTCGGCACTATCCAGGGGAACCGCGCAGGTGGCTCGCTGTCGGAAGCCGCTTGCCATAAAGTTGGAATTGAGTAAGTATGCCGCTGATTTCCTGTTCACGGTTAAAGGAGTGTGTAATGGCTAAAGATTTTAGGGAATATCTTGTCGAGGCCTACCGGACCGATGAGTTCGGGCGTGTGTTCAAGGAACTGGCCGTAGGCTTCAAGCTGTTCGTTTCGTTCCAGGCCAGCGAAGTGCACTGTTGCATTCCGGAAGAGACGCTGGAAGACATCAACGGGTACACCCACTGGGAGGTCGCGTTGCGGTCCACGACCCCGCCCATAGACACGCCCAACATCGGGCCGTGGACGGTGCTGCGCGAAAAAGAATGGGCCGAGCCCTTTGACCGCCCCGAGTTCCAGCGGGCCATGGTCGGCGAGTTCATCCCCGCCGAGCACTGCCAGCAGATCCTCGAGGACTGCATCGCCTACGCCGTGGAAAAGGGGCATATCGAGTCCGAAGCCGATATCCGTACCGTGGAACCGGACGAGCTGGTCAAGAAGACCATGGGCTGCGGCGGTTGCGCCGGAAAGAAGAAGCCCGTTGAAAAAGCCGCCGAATAGGCAGTTTTCACTCTGCACGCAAAAGGCCCGCCTGAAATCAGGCGGGCCTTTTTTTGTTCGTATGGTCGGGGTTAGCCGAAAAAGTAGGTCAGCACGACCGCGTAGACCAGGGAAGGGAGCAGGTTGGCCAGGCGGATTTCGGTCAGTTCCAGAAGGTTGATGCCGATCCCCACGATGAGCAGTCCGCCGCAGCCGGTGATCTGGGCGATCATCAGGTCAGAAAAGTACTGCTGGAAGAACGAGGCCCCTATGGTGATGGAGCCCTGGTACAGGAAGACCGGGATGAAGGAGAAGATGACACCGGTGCCGTAGGTGGCGGCAAACGCGATGGCCGCGAAACCGTCGAGGATGGATTTGGTATAGATGATCGTGGCGTCGCCGTGGATGCCTTCCTCCAGTGAACCGACGATGGCCATGGCTCCGATGCAGAAGAGCAGGGAGGTGGTCACCAGCCCGTCCGTGAAGGTGGCGTTCTTGGAGCGCACCAGCTTCTTGAAGCGGTTGCCCATGCGGTCCAGGAGCGTGTCCAGGCGCAGCCATTCGCCGGTGATACCGCCCAGCAGCACGGCGAAAATGACGATCAGGATGTTCTCCACCTTGAGCGCCATCTGGATGCCGATAAGCAGCACGCACAGCCCCAGCCCCTGGAACACGATGGTCCGGATGCGGTCCGGAAACCGGGATTGCAGAAAACAGCCGATCAGCGAACCGCCGATGATGGCGCAGGCGTTGACGATGGAACCGATGGGCAACATGAGTGTATCCTTGATCAGACGTTGTTGCGTTGTCCAGCGGTGCTATCACCAAGCGTGTGGGCTGACAAGCCGAATGGGCGTTGCGGGCGATGAAAAAAGGCCTAACGGAAGAGCGAGAAGATGGACGCTCCCAGTACATTGAGCATGCCGACGAGGACCATCAGCAGTCCGGCAACGGCCCCTTCCTCGGTGCCGAGTTCGCTGGCCTTGGCCGTGCCCGCACCGTGGGCCGCCACGCCGAGCATGGCACCGCGTGCCAGGGCCGATCGCAGGGGAAGCCGGTCGGCCAGAAATCCGCCCACGATGGAGCCGAGGACCCCGGTGACGATGACGAAGACCGCCGTCAGGTCCGCCGTGCCGCCGATATCCCTGGATACGTCGACAGCGAACGGGGTGCTGATGGAACGCGGCAATAGGCTCAGGCGCAGGGCGCCGTCTATGCCGAGGATCGAGGCGAAGATCCAGCTGGTCACAAAGGCCGTGGCAGATCCGGCCACCATGCCGATGCCGAGGATGGCCCAGTAGCGGCGGATGAGGCGGCGCTGTTCATAGATGGGTACGGCAAAGGCCACCGTGACCGGCCCCAGCATGGTCAGCAGCCAGCCCGCCGAGGCGTGATAGCGGCTGTAGGGTTCGCCCAGGAGCCAGACCAGCACGATCAGCAGGGCAGGAGCCAGGGCCAGGGGCATCTGCCACCAGCGGTGCCAGCGGCGGTATGCATACTTGGCCACCATATAGAGCCCGATGGTCAGCAGAGACCAGACCGCGGCTTGCACCAGCGGCGTGTTCCAATACTCAGTCAAGGTTGTCATGGCGCGCCTCCAGGCGGAAGAAGAGATCCACGGTCAACGCGGTGACGTTCATGACCGCAACGGTCCCCAGGAAGATGACCGCCAAAAGTTTCAGGCCGAGCAGGCCGAAGAACTCCGGGTGGGCGGTGACGGCGGGGACCGCCGGAATGAAGAAAAGCAGCATCTCGCCGAGATACCAGTCGGCTCCGCGGCGCAGGCTGCGGAGGCTGAGCCTCCGGCTGGCCAGAAGCAGGATGACGACCATGAGGCCGACGATGCCCGACGGGATCGGGGCGTGGGTCGTCCGAACGAAACCCTCGCTCGCCAGCCAGACGAGAAAGACCAGCCCGATCTGGGCCAGGCTGCTGTTGTGGAATTTGCGCCGCAGGGGAACGGCTATGGCTCGTGTTGTCATTTCGATTACCTCGTGCGTGAAAGGTAGGTCGTGGCCGTCGATGAAGCAAATGACTTGTGCAACTTGAAACTATTCCATAATGGAATAGTCATGGAGTTCAGAAAAATAGAGATGTTCGTCGAGGTGGTCCGCCAGCAGGGCTTCTCCAAGGCGGCCAAGGTGCTGTTCAGTACCCAGTCGACGGTCAGCAAGGCCGTGCGCCAGTTGGAAAACGAGCTGGACGCGCCGTTGCTGGACAGGAATGCCCGGGGCATCGTCATGACGCCCTCGGGCGAGGTTGTCTACCGAAGGGGGCTGCGCCTGTTGGCCGAAAAGGGGGACATGGAAAGCGAACTGGAGGAGCTGCAGGGCCTGACCAAAGGTTCGCTGGTGCTGGGCTTGCCGCCCATCGGTGCCTCCACCCTGTTCGCCCCCGTCTTTGCCGAATACCGCCGGCGCTATCCCGGCATCGACATCCGGCTGGTTGAGCACGGCAGCGCCGAGTTGGAAGAACTGCTTCTCGCCGGGCGGGTGGAACTGGCCGCTTCCCTGTTGCCCGTGGCCGAGGACTTCGAGTGGCTGCCGATACGCTGCGAGCCTCTGGTGGCACTGCTTTCTCGGGATTATCCCCAGGCGTCGCGCGGCAAGATCCGGCTGGAAGCCTTGCGGGAAGTTCCTTTCATCCTGTTCGAGGACGGCTTTGCCTTGAATCGGATCATCCTGGCGGCCTGTCGCCGCAGCGGGTTCGAGCCCGCGGTCATCACCAAGAGCAGCCAGATCGATTTTATCTGCAAGCTGGCCGGGGCCGGGCTGGGCGCGGCCTTTCTGCCCCGGGTCGTTGCCGAGCAGCGGACCTCGGGCGAGGTCGGCCTGGTGGAGATAGAGGATTCGTATACGGCCTGGGACATGGCCGTCATCTGGCGGCGGGGCGCGTATCGCTCCCGGGCCGCCCAGGCGTGGCTCGATGTGGTCCGCGATCTGTACGGCGGCGCATCGTCGGCTTAAGCGCCGACCGGAAAAGTGAAAGGCCCGGCCGCTGATGCGGCCGGGCCTTTTCTGTTACGTAATTGTGTACTAGTACTGAATGTAGGCGACGTGGGTCTGCAGGTATTCGTACAGACCGTGCTTGCCGTCGGCGCCGCCGATGCCGGACTTGCGCCAGCCCGCGTGGAAGCCCTGGATGGCCTCGAAGTGTTCGCGGTTGACGTAGGTCTCGCCGAACTTCAACTCGTTGATGGCCCGCATCATCTTGGTCACGTTGGAGGTGAAGATGGAGGAGGTCAGGCCGTATTCGCAGTCGTTGGACAGCTCGATGGCCTCGTCGAAGTCGTTGACCTTGACCACGGGCAGGGCCGGTCCGAAGATTTCCTTGCGGATGATTTCCATGTCCTGGGTGCAGCCAGCCAGCAGGGTGGGTTCGTAGAAGAAGCCCGTGGGCTGATCTTCGGCGCGCTTGCCGCCGACCAGAACCTCGGCGCCTTCGGCCTTGGCCTTGTCGACCATGGCCGCGATCTTGTCGAGCTGGGCGGCGTTGATCTGGCAGGACATGTCGGGCGCTGTTTTGGCAAAGGGATCGCCGTAGGTTACTGCGCTCATGGCCTTGGTCATGCGCTCCATGAACTCGTCGTAGACCGGAGCCTCGACGTAGACGCGCTCGGCGCAGTTGCAGACCTGTCCGGAGAAAATGATGCGGGATGCAACCACGGCCTTGACGGTCAGGTCCATGTCGCAGTCGGCGCAGACGATGACCGGGGCCTTGCCGCCCAGTTCCAGGGAGGTCTTGGTGATGTTCTCGGCCGTGGCGGAGATGATCCGCTGGCCCGTCTCCACGCTGCCGGTCAGGGTGATCAGACCGACCTCAGGGCTGCGCACCAGGGCGTCGCCCAGGGTGGAGCCGCCACCGGATACGAAGTTGAGCACGCCCTTGGGCAGGCCGATGTCGGCGATGAGCTTGGCGAATTCGAAGGTGGTGTTCGGGGTGTCGCTGCTCGGCTTCAGGATGATGGTGCAACCGGTCAGGATGGACGGAGCGACTTTGCGGGCCATGACGAAGAACGGGAAGTTCCAGGGGCAGATGCCGACCACCACGCCGATGGGCTGGCGGTACAGGAGGATGTTTTCCGTGGCCCGGTCGCTCTGGATGACCTCGCCCTCGTACTTGTTGGACCAGCCCGCATAATAATCGAAATAGGCGGCCGTGGCGTCGATTTCCACCTGGGCCAGCGGCATGACCTTGGCCTGTTCCGCGGCCAGGGTCTCGGCGAGCATCACGCGGTTGGCCCGGATGGCGTCAGCCATCTTGGTCAGGTACACGGCGCGTTCGGAGCAGGGCTTGGCGGCCCATGCCTTCTGGGCGGCGGAAGCGGCCTCGAGCGCCAGGGCCGCGTCTTCAGCGTTGCCCTTGGGGGCCATGGCCACGACTTTTTCGGTGAACGGATTGATGACTTCGAATTGCTCTTTGGAAACCGCGTCACGGAACTCGCCGTTTATGTATTGCTGATATGATTTCATTCAAAACCTCCAGAATAACAAGTGGGTTAATGCGCCAACCTGTAGAAGCGGCCGTATCTCCTAGAATCGATACGGTCTGGTCGCACGTAGGAATGGTTCATAGGTTGACAGAAGTGGAGGTCCGAAACAACCCCTCACGGGTAGAAATATGCCGATTCCAGCATAGTGGACGTTTTCCCGTGAGGGGCGGGGGGTAAAGGGCTACCGTCGGGGCGGTCCGGGTCTGCCGTTGGGCGCGCCGTCGGGCGGTTCCGGCCGGTCGCCACCGGGCTTGCGGGCAGCCTCTTCTTCCAGCAATTTGGTGTAGGCGAGCATCTGGTCCTCGGTCAGCACCTGAGACAGCTTTTTGGAGGTTTCCCAATCCAAATCGTCCATTTTGGCCTGCGCCTCTTTACGCGCCTGGCTGCTGCCGGAGCGAGCCTGATCCATGATCGCCTTCCTGCGTTCGGACTGGTCCTTGAGGATTGGCTCGACCTGGGCCATCTGCTCGTCGGTCAGACCGAGTTTGGACTTCATGTCCGCCATGCGCTGCTCGGGTGAGACCGGCGCGGCCTGTTCACCCGGTCCGCCCGGCCCTCCGGGCCCGCCGGCCCGTTCCGTCCCACGCCCATCCCTGGACGCGCAACCCGCGGCCAACAGCAATACGGCCAATACACTGAGGAAGAGGTATCGTTTCACAAAAACCTCGCATGGTTTCAGGTTCAATCGCCGGACAGCTCCTTGCGGCTTGCCTCCCGGCGCAGATCCCGAACCATAGCCGTCCACCGGCAAAAATCCATTCAGACCATGTTAAAAAGTGTAAAACTGTGTAGCTCCATCGGTTCGCCACGCAAGTCCATGCTCCCCCATATGTTCCCTTCCATACCTTGGCTTGCGTTCCTGCCGAGCCCTCAGCGCTACACCCGCAAATAACCAGCGAGCCCCCCTCACTCAATCACCCGGACCTCCCTTCCATACAAGATCATTGACAGACAGGCCGCCCCTGCCCTATGAGAGAACCTCCCACAAGCCAGGGTGGCGGAATTGGTAGACGCAGCGGACTCAAAATCCGCCGGTAGCGATACTGTGAGGGTTCGAGTCCCTCCCCTGGTACCAGAAGAGAATCCGACCAAGTCCAAGGTCGTCCATGAAACCTCCGTAATTCGGAGGTTTTTTCGTTTATGTCGTCCGTGTGCATCCTGGGGTGTCCGTTGACAGCCAGGATGGATTGTGAGTAGGAATGCGAGTAGATCAGGAAAAGTGTTTCAATCTACTCACAGCTCATGCGGGAGGATTTATGCCCCTGACAGTCAAAAAAATCGATTCATTGAAGCCCAAAGATAAACTGTACCGGGTGGCCGATGGAGAGGGCCTTTGTATAGAGGTAACGCCCAAGGGGTCTAAGCTTTGGCGACTTCGTTATCGCTTTGACAGAAAAGCGAAGATGATGGCTCTTGGGAAATATCCTGATTTGAATTTGCATGACGCCCGCATCAAATGTCGGAAGCTGAAGAGTCAGTTGAGTAAGGGCCTTGACCCTGCCGGAGCCACAAAAGCAGGAGGTGACACTGAGAACGACGAAAATAACTTTGAGGTATTTGCAAGAGAGTGGTTTGATAAATTCAAACATAACTGGGTGGCTAGGACGGCTAAGAGGAAGATGCGCCGTCTTGAAGGGCATGTTTTCCCTTTGATTGGTGATTTGCCAATGAAAGAGGTAGATGCTCCCCAAATTCGTGTGGTGCTCCTTCGTATTGAGAGTTTGAAGACTTTGCACACGGCACACCGTGTCAAAAACATCTTAGGTGAGATCATGCGTCATGCGGTTGCCATGGGAGTGATCCGCCATAACCCCGTGCCTGATCTAGCAGGTGTGCTCCCCCCTGAAAAAGTTAAGCACCGGGCGAGTATCACAGACACTAAGGGTATAGGTGGTCTTCTCCGGTCCATTGATGAGTATCAAGGTAGCCCTGTTACCCGTTGTGCTATGAAGTTGGCTGCTTTGACTTTCGTGCGTCCTGGCGAGCTTCGTCATGCGGAATGGTCTGAGATCAACTTTGACGGGAAGGAATGGCGTATCCCTGCAGAGAAAATGAAGATGAGGCGGCCACATGTTGTCCCGCTTTCCCGACAGTCCGTCGAAGTCCTCAAAGAAGTGGAGTTGATCACTGGCCACGGCAGGTACGTTTTCCCTTCAGAGCGGTCTTCGGCCAGGGCCATGAGCAACAATACCGTCAATGCAGCATTGAGGCGTATGAGCTACACAAAGGAAGAAATGACCGGGCATGGCTTTCGGTCAATGGCTAGCACCAACCTGAATGAGCTTGGACATCATCCAGATCACATTGAAAGACAGCTTGCTCACGTTGAAGCAAACAAGGTTCGGGCCGCATACAACTATGCCGAGCACCTAGCAGAGAGAAAGGAGATGATGCAATCCTGGGCGAATTATTTAGACAGCCTTCGGGAAGAATAGATTAATCCGCTAGCCTTTTGTTGTTAAGTTTGGCCTGTCTGAAATACCCAAGATTAGATCCAGGTTGCCTTGCCTCTATGGGCTTTCTGTAATCTGATGTCGATCCTCTACTGCATGCAGTTCGGGATCGTTGCTGCTCTTAAAGGTGAAAAAAAGGGAAGAGCAGCTATTATGGCTATCGAAGAAACCATCCAGGCATTCAGCGTTGAGATAGGGGCCCAAGATTCTTCCTGAGTATTAAGTGAAATCATTTTGTTTATGAAGCGGATTAAGTAGTGCGTAGATCCGGTAATTTTCGGATACGCTTTTCATTTACTATTGCGTTTTTCTGGGGTCTATGCGTGCGAGCGCGCGCACGCGGATTACTCCGGAAATCCGATGCACAGGATGGCCGACGTTATCATGCAAAGACTTGGCTTAAGCCACGAATAAATTTGTGTAGTACTACCCTTGGTTCATCACCGAAATGCTCAGAGTGAGGTAGAACGCTTTTGTCAAGAAGGGCTTTTATTGGGATAGTTTTTGAGGCAATATACTTGACTTCTTCCCCGCCCTTTTGAAGCTTTAGAACTTTCACTTTTTTGTCCGTTCGTGGAGATTTTTCACAAACAACACAGAACCCAGCCGTCCCTTGCCAGAGAAGGTCTCCTTTTTGCAAAACGCTAGTGCCGATACGATTGCTGATCTCTTCTACCGAGAGGCTTTTCGCGGCAGCCTCAAGAAGGCGTAAAGCATGTCCACGTTGAAGCAGCAATTTCCACTCTTCTTCGGCTTTTCGGGCAAGTATGTCGCGATCTTTAGTGGGGCTAGAAGAATATGAAATTAGTGCAGCAAGCTCGTCTGCGATTTTATCTGGTTCCCCTCCATGCCAAAGCCAAGGGACTCGGGCCACCGAAAGTACTGCGGCGAGTTCAAAGCATACGGATTCAGGGGTATTATCCTCGTAGGGTGCAGCAAGCTTCCACCCCACTAGCGCTGCAGACAACTCAGCCGATTGCATTTCCTGGATGAACGCTTCCGTATCATCAGATGTTTGAACTCGATATTCTAACCATCCCACCTCTTTTTTGTTTGAAGAGAAGAACAGCGAGCACCAAATTTTCTGAGTGAGCTTGGAGAGTTGTTCTGGATCGATCCACCTGTTCCGAAGGCCGATGCGAAGAAGCACAGATATGATTTTGAGGTCGGCGGCAAGGTAGTCAGGGGGGCGTCGTTCGAGGAACTCCTTGCTTAACATTGCGGCTTCAAGCTGCGTGAGAAGCTTTTCGATCCGGCCCTTATCCCTGTGAAACGTCTCTTCAGTCGGAGTGCTGGGAACATGCAACTGTTCCGGCTTGTCGGCTCCATCATCTGCGTGGGGAACGTCGTCGCTGTCTGATGTCTCGCCTGAAAGATTCTCGTTAGGGACCCCGAACCATCGAAGCAGTAGTTGCTGAGCAGACTGGATATGACTGCTCTCTCCTCGACAAGTGTTCAGTTTGTTCAAGTTGAGGTGCGGGAACTCGTAGTTGTGGGAAAAAACGTCAGAAGCAGTGAACTCACTTCCCTGTAAGGTCTCATTTGAAGAGCTTTTCCTTACTTCTCTAAAATGCTCTACATGAGCTACCGGCATATACGAAAGGTGCTTGCAGAAGACGTCGAGAACGTCGGTCCACCCATTAGCGTCCCACACTCCTGGTTGAACTTTGACACGGATACTGTCTGCAAGATTTCGTCCTTGTGACGAAGTGCGGAGAGAGCGTTCATGGTCTACCCACATTGGTGTGGACAGAATTAACTCCCCATCATGAATAGCACTGACGACGACAGATTTTGGCGCAGTACTGCATGAAGCTAGGAATACGCCTTGGCCAATAACGTTGAAGGGGAAAGGCTCTGAATCGATCAAGCATTCAATTATTGTTAAATTTGGAGGAGAATAAGCTACAAGCAGATTCGGCTCATCAAATCGTGCAGCTTCAATCCTAATTGATTTTTGAAAAGTACTGGCTTCTTTATAGTCCTCGGGAACATCCTCTCTGAGTTCCGCTGGCGCATCGGCTATTTCCATCTCATTTAAGATGTTTTTAGTAAATTCCTCTGAAGTCATTCTTCCTATTGCAAGAAGTTCAGCATTACCGGCTTTTCCAGGTATTGTGAGCGCAGCTTGTGAGCAGTTGGCGCTTCCAGCAAACAGCGTAATCTGATCGCCACGTCTGAAGGCATACATCTTGGCATGAATGAACGCAGATCGGTTTTTTCCAGATATTCCTGGACGCGAAAAATCTATTCGCCGCAGGGATGAACTGCTTGAATTTCGCGCCCATGCTTTCTGAGTAAGGGTAGATCGTTCAGGTTGACAGAGAACCGTCACTCTCTTTGCGGGTATTATATCTATGATCTGCTGGAGTGCGATTCCTTCCTCGTCAAAGTACGGGGAGCAAAGGTAGATTTCATCTACGGGAGCATCTCCGAGATTACTCACCATTTGATTGAGCAATATGCTGCCAGAGGCAACTCGTCCGATTAGTCCTGCTGGCGTGGCATCCTGGGAAATCCAAGTCTTAGAATTGGCATCAAACGCAGCGTCAACCTCAGCCCTAACGGCATCTGGTAGCGTAACAACGTCAAGGATTTTCTTGAGGTAGTCATGAAAAGCCAGAAAAGGAGCTACTCCATCACGATGAGTATCAAATCTGGTCCATATCTCAGCGTTTTCACGCCAACCACCAAAAGTGAGGTTTCCGCTTCCTACGAGCATGGTTGCCGTACTTTTACTCGATAGAAATACGGCTTTCGGGTGGAATCTGAACCCTGGGCTCATGGAGACTGGAACAACCCTGTATCTGACACCAAGGCCAGTCAGGACAGGGGCTTGGTGTGCAAAAGTTTCTGCAGCACAGGAAGCGTCTGCGAAAATCGTTATGGTGGAATGCCCGCAACGCTTAAATGCTGCGAGAACAACGGTCTGAATGAATACGAAATCGATGTTGTGAGTAAGTATAATTGCGTTGTTTACAGCTTTCGCAGAGGAGATCGTAGTAATTACATCGTCGCGCATTTGATCAGAACTCCTCAAGCAGGCTTCGTCCATGACCTGACAACACAAAACCTGCTGGCTTTCTATGTAATGCTCCTAAGTCCGCCCACATTCCTAAGACATTTCCTAAGCGATCTCCGCTGCGTCCTGCAGCAACGGGAATTCCTGTCGGTCTCAGCAGTGCACCCTCTGGATAAAAGCGAAGTGAGCACTTTTGTCCCTGACTCATTTTTCTGAGAGTTGTTGAAAGATGAGGCTCTACGACTACTTCAATAATAAGTCTTCGCATCAGATTTAAAATTGAGCTGTTATGCTCCATGGCTATTATGTTAAAAGCTCGTTCAAGATAGCTTCCCCTATTTGTTATTTTGGTGTCTTTAGGTGAAGAAGCAATTTGAGTCTTACATGCGATAAGAATACTCAATGCAAAGATTGATTTGCACCATGCTGGCAAGCTTCGTGCCTTATCGATCGGGACAGACGTATTCAGCCATAAATCTCTAGATATTTTTGTTGTAAAGTCTCTCACCGTCATTTTCTCAAAAGAGAATTCATCACCAACTATATCATCAAAAATTGTGGGGAGCGGATCATCTCGCATCCAATATTTTAAGACGTCCTCAACCGTCCCTTCGGTCAACTCCATGAGTGTCGCTGTCAAGGCATCCAAAAGCAGCTCAATGGCAAAATGTACTCGACGCCTAAGTTCATATTCAGCCCATGCGACCCCAACTTCTGTAGTTAGGATGCCATCGATCACTTTTTTGTAGGCCAAGCAGATGAGACTAGCCGGCGACATGGCCTCGTCGCTCAAATGGTCAAAGGCCCATCGTGTTGTTGCTCGGAAACGTAAATACGATTCCTTGGTGGCAGTGCTCTCGTTGTAGGGTGAAATAAAAGCTGCTTCTAGCAAGGTGCGCTCTTCTGTAAATTCATGGAGATGATTGACAGAAAAAATAGGTGCCTCAGATACTAGCTTAGTGGCTTGAAGCTGACCCCCGTGGAGAATGAACTCACGTAGCGAGGAGTTTTGCAGGGCTATCTGTCGTGTTTGATGTAAAGCTAGTCCTCGGGGAGTAATGACTACAGGCAGGTTTCCCTCTCCCGTCTGCAAAATCCCGAAGGAACGGCAGGGCATCACATAGGTTCCATATGAAGCACCTCCGCGATCGTTTGGCACCCCAGTGTTACCAGAATAATTTAGTTCCTGGAGGGTGTCAGCAAAGAGGTCGTGCCCAAGGATGCCGTAAAACGCTCCTTGGGGAGTGTTGTTTGCGAGAAGCGATGTTGAAGCCAGAACTACGAATTCCATTCGACGGAGTACTTGATATAAATCGTTTTCGTTGAACGTGGCAGTTCCTGCACCATCCTTGAGTTTATCCTTGTAGAATTCGGTGATGACCCAAGGTAGGAGCGATAAATAACGAGCACGTGCAGAGATTGTTGTTATTCCGGCAACCCAATTTTGCTCAATTTTTTGGTCGAGCTTGCGAAGGCCCAGGATGTCCAAACCTTTAATCTTGTCGTGTTCGCCTGCGTTCCAAAAAGTGTCCATAGCATAACCAGTTTATTGAGATCATGTTTTTAGATAATGATTGAGTAGTAAGCGAACAGTCCAATTCTGATGCTTAACTTCAAGCTGCTCCAAATTTAGCTCCCAGAATCTATTTGCAAATTTACTTTGATACTATAAGCCATTAAATTGGGTACAACATCGACAAGATTTTGTAGATCACGTTTAATTGTAGGAGACAGAATTACCCCCCAAATATTTGTTTTCCCTTGCGGGGCAAGATTTGTTCTTACCCAACTCATCTTATGCAAAATATCGAGGACTGTGTCCCTTGACGAATTAGCTACCCCGATATTCACAACCACGAAATCTGAACTCTTTTCCCCCATGCATAAGACATCAATTGTTTTCCCATCGCCAATTGGATAGCCCCAACCATTTCGGCTGTCAGATTGGAAAGGTGAAAGGTCAAGCTCAGAGAGAATCTCAATAAAACATTGTTCAAGTTCTTCCTTAAAGAAGGATAAAAGTGGAGGTCTGTTTGGGCACGGATTACTTTCCGGATCAACAGTAGGTTGCGTTGGAGCTTTATTCAGACGGGAGCAAGCCAACTCATAATCGGCAAATGTCATCCGGCTGTTGAACACCCCGCTCGCCCCCTGGAGAGTGCCTCCCCACACCTTTCCGATCATGAAGCTGATTTCATGCTGCATTCCGTCTTTTATTGGCACCTCACCAACAAGCGTAGGTGGGCTGATATCAATACGGTATGGGAAAATGTCACCATCTTTGGCAGGCCACAAAGGATCAATCTCTTTCTTCCATGAACTCAATATCTCATGTTCAGAGACAAACTGACCGCCCAGGACAAATAGAAGCCGGTCTCCAGCTTGAACGTCTTTAATTCTACTGAAATACCGCTCCTCAACCCCCCACTTCCTCGCGTGAATTCCAATCTGATAATTCTCCGGAAAACGAGGCGAAACGCTGCAAATGTAGTAGGTCATATTGTGTCCTTGCGATTTTTATCCGACAACCGTGTTCCTGTTTTTGCGTTCTGAAGTCACTCGATGAAATCGTCAACTTTGACAGCCCGCTGAAAATGGAAATGACGTGGTAAAGCAACAACGACTGGTTTTGTTAATCAGCTGCAACTATTTCTTTTTTTTCTTCTTCTTGTAGCTGTACGCTATGGGCTGCCAATCATCCACCTCAGTCTCATTAAACACGACTTTTATATCCCTCATCTTACATCTTCGACACTGCTGCTTTCTGAAAGTGCTCAAAATCACGTGAAGTGGAGTTGATGGCGAGAACATCCCTAATAAGTCATTGACTATTATCACCCGCCTTCTGCCGCAACGATTGCAACTAATGGTAACACCAGAAAGAGTGTATGCTGCTCCGAGCTTTTGTGAAAGAAATGGATTTTTAGCTTTCTTATTGGATGATTTTTGAGCTGTCTTTTTGGGTGTGGCGGGCACCAACGAGGACGACAGTCTGCCCACGAGGTCTCTGTACTTATTACCGTAGCACATTGACAATTCGTAACTGTCAGGGGTTGAGGCTTTTATCATCCATAGTGAATCTTTCAACACGGATTTACTTAAATCGCTTAGATCTTGAATTGAGATGGTCAGATTCAACCACCTCTTCTTGTATACCCCTTTTGTAAGATAACAATTCCCCCACCTTTGACAGCTCACCCCAAGATAGGGCTCCCACCCATCTACCCCCCATGAATAATCGACGGTGTTAGCTTGTGGGTATGAACTTGGAGTATTCAAATGTACTGTTTTGAACGATTTGATCGTGCAAGGATGCTTCGGCCAGGGCGGACCAAGCTCATCAAAAAATACCCTCCCACCATGAGGCGATTGGTAATAAAAAACAGGAGCGCCGCAAACCGGACATTTTGCATTTGGATTAACAAATGATTCATAATACTTCGTATATATTGGAGGGATGGCTTTGAAATAATTATCGCCGTACCCATAATCATCAGGGCCGCGACGGCCCAAATGTCCATCTCCCCCCCAACCACAACGGCAGCCTGGAGGATGATTCCATGCGTTACACATAGGCACTCCTCAGATCTTTCAATCCCAAGTATTACATCGTCAAATCATCCAAAAACTCCGAGCACGGTTTGACACTCGTGACGAGCAAATGGTCACGCGCCCTTGTGCATGCAACATAGAGCAGATGTCTTTCCGTGTTGTACACTTCTTCGAGATCCGCGTTGTCGGAAATCGACTCGATCCGCTCCTGCAAAGGAATAATTTCATCGTCGCAAGCCATGACAACGACCACCCTGAATTCAAGTCCCTTGGCCAGGTGCATCGTGCAAAGCGAGGCATGCTCAGGGGACACATCAAGTCTTTCGTCAAGAACTCGGTACGGTACTTCTGTCCTACTTATGGCCGTTTCGGCGCGTGGTAGCTGTTCGTCGGAGCGAACGAATACACCGATCTCATTTGGCTCGACGCCTTCGTCGTAGCACTCTTGGAGCCAAACAGACACAGCCTCAATTTCATCCACCTCGCTGTCAAACGACTTGATGATCGGGGTAGGTCCGTTAAACACCGAAGTCGTACCACGCCGGTCATCCACGTTGCCATCAACATCAGCAACGGTCGGTCCCAGAAGGCGATCTGCCTGGGTACGAATCTGATGCGAAGTCCTATAGTTGACGCGAAGCGTCTGGCAGCGCCCACGAATTTCAACCCCGAGCGAAGTCCATGAGAAAGGCGTCTGGAATATCCGTTGCCCAAGGTCACCAGCAAAGAACAACCCGTTTTGTCTGTTCGCCGCGAGGGCTGCCAGGAAACGAAGCTGAGGGACGCTGACGTCCTGCGCTTCGTCAACGATGGCGTAGTCGTAAATAGGATGGGCGAGGCTCGAAACCTTGTCCGCCAACTCAGAGAACGTGTCCGAAAGGGTCATCAGACCTTCCTGAGAAAGCCTTTTTCGGACCTGGCTGAAAACTCCCCAGAGTTGGCTGCGTTGCTTCTCAGGGAGGCGGGTCTTTCGTCCCAGTCGAAGTACATCGCGGTACTCCTCCCATGTGCGGAGCTGCCATGCATCCACCACATCGGTCCACTCCGACATCAAAAAACGTTGATGGAAGCGGGGACCGTCCAAGTCAGCGGAGGCATCACGGATGAACTGCGAAATGGTTTCGTCTGGTGCTATTTTCGGAAGAGAGATCAGGCGCTCGTGAAGTCTGAGCCCCAGGGTATTGATCGAGTGTACTTCAAGCCGTTCACCGATCCTGGGCTCGTTGCTGACAAGGCGCTTTAGTTTGATTTGCAAGGCCTTGGCCAGCACATCCGAGAAGGTGGTGAGGAGCACTCTGGCATCAGGGTCTTTCCTAGCCAGATGAACGGCACGGTGAAGGGCAACGATGGTTTTGCCTGTGCCTGCCGAGCCTGAAACCTTGGCAGGGCCGTTGTAATCCCTCTCGACGGCTTCACGCTGTGAAGGGTGTAAGAAGACGGTCCATTTTTCCCAAGGGTAGTCCAGGGCACGTTCGAGTTCCTCGACGTTGGACATGACACGGAAACGGCGCAGTGCGTCGGGATGGTCGAAGGGGTCTTCGTCCTCGGTGAGGACAGGAGCTACCTTCGGAGTGCCTCCTGTGGCCAATACAAGGAGTGCTTCCGCCGCTTCCCCAGGGAGATGCTCTGCAAGGTCCAGAATCGTGTCCTCAGTGGCTTTGAGGACGTCTTCAAGCCATTCTTCAGGCACACCGTAGCCGAGAAGGTCTTCTTCTGAGATCGAAGCGAAAAGGGGAGGTTTCTCCACCGGGGAGATTTCCTCGACAACATGCACCATGGTCGGTACTTCAACCACTGTCTCCCTGATCTCAACGAACTGAGCCGCACCGGTCTTTGGGTGTCGTTCGAGTTTCCTCGTTTCGGCCCAGCGGTAGGCGGCATCGTGGTGATCCACGTAGCAGAGAAGCAGACTGGACTTGGTCTTGTGGACGATGAGCCTGATGTCGCTGCTGACCCGGATGGACCAGAAGTTCTTGTCCTTGGCACGTGTAAGCTTGTGAAAGCTCATGCCGGGCGAGGCCGGGTCGAGCTGGAGGTCGAACGCCGTTGTCTTCACGGCCTTTTGCTCGTCTCCTGTCAGCCGCGAAAGGCTGTCAGTGAACGTGTCTGAGATTCGAAATTCCATGTTTTTACTCAAGTATTCGCTTCTGAGGAGTACAGATAAAAAGAACAACATTGAAATGAACAAAAAGAATCTGCGCATAAATGCGCTTCAATAAAGCCACACTTGGTTCATTAGGTTCAAGTTTTTCGATATTAAAAATTTCACTTCTGTCGGCATCTTCGCTGTCTCTAACAAGAGACATAACATTTCTGACCTTCTTGAAATAATGCATGAAAATATCAGGATACTCCTCACGTTCTTCCATTCTTGAATAATATCCTGCGAGATAAGCCATATTTTCATTGACCTCTGAAAGCATGGAGGAGCCATCAAGACATTTTATGAAATGATGCGCAGAGTGCTGGAACCCTTTTGTACCATTCGTGTCATACGAAATGCTGTGGTACTCATTCCACTCATGCCTTGGATATTCACGACAGCTCGAGACATGAGCAAAAACAGATTGATTTAATATATTGCCTGACAAAAAAGCTGAATTGTACTCTATCTCATTCCTGAAGAGTGGAGCTACGTAGTATACATTCTTGCAGGTTTTGGAGAGGGTAAAAAGTTTGTTGTGTTGGGTGTAATCCCCATATTTATGCAATTTAAACCTAAAATATGGGCCGCCATACAGTCCCCATTCTGCTGCATTCCCCCCTACTAGATATTCGGGCATCTTAAATTGGAAGTAGTACTCTTGCCCGACGGACCTAATCCTGGCATCAAAGCCTCCAACATCACGCTCATTCCTAGTAGAGGGTATGAGTGGTGCCTCGGTGATGAAGTTTCGATTCTCACTCACCCACTCATGCAGAAAAGCAAGCTGAAATGAACTTTCCGATACCCCTATTTTACCCACTATGCCATCTCCTTTCAGAGCTTCCTTTTTTATACACGGAATACCTTCATGACCTCGTCGCCGAGGTGGTTGATGACCTTGACCGCGATGCGTCCGTTTTTGGGTTTGTCGAAGGGGCGGGAGGTGTCACTGTTCAGGGTCTCCCAGGCCTCTTCGTCGATCTCGGCCTTGAGGGTCGTTTTGAGCGCCTTGTAGGGATCGTTCGCTCCAAGGAAGTAGGCATGACGGACGAAGAAGCTCTCCTCGTTGTAGTCTGTGTCGATGAACCAGCAGGCGATGCCGTCAGGGCCATCGCTTCGAACCTCTCCGGTGTTGGGGTGGAACACGTCCACGCCCTTGACCTTGATCATGATCTGGTCGTCGTCGGCATCCAGGATGTCGATGTCGGGTTCGCCGAAGATGACGAAGAGGTTGCCCTTTCCGGTGTTCTTGAGGTCGTCCGCCATGTGCAGGTCCGCGTTCATGCGGGCCTTGAGCACGGGGATGCGTCCAAGCTTGTTGAACTCGGTCGAGTGGGCGTCGAAGTTGAAGGCACAGGCGATGAGAACATCGAACCCTGCGTCCGCAGCTTCCCGAGCTGCCTCGACGAGGTCAGGACGGGATACCGTTCCAAATTCAGGACCGATGAATACAGCGGCTCTACGCTCAGTTCCCTTGTCGTCTCCGCCCTCAAAGAACTTGCCTTCAGCGCTGACCAGTGCCCCAGGCCATGGCATGAGGGAGGTGAAGTTGATCTTGTCCTCCTTGTGCGCCTGCTGGACGCCGGAGGTCTTCAAGGTCTCCAGGATCATCTGGTTGAAGTCCTGCTCTCCAAGGCCGTCAACGACAGGATTGATCTTGGGCTTGATCAACTCGTCGTTCTCGTCCACACCCAGGACACGGTGCGGGGAGAGGCTTTCTACGGTGAAGGGACCAGCCACACGGACTTTCTTGTTGTCCTCGTAGGGCTTGTCGTAGAGATATTCGAAATCTGCCTTGGCAGCGATGGAGGCGTCGATTTCCTTCTGTCGAGCTATCCGATGCTTCCACCATGCCGCGTGAGCCTTCTTGACTGCCTCAGGCCATTTTTCGCCTGACTCTCGGGGAATGTCCCATTCCTCCCAAGATTCACCAAGGGCTTTATTCAGCTCTTCGCGGAGAGGGTCGAGGCGCTTCTGGAAGTCTTCCCAAATGACGTCGATCTCCGCATTATTGGCGATAGCTTTCAGAGTGATGTGAGGCACGCGTTCGTAGACAAATCCATGTCTGATGTCTTCGTAGGTAGGCGCAGATGAAGGCGGTGTCCGGCTTAATTCTGATTCTTTGATCTGGCCTTCCTTGCTATCCGAGAGAAGGTAGTAGGGGTAGCGGGCACCCATTATGCGTGAGCGAGCAAGGGCGAGGGCAACTCGTGACGTGTCGATGGTGATCCAGCGACGACCCCACTGTTCTGCGACGTAGGCTGTTGTCCCGGAGCCACAGGTTGGATCAAGAACCAGGTCGCCAGGGTCTGTAGCCATCAACATACATCGTTGAACAACAAAGGGTGAGGTTTCAACGACATAACGTTTGTCTAGTGAAGCTCCCGAAATAATAGTATCTGTCCAAACGTGATTGAACTTAGCAATTTTAAAATCATTTAGCTTTCTAATGTAGCCAAGGCTGTTTTTTGAAGCATATAGCCTTCCTGCCATTTTAAGCCGGGACATTCCGGTTTCATTGGTTTTCCATCTGACTTTAATGCTGGGTTTTATTTGCCTGCCGTTAATGTCAACAGGAAACCATGATGCAGCGCCTTCTCCTTTGTCGCGCCCAATGCTTTGAGACGTGATGTTATCGATCCGGATTATTTCTCCAGATTTACCTGTATATGAATTAGATGGTGTAATGATCCCGTCTTGAGTTAGAACTTTATTGTAGGCAAGAAATGATCCGCCGCCGATTTCTTTTCTGTAAAATGGTTCTCTAAATTTAATATGGTCGATATCTTTTGCATACCACAATATATAATCAGAAACATTTCCGAGATACCCTGATGTGCTACTGGATGTTTTTTGAAAAACAATAAAATTAACTTTATTTCTTGTTCCAAATACTTCATCTAGAACAATTTGTAGACGATGTACATTTTCTTCGCCAATTTGAATAAATATTGAACCTGAATCTGAAAGTAGGTCTCTTGCAACTGTTAAGCGATCCCTAAGGTAAGTGAGATAGCTATGAATACCATCTCTCCAGGTGTCTCTAAAAGCTTTTACCTGTTCTGGTTCACGTGTAATATGGTCGATACTGCCATCTTTTACGTCTTTACTAGTCGTAGACCACTGAAAGTTGCTGTTAAATTTAATTCCATATGGGGGGTCGAAATAAATACACTGTACCTTACCTCTTAGCCCTTCACGTTCAGCAAGACTGCCCATTACCTGTAAAGAGTCTCCTAAAATCATCCGGTTCGACCAGTTGGCATCGTGCTGGTAAAATTCGGTCTTGGCTTCTTCGCTGGGCAGACCGTTGAAGCGTTCGATGAACTCGAACATGCTGTTTTCATACTGATCCTTGGTTGATTCCTCAGACTGCCGCCGGAGGTCGTCGATCAGCACCTTGGGGTGGACCTTCTCCTGGATGTATAGCGGAGGAGCGTTGACCACGAGGTCGGACCAGTCCTGCTCGTCCTTGCCTCGCCAGACGAGTTGCGGGTCAAGATCACGATTACGGCGTTCATACTCGACCCGAACCGGAGCCTTGTCCGTATCCGTCATGATGGACTGGTATTCCGCCGTGGGGATATTCTTGCGGCTGGCCTCACCGTGCGTGATGGTCTCAATCGTTTTGGAAGTTTTCGTCTTGGCCATTTATGCTTCTCCTTCGTCGCTCTGAAGGGCTTTTTGGATCATGGTGTTGAATTCGGATTTGATCTTCTCATCGAAGTCGGACTCGAGCTTGTAAACCTCTCGCAGCTCGGCGAAGTCCCAGCGGCCATAGCTGCCCAGGTTGTTCACGCCCGGCACCCAGAGGGTTTCCATGGTAGCTTTCTTGTCCTTGGCGTTCTCAGGCCGGTAGCCTTTGATCTCCACCACGAGGTTGAGCAGGTCTTGGTGTCCGTCATCGACCTTGACGATGAAGTCTGGGATATAGCGCTTGGTCTCGGAGCCGTAGCGGTAGGGGATTTCAAAACCGAGGTTGTGGTTCTTGACGTATGCCTTGACCTTGGGGTGCCCCTCCAGCACACGGCAGAACTCGCCTTCCCAGTCGCTGTCGAGGATCGCCCAGTTCACATGGCAAAGCTCGGAAGAGGTCTCCCATCGGAGCATCTTCGAAGTGTTGAAGCTGACATGCCGTGTCAAACCCGTAGGGTTGTAGGGATCGAGAACGGCCTTGATGTCCCGTTTGTCCTGATGGGCACGAGTGATGCCCGCCGTGATCCGTTCGCATGCCAGATCAGCCAACTCTTGGTACATGAGCTGTGCCGGGTAAGTGCCGCTCTTGCAGTCCAGACAACTATCAAGCCACTGCTTGGTGATGCGTTTGAGCTGCCCGAAAAGGTGCAGCTTCGGCTCCTCGTTTGGATCGCGCCACTTGGTGTAGAGCAACCGCTGGGTCAGGTGAAAGAGGAGGGTTGATCGCCTAAGGTCTCCGGTATGGACGAGGTTTAGATCAACGCCTTCACCGATGATGCCCTGGTTCTTGGTGTTGGTCGGGCCAACAAGGTCCGGAGTCAGCTCCAGCACGGAGTCGTCGTTGAACTCGGCGGTCAGACGTTCGTCCGGTAGTTCCACTCGGTATCCGGCCACACGTGGGAATTCGATCTCGAGATGATCCCGCTCGGGCCGCATGGCCTTGACGTGAACGGTGATGCGAGGCTTGATCGGACTCGTGGGCACAGGCTTGGCTGTGAAGTCGAAGGGAATGCCCAGGACATCGGCGTACTCGACGTTGAAGAGGCCTTCCTCGTTAACATCGTAGGACTGACGGCGAAGGGCTCGACCGATGACCTGTTCACAGAGAAGCTGGGTGCCGAAGGCTCTGACCCCCAAAACGTGAGTGACTGTGTTCGCATCCCATCCCTCGGTCAGCATGGACACTGAGACCACGCACCGGATGGATTCACCAAGCCGACCGGCCTTGCCAACAGTATTCATGACCTCACGAAGGAGATCGGCGTCAGTGAGGTTCTCTGCCTGCTGCCGATCACCTGTCCGCTCGATGATTTCTCGGCGATAACGCTCGATCTCGTCAGCCGCCATCTTTCTAAAGTTGTTATCAAGGGCATCGCCAGACTCAAGCTGTTCGCTGTCGATGAGCAGGGTACGAGGCCTAGGGATCGGGTTGCCGTGCTCATCGAAGTTACGGAACAGAGCGAGGCGACCATTTTCAAGTTCCGTAGAGCCGTCATCGTTTTCTCTGAAAAAGCCCGAGATGTAGTCGTAGACGAGCTTCGAAGTCGCTGTGTTGTTGCAGACCACGATGAAGCAGGGGGGAACGTCGATCCCTTCTTCCTGCCAGAGGTTGTAGGTCTTCTCGTAGTGGCCATAGAGGGACTCCAGGGCTGTCTTCAGCTTGGTCGGGATGCTGAGAGGGTCAAGACCTTTTGCCTTGCCTCTTCCTTTCTTAGGCATGTCTCGTCTAATGTGCTCCCAGAGATTCCGGAACATAGGCATTTCGTTGCCAGGGATATCGTCGGAAACCGGGACACGTGGAAGTTTCACGATGCCGCACTCGATGGCATCCATGAGGGAGAAGTCACTCATGGTCCACGGGAACAGAGTGCCTTCGGCATACCCGGAACCCTTGAGGAAGAACGGTGTTGCCGAGAGGTCGATGACTCTGGTGATTCCGAGTTTGCGCTTCACTACCTCAAGGCCGGAGATCCACAATCGGGCCGCTTCCTTGTTCTGCGCGACCTCTTGCTTGTCTTCCTTAGTGATGTCCTCCTCGGACTCCGCCTCGGGTTTTTCGCGGTAGCAGTGGTGCGCTTCATCGTTGATGGCCATGATGTTCTTGAGCCCCATGAGGCTGGGCATGACTCGCTGGATCATCTGGCCTTCAGTCTCAAGGGTATTCAAAGGGTCTCCACGACCCTGCAGAAGAGACCTTCCTCCCTTGGAGATATCGAACCTCTCACGAAGCTTGAAGGCATGGTAGTTGGTGATGACGATCTTGGCCCGCTCCAGCTCTCCCATCATGTCAGAGGGGATCAACTCCCTGCTTTGGTAGTAGCTGTCCGGGTCGCTGGGCTGGAGAACGCGCAGACGGTCCTTGATGGTGATACCGGGGGCCACGATAAGAAATCCCCTTGTGAACTTCTTGCTGCCAGGGTGGCGGACTGCGTTGATGGTCTGCCACGCGATGATCATGGCCATGACCGTCGTCTTTCCGGCTCCGGTCGCAAGCTTTAAGGCGAGTCGTTTGAGTTCCGGGTTCGCGTCATTGTTGGCGTTCTCGAGGTGTTTGAGAACCTTTTTCCCGTCCGTGGTATGAGGTGCGACCTCTGTAAGCCATATGGCGGTCTCCACGGCCTCAACTTGGCAGAAGAAGGGGCGGATGCCGCTGAAATTGTGGTGCCGCCAGTGTTGGAGGAGTCTGGCCGTCTCAGGAGTGACCTGCCACTGGCTGACACTAGGTAACTTTCGCCATGAGTCTACATGTCGACGGATTTCGTTAATAACCGACGTGATGTCGTACTTTTGATCTGTTGTGGACAGACCCTTGCCTTCGTCAAAAAGAAGCTCGGCTTGTTGCTGCTCTGCTCTCTTACGCTTTTTGGGCTTAGGGATAGGGGTAACGAATTCAGCAGGCCGTCTTGAGGGCTTGATCTGTTGCGTGGGCTGACCGCTTTCGTCCAACTCCCAATGTTTGTCGGGGTAATCGTAAGGAGAGTTGAGAATAGGGTGCTCAAAGAATGGGTTGGACATATTACAGTTCCCTTGTGTTCAGATGGCAGAAGAGTGCTGCCCTTAGGATATTATGCCACAAGGAACTTATTAATATTGAACTACAAGGTCAATAAGCGATTCGATTTTCCAGGGACAATGGCGTCCTATCCGGTCCAGAGAACTGAAGGTAGAGGAGGGCGGGATCAGGAAGTTTTGCAGCCCGATTTTGCTTTGAGTCGAGAGCCAGGTCTGAAGCGGATAACTCGCCTCAAGTGGATGTATTTCCCCGTCTGGCGGTTGAAGTAATCTCCCCACATGGAGGTGTGAAACCGACCAAAACCGGCGATGACCACCTTTTCATCCTGAGCGAGGCTTTCACCGATGATGTCCTCCATGGCCTCGAAGATATTCTTGATGTCCTTTTGGGAACTGCCCGTTCGCCATGAAATCAGACGGATAAGCTGTGACTTGTTCATCTCGGTCGTTCCTCAGGTTTGGTCATCATCGAAGTTGGGGCGGGGAATGTTCGAGGGGAGCCGGACGGAGAACTCGATGCCATGGACCAGCCAGGAAGGACACACCGACTTTTTCCCACACTTCACGCATGCTTGTCCCCGGTAGACCCAGTGCCCTCTTCTGCGAGGGCAGGGTGCCAAATGTGGATGTGCCTGCATGCGTTCCGTAAGGTGCTTCTCCTCTGAAGTCGGACTTTTCTCCAGGGCATCACTTTTTGAATTTGGTTCGCAATATTCGCAATAATCAGGCTGCTGGTCTTTTTGCGAATATTGCGAATGTATTTCCTGGTTCGATCCCGAGCGGTTCAGCCATTTGGTGGAGAAGTCCATCTACTTGCTCCGGGCAAGAGGGTTGACCAAAAAGACGCGACTGGGACGACCTCTGGTAGCCTTTTTCTCCTGTTCGACGATCAACCCATAGTCCTTGAGGATTTCGAGGCCTCCTTCAACCTCCTTGGCGGTTCGGAAGCGTCCCTTAACCTTTTCAAGCGTCTCTCTCTGAGTGAACTCCTTCATGGATTCACGTTCGAGCCAACACCATATCGTCCTGGCACAGTCCATGCCCGGCGTCTCGTTCATCAAGTCCAGAGCCGCCTTGACGTGCTCCGTGAGGACGGCAGCAAGGTACAAAGCGCTCTCCATGGTCTCGGCGTCGATGGGGTGCTCGTGAGGGCGCTCATGCTTGGTGCAGTGGATAAGTCCGGCGAGGCGAGTCGCCTGCCCGGTCAGTTTTCCTGCCCAGTCGGTCATGTGCTCGAATCTGCCCCCTGGGCCAAGCTCAACTTCCACATCAGATTCAAACTCGTAACGAAGGTTGAGTGCTTTCTGGGTCAACTTGAAATAGTGCGGCCTGTCGTTTCCTTCGGTGTCCATAGCCAACGGCAAGTCCAACAGCCGACGGATCAACCCTGCGTATTCAGATTTGATCGCATCGGGCAGAGGGGAGGTGCCTACCTTCGGTTCCCGAGGCGACTTTTGGGCAGCCAGAAGAGAAATCGGGCAACAAATCCCCGAGCCCTAAAAGCGCTCTGCTCGCGCATATCCGCGATCACCTTCGGCTGAGGGAAAACGGCCAAGGTGAGGGTAGGGCTTTCAAGGACGATCGGATCGCGACCGCGCCTGTCCACATGGATAGGCTCCTGGCTGTAGGCCTTCAGGACAAGGCCCAGGTTGGCCTTGCCACTGCTGTATCTCCCTCCCAAAATGTCCAGGATATCCCCTTCGGCTTCGATGATGGAGATGCACCCTCCCAAAGGTTCCATGATGGCCGCTAAGGCCTCGGGGGTGACGTCGTCAGCAAGCAGTCGAGGAGGGTGGGGGACTTCGGGCAGGTCGCGCTCTATATCGGCGATCTCGGACGACAGTTCCCGTAAAGTGTCAGGGTCTTCTTCGCGGGCTGCCCGTGAGCGCATGTTTGCAATAGCCAGCTCCATGGTCTGCCTCTCAGATTTTGCCACACGAATCGTGTCGGCCATCTCAGCCCTCTTTTCGGCCTGCCAGTGAACCAAGGGAGCCTTGCATATGTCCACCACGGCGCTTTTCCGTTCCCCCGGAGGGAGAGCGCAGCACTGATAGATGTTCAAGGGCTCGGAGTAGTCCGTCTTGACCAGGACTCGAGCCTTACCCTGAACCGCCGTGGCAACTGCGGCCAAGGCGGCGCTTAAGACAAGCTCCACCGGAATCTGAAGGGAACTGGATACAGCGCCGCAGAAGGTGGCAAGAAAGCCGGGCAGCATCCCGAGATCGAGTTCAGGGAGGTTGACATCATCCAACCGGACAGGCGTGGGCCAGACCCCGCTCCGTCGCAACTGCCTCTTCACCTCATCGAGTCCCTGGGAAACGTGAAGATCGTTGAAATCCGATAACTCCGATATCGCCCCGAAGTCAGGAACAACCACCTTGCCGTTGATTACCTTGGCTGCCTCCTCAGCTTTGGTCTTCCCAGGGTTACCTTTGGTCTTTTGGTCGTTGTCTCCAGCGATCACGATTCCCCGCTCAGGGTAAGTCGCACGAGCCATCTCGGACACGGATTTCAGGTTACCGGCGTTGAAGGCGCACAACACGGTACCTCCGGTGGCCTCATGGACCGAAAGACCTGTCGCAATGCCCTCGACAATGTAGAGGGGGCCATCACAGCCCTTGATGGGGAAGAACCCTCCTGCGGTTTTACCTCCAGTGAGGAACCGTTTCGTGCCATCCTCATGGATAAACTGCAGAGACTGAAGGTTGCCGTTGAGGGAGAGCAGGGGAACGACCAGAGAGGAATCTTTGAGGCGCAAGTCTCCGGCAGGCCGTACTCCCTTGCGTTTAAGGTAAGGCTTGTCTTCGGAGGCGCTGGGCAGCTCGCGGAAGATAGCCTCAGCCTTGGTCGCTACTTCGGAGTGCCGTTGCTCCTGAGCTGCGAGTCTGGCTTGCTTGTCGGCTTCGATTCTAAGGCGGAGGGATTCCCGTTCTTGGGTGGAGAGGGTTTCGCCTCCGGCAGCAGTCCATGTGTCGGACTCCCCGGTACGATAATTCTGCCACCAGCCTGAAACAGGAGGGTCAGAATAAAGCACGTATGCTCCATCTCTCCCCAGCTCTTTGCCTTCTGTTCCACAGCGATGCAGATGGCCATCAGGTACTATTTTTATAGGCCTCAAGCCATTGGCTTCAAGGATTGACTTAAATGCACCAACCTTATCGTCAAAACTCGAGCTCACTGCTCACCTCCAGCAACCTATCTGCACAAGCCTTCAGTTTTTCGGCAGTAGTATAGGCCACAAGTCCAACATTGCAGGCAGCGATTTGGGCCTTGAGTATAATCAGAGCCATTAAGAGCAGAATACGTTTTCGCATAATTCCCCCTATTCTTGTTCACGAGTATATGAACAACTGTCGATCAACTCTTGGATGTCAGATTCTCGCCACCCCGTGGTTCGGGGGCCGAGCTTGACCGGCTGAGGGTAACGTCCTTCCTTGACCCCCTGCCACCAACTCGACTTGCTGACGGGGAAGCGTCTAAGGACCTGAGGGAGCCGAAGCAGGCGCTTCGAAGACATTTGGGAATGGATAGCATCGTTCACGATAAAACCTCCTTGGTTTTTCGTGAATAATGCCGTGTACTAGGGCTGGTACAGCAAGGGGGACAGCGGGGACAAATTGTGGGACAATTTAGGGGACAGGATGGGACAAATCTTATGACTTAGGGTTTCTGGCTCGTTTTGCACGTTGGATGCGAGCTTCACGTGCAAGGGACTCTCCTTCGTCAGCGATTAGAGCTCCCATCTTTGCGTGAGATAGTTCTCCTGGGAAGCGTTCATCAAGAAGGTTGGCCATTGTCTGTTTGCGTTGGCTACTTGGCATATTTTTAAATGATTCTTTGAGAGCTCGGGCAGTTTCTTCGGGGGAGTAGCAGGGCGGCTCGGCGGTCTGAAGTTCATCCACCGATTCTACTGGTTGCGATGTAATTCCTGATTCCAGAGCTGCCCGTTCTTTTTCGAGGTAAAGTTTTTCCCAACGAATCAAATCGATAATGTGAACTTCTGCCTCATTAAGGGTCCAAATCGTTGGTGTGCCCCAACCGCAGACCCTCCGAAAGGGTAATTTCCCACCGTCAAGGATGTTGATGACATCGTATGGACTCAATTCCCAACGGGATTTGAGGGTGTCGGCTCGAATCCATTCATCTTCTTGGTTCATACGTGGTCGCTCACAATATGATGTTACTGTCTGGAAAAGCTGTCCAACACAATACACTATTGTCCGACACTATGTATAGGGACGACCTCGGCCTGCTGGACGAGGTGCGTATTTGTGCTCCGCAAAGCTGCATGTCTTCGATGGCTCTCCAAAAGTTTCTTCGGTGGTTCACTTGGTGGCGTTTGATGGAGGGTGCTTCGAGCTAGGTGTTTCTCTGGGAACTTAGCCAGAAAGATGTCAGTTCATATAGAACATGCGGCTCAGCTTTTAGGGCCACTTCAGGTCTTCACAACCAATCCCCATCAAGTGTATGTAACGAGCAGGCAGTCCGAGCCTGCCTGTTCAGTTCGCCGCCGATAGGCGTTCGAAGACCGCATCAGGTCAGCTCTTCATTCTATTGCGTTCCCTCTTCAATTTGGGGGCCTTTGCGAGCTGGGGTGTCTCCCGAGATATTGAAGGAGGACGTCATGTCTTTACGTTTCCCAAACGGTAGAACGGTTGAGCAGGCCAAGAAGGATGCCAAGCGCTTGGCAAAGGCTAAGGGTATTCCTCTTCATGAGGCGCAAGATCGCGTTGCTCGCGAATACTCAGGAGGAATATGGGCTACTTGGGCCGATGCAGTGGACTCCATTCGTGCGGGAGGTAATGGTGCAGCCGGAGAAAGAAAGAAGGTAAATGCTCTTCTTCATTTAATAGCATGGGTGGCGGAAGACCCTGAAGGAAGGATGTTTGAACTGGATACCGGTGAGCAAATTATGTGCGCCTATGCGCTTGATCAATGGGGGCATGTTGATGACTGGTCGGATTCATTGGCGGCACGGAATCGCATGACCGCCGAACAGCGTGAGGCACTATGGCTTTGGAGGGAGCCGGAAGCTGCCGTCGCTGAAAATGTGGACTTCAGGGCAAGGGTCGTTACCGAAACGCCTGTCGATGAATTGAGGCGTTTATTGTTCATGTCGCCAAACGCAATGGCCTACACTCAGGGGTTTATCAAAACGGTTGTTGGGGGGCAGGTTGATTTGTGGCACAAGAGGTGTCTTAAGCAGGTCCCTAAAGATGAGTTTATTACTCAGATCGTTAATGAAGGATTGCAGGGTAGTGATGCACTTGAAACGCGCTGGTTGCAGCTTTGCAAACAGCACATGGCCAAAGTCGGCGATCCTTTTCCTCTGATTGAACTTGATTTAATGAAACGCGAGGGCTTCACCAACCTTGCTGCTCACATTGAAGCCGGTGAGGAGCCGATTGAAGATGTGCAGGCATGGCTCACTGGTGATTATGATGGCTTGGAGTAGACTTTGGAAAAGTGAAAAAATACTGACAATGTGAGTAGATTTGTGCGTAGATGAATAAATCGAATCTGGTTTCATTATTAATTCAAAGTTATTAGGGTAGAGATTCACGTCCCTCCCCTAGCCCCCGTATACGGGGGCGTTCTTTGTTTGTGTCTTACGGAAAGTTTCAGGTCTTCCGTCTGCAGGAGTGGATGGTGCGGATAATGATGTTCGCGATTCATATGGTGATGCCGTAAGTTGCGTACGAAGGCGCTCTGTTTTGTTAGGCGTATAGCTCTTGAAAAAGTGGGGGCTGAGGATGAGCGCTAGCGTTATGCGGAGGTAGGGTGGCTGTGCATTGGGGGGCCGCCTGTTGGTTTGAAGCGGTGGCTGTTTTACTGTCGTTTTACGATTGTGTTGGGATTGAGTCGTGGTCTCGGCGACATGATTCTTAGTGGCTGGCCTATCTTCTGGTTGGCGAGGCTGACCCATTTGCCAATTTATTTCGTAAATCCGGGTGAAAAGGCTCGGTGAACTTGGGGGCTTCCGGCGCTAACCGGACAATACCTTTACTTATGGAAAAATCGCGTTTATCCAACGGGCAAATATGTTCCTGATCAAATGGCAACCAACCAAGTAAAGGATAGTATTCTGTGAGCCAAAACAAATATGTCTGCAGGCACCGTGGCGAAGTTTGCCGTGAAGACAGGGAAGATAAAAATGGTTTTCGCGCAGTGACCATCTGGTTCTCCGGTCTGTCGGGCGCAGGTAAATCTACCATCGCGCACAAGGTGGAAAAACGACTTTTCGATGAAGGCGCACAAGTCTATACATTTGACGGTGACAATGTCCGCCAGGGGTTATGCAGTGATTTGTCTTTTTCCCCCGAGGGCCGACAGGAGAATATACGACGCATAAGCGAGATGACGAAGCTTTTCATGGACGCTGGTATCATCTGCCTGTGCGCTTTCATTACCCCCAGCCGCGCCACGCAGCAGCAGTTGCGGGAAGGGTACGGCAAGGATGAGTTCTTTCTCGTTCATGTGGATTGCCCTGTCGAAGTCTGTGAAAGTCGCGACGTCAAAGGGTATTATGAACTCGCCCGGAAAGGGAAAATCAAAGATTACACCGGGGTGAGTGGGACGTACGAAAGTCCCATCGAACCGGACCTCACGCTCAAGACCGACATCTGTCCTCTCGAGGAGTGTGTTGAACAGGCGTACCAGTTCGTCATCAAAAAACTGGCTCGCTCCGAAGCCGTCTGAACCAGTCTCAAGCAAACAAGGGTATGTAATGGACCTTTGTCTGGACGGGGCCCTCTATTAAGCTCGCAAAAAAGGGCGTTGGAAGATCATCTTCCAACGCCCTTTTGATTTGTCTGCGGCGGCAGGACTGCCCGGCGGGAAAGGGGCGGGGTTATTCCTTGGATGCAGCCAGGCAGGCGGCCTGGAGTCTATCCTTTATGTATTGAACCATGTCGTCGTCGCCTTCGTAGAGGTCGAAGCATTTGGCGTCTTCGCCGAGGAGGCCGCCGGGAACTTCGTCGCCGAGTTCATCGGGGTCGTCCACCAGTTCGTTGTAGAAGCAAACCGACAGCCAGCGATCGGCCGGGTCGTCGTCAATGACGTCGACCATGGCGAAGAGGGTGCGCCTGGTCTGGTTCTTGTGGGCTGCGCGCAGGGAGAATGTGATGCCGGGGCGGGGCACGAAGTCGAGCTTGATGCCGTCCAGGCCTTCGAGGTGCGCCTTGAGTGCCGTGAAACAATCCTTGGTCTGGTTCGGGTCCGTGGTCCAGGTGTCGATGAAGGTTGCCAGTTTTTCGGCGAGCTGGGTGTCCATGAGGGGTCTCCTTGAGATGCGATTCTACGGTTGCGGGCGGGAAGCTTGTCGAGCGACCTCGGCCTTCTTTGGTCGCAAGCGTCCCTCCGTTGGGACAAAACAGATCCGCCGAACGTGTCTATACTAGGGGAATGCCTGGCATTCAAGGGTAAGATGCGCAGCGGACGACTTCTTTCCTGCGATGTCGGCATTCCTCCCCCCTTGACAGGTGAATTGTTGCGGTCTAGGCTTGTTCAACATTTAGGAATGGAGTCCAGTATTTTGGAAAAGAGCAAAATGTCTACCCTGCAAAGGGCCATGGTGATGTTGGAATATCTCTCCGAGAATGGGGCGGCGCCCGCTTCGGAGCTGATTGAGCATTCGGGCATTCCCAAGAGCACGGCGTATCTGCTGCTCAAGGAAATGCAGCAGCTCGGCCTGATCTCACAGGACGACCGCGGCAACTACCGGTTGTGGGTACGTCTTATCGCCCTGGGAGACAGAGCCTCGGAACAGCTGGACATCCGCGATACGGCAAGACCCCATCTGGAGGCGTTGATGAACCGCACCGGGTTGCTTTGCCACCTGGGCATCTTCGATGGCGACGCCGCCTACTACATCCTCAAGATCGAGTCCCAGAGCACCATCAGCGTGCGCTCCTACGTGGGCAAGCGGTTGTCCCTGCACCGCTCGGGCGTGGGCAAGTGTCTGCTGGCCTGGCAGCCCGAGTCCGTGCGCAAGGCGATTATCGCCGGAACGGACTTCGAGCCGGTCACGACGACGACCATCGTCTCGGCCGAGGCCCTGGAAGAGGATCTGGCCAAGATCCGGCGGGACGGTTGGGGATTCGACAACGGCGAGGACGTTTCCGCGGTGCGCTGCGTGGCCGCGCCCGTGTTTGACGGAACCGGCGGTGTGGCCGGTGCCATCTCCGTTGTCGGGACATCCATGCAGGTGGCCGACTCCGCGGTGGAGCCTCTGGCCGAGCAGGTGCTGGCCTGCGCAAGGGATATTTCAAGAGATTTGGGCTGGACGGAATCCTAGGCGCGCGCGGTGCGCGTCGAAAGGGCTGACCGGCCCCGATAACCTGTTACACTGGAGGACCAAGATGATTCTTCCGAAGATCAAGGAAATCAGAGCCTACTATTGCGGCGGCGCCACGGCCAAGGCCGCCGGTGGAGGCGGTGATTACCACGACCAGGCCGGCGGGCACTGGATCGATGACCACATCGCCACGCCCATGAGCAAATACAAGAAGTACGAGCAGTCCCGCCAGTCCTTCGGCATCAATGTGCTGGGCACGCTGATCGTCGAAGTGGAGGCGGACAACGGGGTGACCGGTTTCGCCATCTCCACGGGCGGCGAGATGGGCTGCTTCATCGTCGAGAAGCACCTCAACCGTTTCATCGAGGGCCGCTGCGTCAGCGACATCAAGCTGATCCACGACCAGATGATCAACTCTACCATGTACTACGCCGGTTCCGGCGGCATCGTCATGAACACCATCTCCTGCGTGGATCTGGCCCTCTGGGACCTCTACGGCAAGGTGCTCGACATGCCGGTCTACAAGCTGCTCGGCGGCGCTGTTCGCGACGAGATCCAGTTCTACGCCACGGGTGCACGCCCGGATGCGGCCAAGGAAATGGGCTTTATCGGCGGCAAGATGCCGACCCACTGGGGTCCGCATGACGGCGACGAAGGCATCCGCAAGGACGCGGCCATGGTGGCCGAGTACCGTGAAAAGTGCGGCCCGGACTTCTGGCTGATGCTCGATTGCTGGATGAGCCAGGACGTCAACTACGCGGTCAAGCTGGCCCACGCCTGCGCTCCCTACAATCTGAAATGGATCGAGGAGTGCTTCCCCCCGCAGCAGTTTGACAGCTACCGCGAGCTCAAGCGTCAGGCCCCGGCCGGAATGATGGTCACCACCGGCGAACACCACGGCACCATCCAGTCCTTCGCCACCCTGTCCGAGACCGGCGTGGACATCATGCAGCCGGACGTCGGCTGGTGCGGCGGTTTGACCACCCTGACCGAGATTGCGGCCATCGCCAAGTCCCACGGACAGCTGGTCGTGCCCCACGGTTCCTCGGTCTACTCGCACCACGCGGTGATCACCTTCACCAACACCCCGTTCAGCGAGTACCTGATGACCAGCCCGGACTGCCTCGAAGTGCGGCCCCAGTTCCATCCGCTGCTGGTCAATGAGCCGGTGCCCGAAAACGGACGGATCACCAAGGAAACCCTGGACAAGCCCGGTTTCGGCGTTGAGCTGAATCGTGAGTGCGACCTGGTTCGGCCCCACAAACACTAGAAGATCGTGATGAAGTACTGGATACGGATCGTGACGGGCTGCGAGACAGAGCCCGCAACGAACATGGGCCACCAGGTGGCAGCCCGGCAGCCCACTCTCCCAACGCATAATGGTCTCACGCAATAGGAGAAAACCATGTCACCAAACTTGGAGCAGGTTGTCAATAAAACCCGCCTGCGCCTCATCCCCTTCATGTTGATGCTCTATATCCTGGCCTTCCTCGACCGGGCGAACATCGGTTTCGCCAAGGCGTCCTATCAGTTGGACACCGGGTTGGGCGACGGAGCCTTCGCTCTGGGCGCCGGGATATTCTTCGTGGCCTACGCCTTTTTGGGCGTACCCGCCAACCTGCTCATGCGTAAATTCGGCGCCCGCGCCTGGATCGGCGGCACGACCCTCGTCTGGGGCGTCCTGTCCGCATCCATGGGCTACGCCGACCAGGAGTGGAAGTTTCTTCTCGTTCGCAGCCTGCTCGGCGCGGCCGAGGCCGGTTTCTTCCCGGGCATGATCTACCTGACCTCGCAATGGTTCCCGCAGCGCAGCCGCGCGGGCATCATGGGGCTGTTCTACATGGGCGCGCCCCTGGCCCTGACTCTGGGCTCGCCCCTGTCCGGGGCCCTGCTCGAGATGCACGGCTTCCTGGGACATCCGGGCTGGTACTGGATGTTCGTCATCGAAGGCGCTCTGGCCCTTATCGCCGGTGTCGCGACCTTCCTGTACCTGGACAACAGCCCTGAGGAGGCCCGGTTCCTGGCTCCCGAGGAGCGGGCGCTGCTGGCCGACACCCTGAAGGCCGAGGAAAGCACCAAGGCGACTTCGAAGATCAGCGACGCCATCCGGCGCTGGCCCGTGTGGCACCTGGCCATTGTCTACATGATCATCCAGATCAGCGTGTACGGCCTGGTCTTCTACCTGCCCACCCAGGTTGCCGCCCTGCTGGGTACCTCGGTCGGCTTCAAGGTCTCTCTGGTGGCCGCGATCCCGTGGATTGCCGCGCTGTTCGGCACCTACTACATCCCGCGCTACTCCGACCGCACCGGCGAGCGGCGGATCACCGCCGCCATGACGCTGCTCGTGGCCGGTCTCGGACTGGGTATTTCGGCCTTCGCCTCTCCGGGCGTGGCCATCATCGCCCTGTGCTTCGCGGCCGCCGGATTCATCGCCGTGCAGCCCGTGTTCTGGACCATGCCCACCAGCATCCTGTCCGGCGCGGCCCTGGCTGCCGGTATCGGTTTCACCAACATGTTCGGCGCGTTCGGTGGCTTCCTGGCCCCGAACATCAAGGCCCAGGCCGACATCTTCTTCGGGAACCACATGGCCGGTCTGATCACGCTTGCGATCATCACCGTGTGCGGCTCCTTGGCCATCTTGGCCCTCCGTACGAAGAAGGCCCCCCAACCCGTGCCCAGCGAAAGCTAGACTGCGGGTCATAACAAACGAGATACAAAATGATACCCAAGAACAAATTCAAAGAGGCTATCGCCAAAGGAGAGGTGCTGTACGGCCTGTGGCTCAGCACCGCCTCTCCCTACATGGCCGAACTGGCGGCCGGATCCGATTACGATTGGCTGCTCATAGACGGCGAACACGCCCCGAACACGATACAGACCGTGCTCGGCCAGTTGCAGGCCGTGGCACCGTATCCGGCCCATCCCGTGGTCCGGCCCCTGGAAGGGGATACGGCCCTGCTCAAGCAGGTTCTCGACATCGGCGCGCAGACCGTGCTGGTCCCCATGGTGGACACTGCCGAGGACGCCAAACGCATGGTCGCGGCCCTGCGTTATCCGCCCAACGGCCAGCGCGGCGTGGGGGCGAGCATCGCCCGGGCGTCCCGCTGGGGCCGTGTCAGCAACTACATGGCCGAGGCCGAGAAGGAACTCTGCCTGCTGGTGCAGGTGGAAAGCCGTGCCGCCCTGGGCAACCTGGATGAAATCATGGCGGTCGAGGGCGTGGACGGCGTGTTCATCGGCCCGGCCGACCTGTCTGCATCCATGGGGCACCCGGACGATGCCGGACACCCCGAAGTCCAGACCGCCATCGAGGATTGCCTGAGGCGCATTCGCGCGGCGGGCAAGGCTGCCGGTACCTTGTGCACGGACCCGGTCGCGGCCCGCAAGTGCATCGAGTGGGGCGCCAACTTCGTGGCCGTCGCCGTGGACACCGTGTCCTACGTCGAGGCCCTGGACGCGGCTCTGGCTCCGTTCAAGCCGACCGACGCAGCGGACAAGAAACAGGGCTATTAGCCCGGACATACCGCAAACCTCCACCGGCCCCGGGCGATGGCGTCGCCGTCCCCGGGGTCGGGTCCCCGGCTTGCAAAGCCCGCATGCTAAGTGGCGGGCCGACCAACCCGAGTCCCGCCACCCACCTCCCCATAGTTACGCAGTTCTCATGAAGTCTTAAGGACGGTTCGGCAGGGCGGTTCTTTATGTTTTTTACCCTGAACGGTTGTTGCATTTTTCATCGGTTGGACGTAATTTCTCTTTAAATTAGCCGTTATTACCTACGGCCCCAGTGTGGAGCAGGGTAGGACGGCAAGTCTTTAGGAGGAGTTTTTGTCCCATGCGTAAGCTCGTTTTTTCCGCTGTTCTCGCCCTTTCCATCGCACTCTTTGCCCTGCCTGCCATGGCCGAGGGTCCGGTCAAGACCCTGCCCGGCGACATCACCCTGGCCCAGGCCCGGGTCGTCCTGGACGCCGCCCTGAAAAAGGCCGTTGAGACCAAAGTGCCCTCGAACATCGCCGTCGTGGACGCCGGTGGCAACCTCAAGGCCTTCTACCGCCAGGAAGATGCCTTCCTCGGTAGCATCGACATTTCCATCAAGAAGGCTGTGACGGCCCGCTACTTCAACATGTCCACCCGTACTCTGGGCGCCGCGTCCGTTCCCGGTCAGCCCCTGTACGGCATCGAGGCCAGCAATGACGGCCTGATCCTGTTCGCGGGCGGCGTGCTGCTCGTGGACAAGAACAACGTCATCGTCGGCGCCGTGGGCGTGTCCGGCGGTTCCGTGGACGAGGACGAGGTGATCGCCAAGGCCGGCGCCGCCGCGCTGCTCAAGTAGTCCACAGTTCGTCAACTGACATTCAACAGGCCCTGTCCCGGATATTCCACCGGGGCAGGGCCTTGCTGTTGCCTATGCCGAATTGCCTGTATGAGGTGTTGACACGGATGCAACTCTGTTGCACGCTGACATCGGATTGCCTGTTCGGGCAGTGCCGCATCGTACACGATTGGAGGTTGGCATGAAGGTGTTCGGTCTGATGAAAAAAGTGCTCCCCGTGGTTCTCGGGCTGATGGTGGCCTGGGCCGGTCCGGCCCTGGCCGGAACCAAAGTGCGGGCGTTCGTGTCCATTTTGCCGCAGAAGTATTTCGTGGAGCGCATCGGCGGCGATCTGGTGGACGTGGACGTTCTGGTCCTTCCCGGGGCCAATCCGCATATGTACGAGCCTTCGCCGAGACAGATGACCGCGTTGACCAAGGCGCAGGTCTATTTCGCAATCGGCGTGAACCTTGAAGATGTCTGGCTGCCCAAACTCGCCGACGCCAACCGTGGCATGCTCGTGGTCCGGACCCAGGAGGGCGTGAAGAAGATACCCATGGTCGCCCATCACCACGAAGAGGAAGAGCACGAGGCCATGCAGGGAGAGCACGAAGAGGAAGAGCATGAGCACGGCATTCTCGACCCGCATATCTGGCTGGACCCCGTCCGTGTCGAGCTCATCGCGCAAAACACCTGCGCCGGACTTATCAAGGTCGATCCCGCCCATAAGGCCGATTACGAAGCGAATCTGTCGGTTTTCCTGAGTGATTTGGCGCAACTGAACAAGTCCATCAACGAGAGTCTGGCCAGCTTGCCGGCACACAAGCGGACTTTCATGGTCTTTCATCCGTCCTGGGGCTATTTCGCCAAGCGGTACGGCCTGACCCAGGTGGCCATCGAAGCGGGGGGCAGTGAGCCCAGCCCGCGCCATCTGGCTGAGATCATCGAGCACGGCCGGGAACTGGGAGCGAGCGTTGTCTTTGTCCAGCCGCAGTTCTCACGGCGCAGCGCCGAGGTCATCGCTTCTGAGCTCGACGCCAAGGTGGTCCAGCTGGATCCCCTTGCCGAGGATTGGCCCGGCAACCTGCGGCATGCTGCCGACGCCTTTGTCCAGGCCCTGCGCTGATCGGATCGAGAGGAGGTCGCCATGACTGTGCACGATACAGCCGGAACCGCCCGGGAATTCCTGGAGCAAACCGGCCTGGAACCGACCCTCAACCGTATCCTTGTGTTGTCCGCCGTGGCTGACGGGTTGCGCCCCATGACCGCCGCCGAGGTCCACGCCGAAATCCTGCGGGAGCACCGTATCAACCGGGTCACGGTCTACCGCATACTCGATCTGCTGGCCGAAAAGGGTGCGGTCAATCGCTTCAGCACCACCGAGCGCGCCCAACACTATTGCGTGGGCCGTAATCACAGCCACTTCCATTGCACCGGCTGCGGCCGCGTACAGTGTATCGACAACGAAAAACTCCACTTCGATGAAACCGCCGTGGCCAATGCCCTCAATCTGGCCGTCAGCCACGTCGATCTCCATCTCGAAGGTCTCTGCCCCGCCTGCGCCCGCGCTGCGGGGTAAGGCGGGAGCCTCCGGCGGCCGGGGGAAGGGGAGAGGGGAACCCTTTGAGAAAAGGGTTCCCCTCTCCCCTTCCCCCGGACCCTCATCCCCTCTCCCTTCCTAAACTTTTTGTATCCGCCTCCGGCGGGGTGCGTTTGCGGGGATACAGCTTTTTCCCCACGAAGGGCGGCCGCACCTCGGGTCACAAAGCCGCCTGACGGCCTCCCTCGAAAAAACATTGGAGCGCCTCGGGTGCGCCGCACCCGACAGCGGCTCTCCCAACACGGAGTGAGGCTTTCGAGAGTGGTGTAGCCGTGCGTTTTTCGAGGGGGTGTTTCACCGCAGCGTAGTCCCCCTACGTGAGGATGAAACACCCCCTCCGAAAATGTGCGGATGCGCCGCTATCGGAAGCCGCGCGCAAAAAAAGACAAAAAGAAAGGCTCCATGGCGGTGATTGGAGCCTTTCGGGGGGAGTTCCCGGCGGGGATTGCCGGGAAAACAATTAATGTCGTTGTCGGTGTTCATACGCTCACACTTTCATGGGAAATACAATAGGGGAACGTCCTGATATTGGCTCCCTTTCCTGGGAAAAATTCCCATTTGGGAAAATAAAACCGCCCGGCAGGGCCGGGCGGTTACGAAATGCGACATATTATCTTTTTAGATCAGCTGCTTAGCTGTCGATCAGTTTGCGCGCGATGTCCAGATCATAGAGGGCCAGAGGGTTTCGGTCGGTGTTCTTTTCACGGAACATGGCCGCCGCGGCCTGGATGGCTCCGTAGGGAACCCACTGGTGTTTTTCCCAGATGACCGGCTCGTTCGGGTTGTACAGGCGGAACTCGATTTCACCTTCGTTGTCGCGAACATACATGCGCACTTCAGGGTGCTGCAGGGAAGGGGTATAGTAGACGCCGCGTTCGTCTTTCATGGCGGGTATCTCCTAGGCTTGGAAGTTGAAGCGGACCGTGTCGCCCGTATTGTAGACCTTGATGTTCATGGCGCCGAGCAGCACCCGCAAGGGGCGGCCGAAAAGAAAATCGTTCAGCTCGGCGGGCATACCGGATCGTTCCGGTACGAGGCGGCGCATCTCCATGTCGTAGACGACCATTTCCTTGAGGGTTTCTCCGGCTTCGCGGTCGCCTTCGCGAGCCGCCTTGGCCAGTTTCTCCATTTGGGAGGGGGAACAGCGTCGATCGTGTTCGGCCATCAGGTCGAGCAGGGGGTGTCCCTCGGGCAGCAAGTCTGTGCGACTGAGACGGTCTTTGCCGTACATGGCCTGAAGCGGAGCGGTGTCCTCGCAAAACAAGGCCTCGCACTCTGCGGGGCGGGTATCATATACTGAACAGAGACTGCTCTCCGGGCTCAGGTAGAGGCAGGTCCAGGTCCCGTCACGCCCCTTGATCTTGAGCATCTCTTCCGTAAGCGGCAGGATCTCCTGTCGAGGCTGGTCGTAGACCCATTCCCCAACGCGCAACGTGACGATGTCGGCCAGCGGAATGGTGCCGTCCTGGATGAGCGTCATGTCCTGTTTGTGGAGGGCTGGGCCGCCTTCCCGGCAGCACTTGCCGCAACATCGACACTGCGGTTCATTAGTGTTTTGAATTTGCAAGTTTGTGTTGCTCCTTATACCCTTTTGCGGTAACGCTTATTGCGGTCCATAGCCTGTGCCAAGGGTCCGATACTCCGGCTACGCCGTGAAGGCAAGGCCGGGGGGACAAACGATCCCAAATTCAGGTCGTCCGTTGAGTCCGCAAACTGTGGGTTGACAATGGTTTCTTGGATATTTCGGTTGACAGAAATCCGAACGGTCCAGTACATTGGCAGCCCTGCATACCTTGTGAATATTGGCGCAATTGCCGGTATTTCAGGTGGTTGCGTTAAGTAGGTAAGGCGTCCTGGCTACGAGTGATTTTTTTCACCATTTGCCGGCCTGGACGCAAAAATGGTTGATGGCAACATCTTAATCAAACAATGGAGGTTAAGGGAATGGCGAAACACAAAACTCCTCTGTTGGATCAGCTGGAAAGCGGCCCGTGGCCCAGCTTCGTATCCGACATTAAACAGGAGGCTGACGCTCGAGCCAAGAACGAGAAGGGTCTGGATTACCAGATCCCCGTCGATTGTCCCGACGATTTGCTGGGTGTTCTCGAAATGTCGTACACCGACGGTGAAACCCACTGGAAACACGGCGGCATCGTCGGTGTCTTCGGTTACGGCGGCGGTGTTATCGGCCGTTACTGTGACCAGCCCGAGATGTTCCCCGGCGTCGCTCACTTCCACACTGTCCGCGTGGCTCAGCCCAACGGCAAGTGGTACAACACCGAGCTGCTGCGCAACCTGGTCAACATTTGGGACCTTCGCGGTTCCGGTCTGACCAACATGCACGGCGCCACCGGCGACATCGTGTTCCTGGGCACCACCACCCCGCAGCTCGAGGAAATCTTCTGGGAACTGACCCACGACCTCGAGATCGACCTCGGCGGCTCTGGCTCCAACCTGCGTACCCCGGCCACCTGCCTCGGCATGTCCCGTTGTGAGTACGCCTGTTACGACTCTCAGGAGCTGTGCTACAACCTGACCCAGGAATACCAGGACGAGCTGCATCGCCCGGCGTTCCCCTACAAGTTCAAGTTCAAGTTCGACGGTTGCCCCAACGGTTGCGTTGCCGCTATCGCTCGTTCCGACCTTTCCTTCATCGGTACCTGGAAAGACCAGATCAAGGTCGACCAGGAAGCCGTTGCCGCCTACGTTGGCGGTGAGATCGCTCCTAACGCCGGTGCCCACGCGGGCCGCGACTGGGGCGCGTTCGACATCCAGAAGGAAGTCGTTGACCTGTGTCCGTCCAAGTGCATTTCCTACGATGGCAAGCTGACCATCGACGACAAGGAATGTGTCCGTTGCATGCACTGCATCAACACCATGCCTCGCGCTCTGAAGATCGGTGACGAACGCGGCTGCTCCATCCTGTGTGGCGCCAAGGCCCCGATCCTCGACGGTCCCCAGATGGGTTCCCTGCTCGTGCCTTTCATCGAAGTCAACAAGGACGACGATTACCAGGCCATCAAGGACATCATTGAGAACGTTTGGGATTGGTGGATGGAAGAAGGCAAGAACCGTGAGCGCATCGGTGAAACCATGAAGCGTCTGGGCATGGCTGCCCTGATCGACGCCGCTGGTGTCCCCGTTGACGCCCGTCAGGTCCAGGAGCCTCGCCACAACCCCTACATCTTCTGGAAAGCCGAAGATGTCGAAGGCGGTTGGGAACGCGATATCAACGATTTCCGCAAGCGCCACCAGCGCTAAAAAGAGGAGTGTATCAATATGGCTTTTATTTCTTCTGGGTACGATCCCTCCAAACCGATGGAAGGTCGGATTTCCGACATCGGACCTCGTCACTTCGGCGAGTACCTGCCCCCGGTTATCAAAGAGAACTTTGGTAAGTGGGACTACCATGAGATCATCGAGCCCGGCATCCTGCTGCACGTGGCCCAGTCCGGCGACAAGACCTACACCGTCCGCGCCGGTACCGCCCGCCTGATGTCCGTTACTCATATCCGTGAAATCTGCGACATCGCCGACAAGTTCTCTGGCGGTTACGTCCGTTTCACCACTCGTAACAACCTCGAGTTCCAGGTCGAGACCGAAGAGGCCGCCAAGGAACTGAAGGCCTTCCTGAACGACCAGAAGTTCCCCGGTGGAGCTTACAAGTTCCCGGTCGGCGGCACCGGCGCTGGTGTGACGAACATCGTCCACACCCAGGGTTGGGTCCACTGCCACACCCCGGCTACTGACGCTTCCGGTACCGTTAAGGCCACCATGGACGTCGTCTTCGACGACTTCACCGACATGAAGCTGCCCGCTCCGGTGCGCATCTCCATGGCTTGCTGCCTGAACATGTGCGGCGCGGTGCACTGCTCCGATATCGCCATTCTCGGTATTCACCGCAAACCGCCCCTTATCGACCACAAGTTCCTCGACAACCTGTGCGAGATTCCCCTGGCCGTGGCCGCCTGCCCCACCGGTGCAGTCCGTCCGTCCAAGGTTGAGCTCGATGGCGAGACCTACAAGACCGTCGCCATTAAGGAAGAGCGCTGCATGTTCTGCGGTAACTGCTACACCATGTGTCCGTCTCTGCCGCTGTCCGATGGTGAAGGCGACGGTATCGCCATCATGGTCGGTGGTAAGATCTCCAACCGTATCACCAAGCCCGCCTTCTCTAAGGTCGTGGTTCCCTTCGTGCCCAACGAGCCGCCTCGCTGGCCCACGCTGACCAAGGTGATCAAGAAGATCCTCGACACCTACGCTGAAGATGCCAACAAGTACGAGCGTCTGGGCGACTGGGCCAACCGCATCGGTTGGGAACGTTTCTTCGAAAAGTGCGACCTGCCCTTCAGCGAGCACCTGATCGATGACTTCCGTGATCCGGCGTACTACACCTGGCGCCAGACCACCCAGTTCAAGTGGTAAGATAATGAAGATCCGGGGTACGGCGACTCCGCCGTACCCCGTCTTTATGCAACAATAAGGAGTCCATCATGGTACTCGATCCCGAAGCTGGAAAAGCTGAAATACTCAAATTCTGCGAAGAGAAGTCCAAGAGCAAGACCAAGTTCTACTTCAACGACTTCACCAAGCTGTTCCCGGATGAGAAGAGCCGCGCCGTCAAGAAGCTCCTGACCCAGTTGGTTCAGGAAGAGAAGATGGTGTTCTGGTCCTCCGGGTCCACCACCATGTACGGCCTGGCCGGTGTCGGCAAGCAGGCCGCTTCCGAGGGCGAAGATTAATCTTCGATCCTGATCGGTTTACAAGCCTTGCCCTCGTCGCATTGACGACGGGCAAGGCTTTCTTGGTTCAATAAGCCTGGTTTCAAACGTGTCCGATTCCATCCCCCGCATACTCCTTGCCGGACTGTCCGGCGGCACCGGGAAGACCATTGTCTCCCTGGCCTGCACCCGCGCCTTCACGCGTCGGGGGCGCGTGGTCGCGCCGTTCAAGAAAGGTCCGGACTACATCGACGCCCAGTGGCTCGCCCTGGCTGCGCGGCGGTCCTGCTCCAATCTTGATCCTTTTTTCCATTCCCGCGAGGTCATCCGGTCCCTCTTCTTCCACCGTTCCGCCGGAACCGACCTGAGCCTCATCGAGGGAAACCGTGGGCTTTTCGACGGCATGGACGAGCAGGGCTCCTGCTCCAGCTCGGAGTTGGCCCGTATGCTCGACTGCCCGGTGGTGCTGGCCATCGACTGCACCAAGATGACCCGCACCGTGGCCGCCATTGTTCAGGGCTGCGTCGGGTTCGAGCCGGGGTTGAATCTTGCCGGGGTCATCTTCAACCGCACGGCAGGAGAGCGGCACCGCGCCATATTGCGCCGGTCCATGGAGACCTACTGCGATGTGCCGGTGTTGGGCATGCTGCCCAAGATGAAGAATCCCATCCCGGAGCGGCACATGGGGCTGATGTCTGACCAGGAATACGATGGTTCCGCGCATCTGGACCGGTTGGCCGACGCCGCCGCCGAGTGGTTGGACCTGGACGCCTTGCTTGGTGTTGCGGATGCGGCTCCGGACTTCGGGCCTGCCCCCGCTCCTGTTTTTCCCGGCGCTCCGGCGGAAAAGAAGGCCCGCATCGGCTACGTGCATGACGCGGCCCTGTGGTTTTACTATCCTGAAAATCTCGAAGCGCTGGAACATGCCGGCGCCGAACTGGTTCGGTTGAGCCTGTTGGATGGAGAGCCCTGGCCCGAGATCGACGGGCTCTATCTCGGCGGAGGGTTTCCTGAGGTCTTTGCCGAGCGGATAGCGGCGAACATGCCCGCGCTCAAATACCTGCGCTCTCTGGCCGAATCCGGCATGCCCATCTATGCCGAGTGCGGCGGGTTCATGGTCCTGTGCGATCAGCTTGAGATCGACGGGAAAAGCCATCGAATGGCCGGCGTCTTTCCTTTGACCACATCTTTCTGCCCCCGACCGCAGGGTTTGGGATACACCGAAGCCGAAGTGGTTGAGGATACGGTTTTCTTTCCCCGGGGCGAGCGCGTCCTGGGACACGAATTTCATTATTCCATGTGCGTATCGGACGGCGCGGCAGAGCTGCGCCACGGTCTGCGCATGATCCGCGGTCAGGGCAGCGCGCTCGGCCGCGACGGTTTCCTGCACAAGAACACCTGGGCCGGGTACAACCATATCCACGCCCTGGCCGTGCCCGGCTGGGCAGAACGATTCGTCGCCGCAGCCGCCGCCCGCCGGGGAGGGGGGCGGTAAACCCCTTGTCTCGGCACAGTCTTTCGTGAGACACTGCCGCCACACAAACACCTACTCCTACAAGTGAGTTATCAGAATGAGTATACCCTTCATTGACTTGAAAACGCAGTACAGGCAGATCGAAGATCAGATCAAATCAAATATCGAAGGCGTGTTGCAGCACGGAGCCTATGTCATGGGCCCGGAGATCCGCGAGCTTGAATCCACACTGGCCGACTTCTCGGGCGTGTCCCATGCCGTGAGCTGCTCCTCCGGCACCGACGCCCTGTTGATGTCTCTCATGGCCCTGGGCGTGGGCCCTGGCGATGCCGTCTTCACCACCCCGTTCACGTTCATCGCCACCGCCGAGGTTGTCGCCCTGCTTGGTGCCACCCCGGTTTTCGTGGACATTGATCCCGTGACCTTCAACCTGGATCCCGATGATCTGCGGCGCAAGATTCGCTACGTCCGCGAGAACCGCAAGGACCTGACCGCGCGCGGCGTCATCGCCGTAGATCTCTTCGGCCAGCCTGCGGACTACGACGCCATCGAACCCTTGGCCCACAATTCCGGTCTGTTCCTCGTCGTGGACGCAGCCCAGTCCTTTGGTGCCGTCTACAAGGGCAAACCGGTCTGCTCCCTGGGCGATCTGGCCTGCACCTCGTTCTTCCCGGCCAAGCCGCTGGGCTGCTACGGTGACGGCGGCATGGTCTTCGTCAACAACGAAGAACTGCATCAGCTGCTGGTCTCCGTCCGTGTGCACGGCATGAGCACCACGGACAAGTACGACAATGACAGGCTGGGACTGACCGCCCGTATGGATTCCATGCAGGCTGGCGTGCTCCTGGCCAAATTCGGGATTTTCCCGGGTGAGATCGAGAAGCGCCAGGAAGTGGCTGCCCGTTACGCCGAACTGCTGTCCGAAGTTGACGGCCTGACCCCGCCGTCCGTGCCCGAGGGCAATGTTTCGGTCTGGGCGCAGTACTGCGTTCTGGCCCGGGACAATGAGCAGCGCGCCGAGGTCATGGAAAAGCTGTCCGCGGCTTCCATTCCCTGCGCGATCTACTATCCCAAGCCGCTGCACCTGCAGAAGGCGTTCGCCGATCTGGGCTATTCCATGGGCGATTTCCCGGTGTCCGAAGACGCTGCTTCGCGCATCTTCGCTCTGCCCATGCATCCCTACCTGACCGCCGAGGATCAGGAGACCATCGTCAAGGCGATCAAGGGATAGGGCGCATGTTCCGGTTGACCTGGGAAGGGACGCTACGGATGCTCAAGCCGGTAGCGGCCGGGGTTGCCCTGGCCTATCTGGCAACGGGTTTCGTTGACGGGCCACCGCCCGTCAACTTCAGCCCGGAGAGTCCGAATACGGCCAAGCAGACGGAGATCGTCGTCCCCCAGGCCGAACTGGTCATTGAGCGGAACATCCTCAAGCTCGGTTCTCTGCTGACCTTCCAGGCCGGAAGCCCGGCCCTGGTCAGGCAACAGGCCACGCAGAACGAAGGATTGGGGATGTTTTACGATCCGGGCGTTTCCGGCCCCTCGGCGGAAGGCGGTATTCCCGGATCGTCCGAAACGGAACAATAGAAGGGCGGTGGTCCCCATTTGCCAGGCGCACAGGGCTCTGGTAAGTGGATGCCCCCTAACGATATCAAGCCGGGCGGTCCCGGCACAAAGGAGCGTATCATGATCAAGATGGAAACCAGCATGGGCGACATCGTCATCGAACTCGATTTCGAAAAAGCCCCCAAGAGCGCGGCCAACTTCCAGCAGTATGTGGAAGAAGGCTTCTACGACGGCCTGATCTTCCACCGCGTCATCTCCAACTTCATGATCCAGGGTGGCGGCATGGACCCGGACATGAAGGAAAAGGCGACCCGCGCGCCCATCGAGAACGAGGCCAACAACGGCCTGACCAACGACAAGTACACCCTGGCCATGGCCCGGACCATGGACCCGCACTCCGCTTCGTCCCAGTTCTTCATCAACGTCAAGGACAACGGATTCCTGAACTTCTCCTCCGAGACTCCCCAGGGCTGGGGCTACGCCGTGTTCGGCAAGGTCGTTGAGGGCCAGGACACCGTGGACAAGATCAAGGGCGTGCCCACCGGCCGCAGCGGCTTCCATGACGACGTCCCGCTGGAGCCCGTGGTCATCACCAAGGCCACCGTCATCGACTAGCGACGGCAGGTCTGGTCTCCGCCTCCGGGCGTGCAGACCACCAAAAGCATAGAAAAGGCGCGTCCCAATCGGGGCGCGCCTTTTTGTTCTTAATTCAGCCGGTAGAGCTAAACCATCAGGTTCAGGCCGGTGTAGGACGCGCTGCTGCCGCCCATGGCCAACAGGCCGCCGCCCTCGAACCAACTGGTCGGATCGGTGTTGTCCGCATACCACCAGGCAAGGGACTGCTGCTGCATGCTGGTCACCATCTCGCTTTGGGAAAGTTGGCTGGAGGCCGTGGAGGTCAGTTTCCCCAGCTGGATGATGTTGTAGAACTCCTGAACCTTGTCAGGGTTGTCCTCGAAATACTTGTTGATGACCTCGGCGTCCTTGGTCGAGTCGGGGACCGTGACCTTGCCGGTATCCGGATCGTAGGTCATGGCGAATTCCGAGGAGACATCCACGCCCAGAGCCTTCAGGTCGGCCATGACCGAAGCGTCCCACTTGTCGCCGAGATCCTCGCGGTAGTCTTCCACATCCTGAAAGGAAATGCGGTTGTCGTCGCCCTTGGGAATCTGATCCAGAAGGGACGATATTTCCGAGGTCAGGCCGGTGGTAGCGCTGCTCTTGGCGCTATCCTCGTCCAGAGCCTTGGCCTGCTCGCGAAGCTGTTTCTCCTCCACCGAGGCTCTAAGCAGCGTGTAGGTGCCGGTGATCAGATCGGATCCTATGGATGAAATCGACATGCTTACTCCCGCTGTTGCCGTTTTTCATAAGGAATGTTTTTCCCTTTGACGATCAAAGCACAAGTCGTGCCAGTCTTAAGGAATATTAACGACCGGGGGAGCGGGAGGGAGGACGAAAAAAAGGGCTGCCCGGAAGGACAGCCCTTTTGAATAGCGTTGCGAGCCTGAACTAGCCGCCGAGGTAGGCCTTCTTGACCTCCGGGTTTTCCATGAGCTCGGCGGACGAGCCCTGGGCCACGATCTCGCCGGTGTCGATGACGTAGCCCCGGTGGGCGAACTTGAGCGCCAGGTTGGCGTTCTGTTCGATGAGCAGGATGGTCATGCCTTCTTCGTTCAGCTCCCGAAGGGTGCGGAACATATCGTACATGAGCAGGGGGGCCAACCCCATGGACGGCTCGTCGAGCATGATCACCCGGCAGCCGGACAGGATGGCGCGGCCCACGGCCAGCATCTGCTGCTCACCGCCGGACAGGGACTCGGAGCGCTGTTTCTTGCGCTCGTCAAGGCGCGGGAACAGGGTGTAGACGCGCTTGTAGTCGCGGTCTATCTCGGCCTGTCCGTCCTTGCGCGAGTACGTGGCGATCTTGAGGTTCTCCTCAACGGTCAGGTTGCCGAAGATGTGGCGGCCTTCCGGGACCAGAGCCATGTGCAGGTCCGAGACGACCTTGTCCGCGGACATGCCCAGGATGGACTTGCCTTTGAAACGGATGTCGCCCTTGATGACCTTGGGGGCCTCGGGCGGCGGCAACTGGGCGATGGACATGAGCGTGGTCGACTTGCCCGCGCCGTTGGCGCCGATAAGGGTGACGATTTCGCCTTCTCCAACGGTGAAGGAGATGCCGTGCAGGGCTTCGATATTGCCGTACTTGACGTACAGGTTTTCGACTTCGAGTAAGGGAGTAGTCATATGTTGTCGTCTCCAAGATAGGCCTTGATGACGGCCGGGTTGCTCTGGATGTCTTCGGGGGTGCCCTCGGCGATGGTGGAGCCGAAGTCGATGACCTTGATCCACTGGCACAGCGAGGTGACGACCTTCATCTGATGCTCGATCATGAAGATGGTGATGTCGAAGCGGTCGTGAATACCCCTGACAAGGGTGATCAGGTCTTCGACGTCCTTGGAGTTCAGACCGGCGGCCGGTTCGTCGAGCAGGAGGAGCTTGGGCCGGATGGACATGGCCCGGGCGATCTCCACACGACGCTGCAGGCCGTACGGAAGGTTCTTGGGATACTCCATGGCCACGTCGGTCAGGGACATGGCCTCGAGCAGCTCCTCGGCGATCTCCAGGATGCGCGCCTCGCGGGCTCGGTATTTCTTGCCGCGAATGACCGAATCCAGGACCGAGTAGCCGAGGCGGTAGTGCTGGGCGATGCGGATGTTGTCCAGCACCGTCATGTCGTGCCACAGGCGGATGTTCTGGAAGGTCCGGGCGATGCCCATGGAGGTGACCTGGTGGGGCTTGAGGCCTGCCGTGGGTTTGCCGTCGAACGTGATGGTTCCCTCGGTAGGCTGGTAGAAGCCGGAGATCAGGTTGAAGATGGTGGTCTTGCCCGCGCCGTTGGGGCCGATCAGCCCCATCAGCTCGCCGCCCTTCATATCCACCGAGAACTCGCTGACGGCCTGGAGGCCGCCGAAACGCTGGGTGAGGCTGTCTATTTTAAGCAGTGACATGAACAGCCCCCTATTTGAACGTGTAGTATTTTTTGAGCTTCGGGAACACGTCCGACAACTCCTTGTTGCCCATGATGCCCTCGGGCCTGAACTGCATGATCAGGACCAGGAGCAGCGGGATCATGACCCACTTGATGACGCCTGCCGACGGCTCCCAATCCGGGAACACATAGGTGGCCGGGGCCATCAGGAAGTCGATGAGCTGCTGGGAGCGCAGGATCTCGAGCAGGAAGGTGAAGACGATGGCCGAGAGAACCGCTCCCGAAAGCGAGCCCATGCCGCCCAGGTAGACCATGACCATGGCCTCGGTGGACTTGAGGATGTTGAACGACTGCGGGTTGACGTAGCCGACCACGTGGGCGAACAGGCCGCCCGCGCATCCGGCCAGTCCGGCCGAGATCATGAAGTTCACGGTTTTGATCTTGTTGGTGTTCACCGACATGATTTCCGCTGCGGTCTCGTCCTGGCACACGGCGTTCACGCCCTTGCCGTAGGTCGAGGTGATGAACCGGCGGATGACCCAGATGTCGAAGATGGTGAACAGGATGACGTAGAGCAGAACCCAGGGGAAGTCATTGTCGCCGGCCAGCCAGGACGGGGTAGAGTCGACCATGGCCCAGACCGTGTCCTTCATGCCCTGGAAACCGCGCGAACCGCCGATCCAGTCCATGTTCTCGATGCCCGAGATGACCATGTAGTTGACCGCGATGGTGATGATCGCCAGGTAGTCGTCGCGGGTTTTGAACGAGGGCAGGGCCACCAGTATGGAGGACAGGGCCGCCACGACGCCGCCGATCAGAACGATGACCGGGAAGACGAAGAAGGAGGCGGCCGCCGGGAACAGCGGGTCCCCGAACTTGGTGCCGAAGCAGAGGACGGACAGGATGGAGGCGACGTATGCGCCCACGCACATGAAGGCTGCGTGGCCACAGGTGAATTCGCCCATGTTGCCGTTCACCAGGTTCAGCGAAGTGGCCATCATGATGTTGATGCCGCCGAACATGATGACCGCCTGGATGTAGTTGTCGAGGATGCGGTACTGGGCCAGAACCAGCAGCACCACGGCCGCGAACGCGATCAGGATATTGAATGTGTATTTCTGCATGCGCTTGGCTCCCCGACTAAATCTTGGTGGACTGCGGCATGCCGAACAGCCCGGTCGGTTTCATCCAGAGAATGATCAGCAGGATGGTAAAGGCGAACAGGTCACGATAGGTGGACGGGAACACGGTGACAACGCCGACTTCGATGAAGCCGAGCAGGAAGCCGCCGTAGAACGCGCCCCGGATGTCGCCGATGCCGCCGACAACCGCTGCGATAAAGGCTTTCCAGCCGATGAGCATGCCCATGAACGGTTCGAGCACCGGGTAGGACATGGCGAACAGCAGACCGGCCAGGCCCGCGAAGCCGGAGCCCAGGATGAAGGTGAAGACGATGACCTGGTCGATGGGGATGCCCATGAGCGGGATGGCAAATTTATCGTAGGAGATGCCGCGCATGGCCATGCCGATTTTGGTCTTGGTGACGATGAAATTGAGGATGATGAAGACCGCGATGGCGGCGACGATGACGATGACCTTCAGGTTGGTCACGGTCACTCCGCCGATGTTCCAGATGGTCTTGTGGACCAGTTCCGGGAACTTCAACCGGCTGGCGCCGAGCACGGCCAGGTTGGAGTATTCGAGGATCAGCCCGCACATGAGGGCGGTGATGACCACGTACAGCCGGTGCGCGCCCTTGCGCCTGAGCGGCCGGTAGGCCACACGCTCGAGGGTGACGCCCACGCAGGCGGTCAGGAACATGGTCAGCGGCACGGCAAGCAGGAAGGTCACCATGGGCGACAGTCCCAGCGCCGGACCGAGCAGGAACCCGGCCACGAAAAACGCGATGTATGCGCCGACCATGAAGATATCGCCGTGGGCGAAGTTGATCAGGCGCAGAACGCCGTACACCAGGGTGTAGCCCAACGCGATGAGCGCGTAGAAGCTTCCCCACTGCAGGGCGTTGATGATGTTTTGAATGATGAAATCCACGATTGCCTTCCCTGGGAAATTTCTGAGGGTTCCGGGCCTCTGGGCGCCCCCGGCCCGAGGGTCTATACAAGAGCGGGGGCCGATGGCCCCCGCTCACCTAACTCGGTGTATTCAGTGGTCTACGGGCAGACGGACTGCTCGAAGACGAACTCGCCCTGGTCGGAGATCTTGACCACAACGGCGCACTTGATCGGGTCGCCCTGTTCGTCGAACTTGGACTTGCCGGTGATGCCGTCGAAGGACTTGATGGCGGCCAGGCCGTCACGGATGAGCTGACGCTCCTTGCGCGGGTTGGAGTCAACCTTGCCGGCGTTCTGGATGCCCTGAACGAGCAGGCCGATGGAGTCCCAGGTCAGAGCCGCGTAGTCGGCCGGGGTGGAACCGTAGGCCTTCTCGTAGCGGTCGATGAAGACCTTGGTGGCGCCGGTGGCACCGGCAGCCGCGTAGTGGGTGGAGAAGAAGTTGCCGTAGCACTGCTCGCCGCAGAGCTTGATCAGGTCGGGAGTACCCCAGGCGTCGGAGCCCATGAAGGGACCCTGGTAGCCGAGGTCACGCGCCTGCTGCACGATCAGAGCAACCTGGTTGTAGTTGTCGGGGACGAAGATGAAGTCCGGGTTGGCCTTGATGATGGTGGTCAACTGCGCGGAGAAATCCTGGTCCTTGGTGCCGTGGGACTCGAAAGCCACGACCGGGCCCAGGCCCTTCTTTTCCCAGGCGGCCTTGAAAATCTCGGCCAGGCCCTTGGAGTAGTCGTTGGAAACGTCGAACAGGACGGCAGAGGTCTTGGCGCCGAACTTTTCGGAAGCAAAGTCAGCGGCAACCGGGCCCTGGAACGGATCCAGGAAGGCTGCGCGGAAGACCCAGGGGCGGTCCTTGGTGGTGTCGGGGTTGGTGGACCACGGAGTGATCATCGGGGTGCGGTTGTCGTTGCAGGTACCGCCGGCGGGCACGGCCTGCTTGGAGGAGTTGGGGCCGATGATGGCAACAACGTTCTCCTGCTCGATCAGCTTGAGGGCCGCGTTAACGGCGGATTCGGCCTTGGACTCGTTGTCCATGTAGACGAACTCAAGCATGTACTTCTTGCCGCCGACCTCGAGGCCACCAGCGTCATTGATGTCTTTGAGGTACATCTCGGCGGCTTTCTTGGAGCCGTCGCCGACCTCGGGGATGTCGCCCGTCAGGGGCAGGTTGAAGCCGATCTTGATGGTGTCTGCGGCAAAGGCCGGAACAGTCATCAGAAAGCTCAGAACGAACGCCAGAGCCAGCAGGCCCATCTTGTGCAAACTCAGTTTCATTACTCCTCCTCTCATAGGAATTATGGTTGCTGATAGAAACAGTGTTGATTCATACACGAAAAGGGGGGGGAGAGGAAGCCATTTTCGTTAATACATTTTTGCAAATCTGGCGGTATGGTTGAATAAATTGCGCAGTTCTTGATAAAAAGAACCCAAAATTTCTCGAAAAGAAATTTTATGGGGAATAAAATTTTTCATTAATGTGAGAAAACGCGTGGAGACGCCGCAACACAGGAAACCGGCCCGTGGCGGAGGTACGCGGCGCAGCCCCTGGAGGGCATGGGAAAAGGCCGGTTCCACGCGGGAACCGGCCTTTTATGGCGGATTGGAAACTGCCTGTTTCGGCAGTTATTCGCAGGTGTTTTCGTCGTCGGAACCCTTTCTGGCGGACCGACGTTTCTTCTTGGCTTCTGCCTTGGCTTCCTCCTCTTCGCGCAGGGCGCGGCGGAGGACCTTGCCGACCATGGTTTTGGGCAATTCCGTGCGGAATTCCACCTGGCGGGGTACTTTGTAGTTGGCCAGCTTCTCGCGACAGAACGAAATGACGTCGCAACGCTCCAGTTTTTCGCCCTCCTGGACCACGACGTAGGCTTTTACGATCTCTCCGCGCGCCTCGTGGGGGATGCCCACGGATACGGCTTCCTTGATCTTGGGGTGGCTGTGCAGGACTTCGTCGATCTCTCGGGGGTAGATGTTGTATCCGCCGGAGATGATCAGGTCCTTCTTGCGGTCCACGATGTAGAAATAGCCTTCCTCGTCCATGGTGGCGATGTCGCCGGTATAGAGCCAGCCGTTGCGCAGCACGTCGGCCGTGGCGTCGGGCCGGTTGTAGTATCCCTTCATGACCTGCGGGCCACGGATGACCAGTTCGCCGCGCTTGCCCGGAGGCAGGGGCTCGCCGCCAACCTCCATGTCCACGATCTTGGCGTCCGTGTCCGGGAAGGGCAGGCCGATGGAGCCGTTCTTGCTCTTGCCTTCCAGCGGGTTGAAGTGGGTCACGGGCGAGGCCTCGGTCAGGCCGTATCCCTCGGTGATGGACGTTCCGGAGCGCTCCAGGAACTGCTCCATGTACTCGACCGGCATGGGGGCGGACCCGGACACGCAGACCTCGATGGACTTGAGGTCGTACTTGTCGATGTCCTTCTGCTGCAACAGCGAAATGTACAGTGCGGGCGCGCCGGGAAAGACCGTGGGCCTGAGCTTGTTGATGCCCTTGAGCACGTCCAGCGGCACGTATCGCGGGAACGGGGCCAGCGTCGCGCCCAGGCTGGTCGGCCAGGCGAGGCAGGTGGTCAGACCATATATATGGAAATAGGGCAGGATGCCGAGGAAGGTTTCCTGCTTCTTGCCCAGGGTGTGCATCATGGACTGGCACTGCTGCATGTTCGCGCCGATGTTGAAATGGGTCAGGATGCACCCCTTGGCCACGCCAGTGGTTCCGCCGGTGTACTGCAGCAGAGCCATGTCCTCGGCCACCACCCGTTCGTTGGTGAACCGTTCCCGTCCCTTGGTCAGGGTCTTGAAGGGGAGGACGGTTTTGCCGTCAAAGGGCACCTTGGGCGAGTTGCCGTTCTTCCGGGCCTGAAGCCCGTAGAGTACGTTCAGGGGAAATTTCAGCCCTTCGCCTATGGAGGTGACAAAGAATTTTTCCACCGGCAGGGAGTCGCGGAGCTTTTCGAGCTTGGGCCAGAGCAGATCCAGGGTAATGCAGCAGCGCACCCCGGCGTCGTTGAACTGGTGGATGATCTCGGTCTCCATGTACAGGGGGTTGGTCATGACCCCCACGGCACCGGCCCGGAGCACGCCCCAGAAGGCGATGATGGTCTGGGGCAGGTTGGGCAGCATCAAGGCCACGCGGTCACCCTTGCGGATGCCCGATGCGCGCAGATTGGCCGCGACCACTTCGGTCTCGGCCTTGAGTTTGGCGTAGGTTATCGACCAGTTGCGGAAAACGATGGCCTTGCGTTTGGGCCACTTGTGTGCGGCCCTGTCCAGAAACTTGAACAGCGGTATCTTATCGTAATCCAAGGTCGGCGGTACGTCCGGATCATAGGATTTGAGCCATGGACGGTCGAGTTGCTCCATCTCAGGGGGTCCTTCAAGGGGTTTTGGTGATGAAAATGTGCGGCGAACGTATAATAGGCCGGTCACGGGGTCAATATGGCTCGTTTCATGTCATGGGGTCGGACTTTTGACGATTTTTCCGATGGTGGCGACGGGCGTTCAGGGAGACTGCGGATCGTGTGGCTCAGGTAAAAATAAACTATAATTTTTTCAGAGTATTAATTGGTGTGAAAAGCGCTTGAAGAACACTCGGTTGTGCCTTGGCAGACTCCTTGCAAACATCCCGTCATGCCCCCTTGGTTAGGGAAATCCTTGCCTGCCCGCTAAAGTCGGAGCCGGAACAAGCCGATTATTCAATGTGTCAACGATTGAGCGGGGGGCAGCGTTGGCGTGAAAAATGTGGCCGGATAGTCCGGCAATGCCCGAGTTGACAGGGGTGGAGCCTGTGCCTAGAGTGAAATCCTCAATAGAGCCGGACACCCTCTGAAATAAATGAATCATTGACCGAACGAATGACCGAGAAGTTGCATGGCAGAACACGTTGAAAATGTGGTGACCGGAATGCTGATAACCGAGGGGTGTTACCTCAAACCGAGCAAGAGCACCCGCGTCCTGGCCATCCTGGACGCCCTGTCCAGGGACTCCAGCCTGTCCCAGTATGAACTGGGCAGACGGCTGCATCTTTCCGGGGCCATGGTCAACCAGTACCTCAAGCAGTTGCAGAACGAAGGGCTCGTGGAGTTCGTCCCGGTCAACGGCAAAAGCTACAATTACTCCCTGACGGAACACGGCCGTAGATCCCGGCAACAAATGTTCTCGGACTATTCTTCGGAGACCGTCCGTCTCTATTCCACCATCAAGGAATACGTGCTGGACAAGCTCAAGGCCCTGGATGACGAGGGCAAACGGGATCTGGCGCTGTTTGGCGCGTCCGAAACCTGTGAAGTTGTCCTGTCCGCCTTGCGCGGCACCCCGTTCCGGGTCAAGGCGCTGCTCGACAACGACTCCGAGAAGCAGGGGCAGATTTTCAACGGACACGTGGTCTCCGCACCGCATGTTCTGGATCAGGTGGACTGCGACGCCGTGGTCATCACCTCCTTTGGCAAGCAGAGCGAGATCTATGAACAGGTCAAGCCCTATTCCGACAAGCGCGGATTTCAAATCGTGAGATTCTGATTATGAAACAGATTCAATCCGTCACATTGCGTTCGGGCGTCTCCATCGGCAAGGACCATCCCTGCTTCGTGGTCGCGGAAATCGGCAACAATCACCAGGGCGAATTCGACATCGCCAAGGAGATGATCGATCAGGCCGTGGCCGCCGGAGTTCAGGGAGTCAAGTTCCAGAAACGGGACAGCGAGGCCCTGCTTACCCGCGAGGGACGGGCCGCGCCGTACACCGGCCCCAACAGTTTCGGCCCGACCTATGGCGAACACCGTGCCGCGTTGGAGCTGTCCATCGACCAGATGGCCCGGCTCAAGGAATATTCCGAGTCCCAGGGGCTGGTCTTCTTCGCCTCGGCCTGGGATGACCCGAGCCTGGCACAGATTCTGGATTTGGATGTCGAACTGCTCAAGATCAGCTCCGCCGAATTGGTCAATGTGCCTCTGGTGCGCAAGTACGCCAAGACCGAAATCCCGGTCATCCTGTCCACGGGCATGAGCGGCCTGGACGACATCGACGTGGCCATGTCCGAGATCCGCACCTACCACGACGACGTCATCCTTCTGCACTGCAATTCCACCTACCCCTGCCCCGAAGAGCATATCGGCCTGCCCGTCATGGAGGCCCTGCGCGAACGGTACGGCGTGCCGGTCGGCTATTCCGGCCACGAGAAGGGCATCGGGCCGAGCGTGGCTGCGGCCGCCCTGGGCGCGTGCGTTGTCGAACGCCATTTCACCCTGGACAAGACCCTCAAGGGCACCGATCACCAGGCCTCTCTCGAACCCGCGCAGCTCGCCGCCATGGTGACCATGATCCGCGAAGTCGAAAAGGCCGTGCAGGTCAAGGGCAAGGTTGTTTTCCCCGATGAGCAGGCCGCCGCCAAGAAGCTGCGCAAGTGCATCGTCTTTTCCCGCGATCTGCCCGCCGGGCACATTCTCACCGAGGCCGACCTGACCACCCGTTGCCCCCGCGTGGGCGTTTCCCCGGTTCACTGGGACGAAGTGCTCGGCGCGGCCATCAACCGGCCGGTCAAGCATGAGGAGCCCGTGCAGTGGGATACTCTCAGCATATCCCAACCCGCCTGCGCCGGAGCTGCCTCCTCGTAAAGGCTGGACATACGAAGACAAAAGTGCGGACGCGCGTGGCGCGCCCGCACTTTTTTTGTGCCCCAGCCCACCGACCCGGCCCTTCCTCAATCTGTTGTTGCCGCCTCGCGGAGGCGGAGAGCGTGGACCTTCCGTGTTATCCGCGGGCTGCTTTTTTAAGAGCGGCTGGGAGCGCCTGTAGAAGTGGGAAAATATATAGCCCAGGAACCCTTTGCCAAAGTAGCTTGAGCGGAGTTCGGGGCAGGGCAGGGCCCTCCGGTGACCTTAAGAAGACTGCCTATATGCAAATTATCATTCATCTCAGGCCTTGGGCGTGCTAGGTGAGATGTGTATGGCCGCAACCGTGCCGGAGGAGGGCGAATGAGTCAGACGGATATCCTGTTGGAAACTGGGACCAATGAGCTTGAAATCATAGAGTTCTTCATTGACGAGGTCACCCCCGAGGGGGTGGAGCGGCAGTATTTCGGCGTGAACGTGGCCAAGGTGCTTGAGGTCGTGGAGGCCCCGGCAGGGCTGGAGGGTTCCGAGGCGGCGGCGCACCCGAGTTTTTTGGGCACCATCCCGCTGCGCGACCTGATCCTGCCGGTGGTGGATCTGAGCGTGTGGCTGGACATTGAACGTTCGCCCGCCGAGAACGAGCCGATCATCGTCACCGAGTTCAACGCGATGATTACCGGCTTCCTGGTCTCCGGCGTGACGCAGATCCACCGGGTGTTCTGGGCCGACGTGGAACCGCCGAGCAAATATTTCTCCGCCATGGAGAGCAATTGCATCACCGGGACGGTGAAGATCAACGACCGGTTCGTGCTCATGCTCGACCTGGAGCAGGTCCTGGCCGATCTGGATGAGTCGGGCCAAACTCAGGCCAACCTGAGCACCGTGGTTTCAGACCAGCGATACCGGGCTCTGGTCGCGGACGATTCCACCTCGGTGCGGCAATTGCTGGAAAACAATTTCAGCCAGGCGAATTTCGAGGTCACCATGGTCCGTGACGGCGCCGAGGCGTGGGCCCTTCTGGATGAGATAAAGATCAAGTGCCAGGCCGAAGGCAAGAGTCCGCTCGATTACCTGGATGCGGTCGTCTCGGACGTGGAGATGCCGCAGATGGACGGCTACACCCTGACCCGTCAGATCAAGGAGGACCCGATTCTCAAGGTCCTTCCCGTAGTCCTTTTCTCCTCACTCATCTCCAAGTCCGTGTTGCACAAGGGCAAGGCGGTCATGGCCGACGAGCAGGTCACCAAGCCGGAATTCCACGGTCTGACCGAGAAGGTTCTCAACCTGATCCGTGGCTGGGAACGACCGGGAGTTTCCGCCTAGGCAGTCACCTCGTCCAACTGCTTGCGCAGGGTGGACACGCCGCAGGAGTGGTGCATGTAGACCGGAACATCCTTGCCGCGAACCGCGTCGAGGACATCCTTGCGCGCCTTGTGGGACACCTTGTTGGTGAACATGACCACGAAGTCCACCTGGCCCAGCGCCTTGGAGATTTTGCGCTCCTTGCCGGTGAAGTGCTTCAGTTTGATCCCACTCCGCTTTGCTTCAGTGACATATTCCTGCTTCAGTCGGTCCATTCCGCCAATTAACGCTGCGCACATAGTCTTGTCCTTTGTTTTGAAATTGAAAATCGTTTTCAATTAATACAAAGGGCCGTCGGTCCTGTCAACAGCGGAATTGTATTTAATCCAAATGTGTGGTTAGCCGTCCTGATTCTTTGAGGATTTGCGCAGCGGTTTGCCGTCGTGCCAGGCTCTGCCGACCTGTTCCCCCACCGCCCAGTAACGATTGTCAGGCATGGTCAGAGTAAACGGGCGGACCTTTTCCACGTCCACATGGCCGTCGGTCATGAAGCGTTCCTCGGTCCAGGCCGCGACCAGTTCGCCGATGAACAGCGTGTCGTTGGTCATGGCGTACTGCTCCACAAGTCGGAACTCCATGGCCAGAGGACAGGCTCGGACGAGCGGGGCGTTTTCCAGCTCCCCGAAGTGGACTTCGAACAGTTCGGACTTGTCGGTCCTGTTACCGGAGGCCAGGCCTGCGTAGTCGGTCTCGGCGACCATGTCCACGGACGGGATGTTTATGGAGTACTGGCCGTTTTGGAGGATGGCGCGGTGGCTGGCGTGCTTCTTGTTGACCGCCATGGCCATGATGCACGGGTCGTAATTCACCCGCGTGACCCAGGCCATGGCCATGAAGTTGGGCTTGCCGTCCAGCATGGTGCCGAGGATGGTTTGCGGTTCGGGCAGAATGAAGGCGTTGTTGCCGATGTTGATCCGTTCCGACATGGTGTGCTCCTTAATATTGTGTGTACATACAAGTGTTGTGGTGAAAAAAACGGCGCCGGAAATCCGCGCGCCGGGTCCGTTTAGGTCAGGTCCTCGAGACGTTGGTGCGCGGCAAAGGTTTCGCGGGCCAGAGCATCGCCGGCCTCGCGTCCGAGCACGGCGCAGTAGTCCTCATGCAGCCGCGACCATGCCTTTTCGATCTCGCTCTGCATGGCGCGTCCCCGGTCCGTGGGGTAGACATGGGTGCGTTTTCCATGTTGCCTGCGTTCCACCAGATCCTGGTAGACCAGCTTGTCCGCGAACCGAGTCAGGGTGGACGGGGCCAAATGCAGATGTTCGGCCAGTTCCGTTACGGTTATTCCGGGTTGGTCGTTGACCAGCATGACGGCAAAGGCCAGGGACGGCGACAGCCCGGTGTCGCGGAACGCCTTCTCGGCCATTCTGGTAATGGAACGCGCCAGGGCATTGGCCGTGAAAAACAAACAGTTCTGCAGATAATTGGAAGGGGCTTTCATGGGTTCCTCATTTGTGTGTACATACAAATATACTTTCCGGTGTCGGAAGTCAAAGGGAAGGGAGCTTGGGATTACGGATGGGGCGTGCCCGATATGGCCGATCAGTAGTCGGGGTCGGCTTCAGGCAAGGCGCAGGGCTGGCAGTCCACCACGCGGTTGCCCTGTCCATGGTCGATAAGGGACGGAACCGTGCCGACGACCACGTTGACCCGACCGCCGAGCAGGACCTGGCCCTTGAAGCCGGTGAAGAGGCCCAGCTCGGTCCAGGCAAAGGTGTTGGCCGTGGCGGTCAGGGCTTCGAAGGGGTAGCAGAACAAGGCATAGTTGGCCCGCCCGCGTACACGGTTGTTGGCGAAAAAGCCGCGCGAGCCGGTCTGGACCACGCCTCGGGCGCTCCGCCCCCCGCCCATGATGATGTCGTTGCAGGTGGCTACGATGTCGTTTGCGTAGAGCAGCAGTCCGATGGACTCTTCTCCGCGCGCCTCGATGCTGTTGCCGGTGATGACAGCCCTGCTGTTGCGGGAGAAGTCCGCGCCGCCCTTGGTGTCGAAATACCAACCGCAAACGATGCCGTTGGGGCCGAACTTGTTGGGGTAGGCGATGCCTTCGTCATCCGTGGCGATGCGGTTTGATTCTATGCGTATGAAACCCTTGGCCTTGGCGTCCAGTTCGTTGTCCAGAACCTCGATGCCGTTGCGTGAGGTACGGTGGATTTCATTGTTGCGGATGGTCATCTCCGCGCCCGTGGTCCAGTCGGCGAGCACGCCGTATCCGGCGGTCTCCTCCGGATGGTCGTTGATCATCTCCAACCGATTGTTCTCGATGAGCACCGTGCCCGTAACCGCGCCCTTGAGACCGCCCTTGGGGTGAACCAGCCGGTTGCCGATGACGATTCCGGCCTGGAATGGCAGGGAGTCGCCCTGACTCCAGGTGATGGCCGTGTTCTTCGGGATGACGTTGGTTACCACGCAGTCGCCGATCTCAAGGCCGCCCACATAGGGGAAATGCAGCGGGGTTCCGGTTGCCCCGTCGAAGCGCAGGCTGCGGACCACGATTATCGGTCCGTCCTTGCCCGGAGGGGCGGTGTCCACGGGCAGGGGGGAATAGAACGTCCAGTCTCCGCCCGTAATGGTTGTCTGCGGCTCGCCCGACCCGTCCATTCTGCCCAGGATGCGAACGTTCTTCGTGATCTTGACCCGCCCGTCCTCGCCGAAGTCGAACCGGCCGCGCAGTTGGACAGTCCCGCCCTTGTCCAGCGCGGCTTGCACGTTGGCCACGTCCATTGCCGGATCACCCGTACCCGTTACCACGGCGCCGTCCGCAAAGGCGGGAACGGCAAGAAGCAGGACAAGGATCAGGGAAAAAAACACGCGGTGCATGGACTCTCCGGGCTGCTGTACATTTATCATGGCGGCTATGCGGGTCTTTTTATCCTCTTTGGCTTCGATATTCAATGCGTAGCCTTGGATGCCAAGGAGGCTCGCTTATTTGTATCGAGATTTATAATAGTAATTATCAGTTTGTTACCTAACCATGGAATACTCGATATAAACAGATTGACCAAGAGGTCGGTCGTCAGGGTCTGCCAGGGGGAAAGCGATGCGTTTGAGAACGAGAATGACATTGATGCAGGTGGCCACCGTAGTAGTGGTCATAGTGGCGCTGAGTCTGCTTTCGATTGAAGGGTTGCGGGGGTATGCGGACGATCAGATGATTGATTTCCGGAAAGAACGGATGGCGGACGCACGCACGAATCTTGAGGATGCGGTTCAGATGGCCGAGGGCACGCTGCAAAGCTATTACGACCGTGCCCAGGATGTGGAGGGGTTGAAGCGGGACAGACAGGAGGACCTGAAGCGCGTGGTGGACGCGGTCTACGGTCAGGTCAAGGCATACTACGAGGACAACGTGGACCGTCTGGACCATGCCAGTTTGCTGAGGGGGTTGCGCCGTATTGTCGAGCCCGCCCGTTTCGACGGAGACAATTATGTCTGGGTGCAGAACCTCAACAACATCATCCTGGCGCACCCGTCCGACGCCCTTCGGGATAAGGACATGTCCGGGCTCAAGGACAAGAAGGGCTTCCCCATCATTGCGAGCATGAGCGATATGGCCGAAAAGGAAGGACAGGGCGTGGTCGCGTACTGGTGGCCCAAGCCGGGCGAGGAGGAGCCCAAGCTCAAGATATCCTACGTCCGGTTGATACCGGAAGCGGGGTGGGTTGTAGGCACCGGCGCCTGGATCGAGGACATTACCCAGGCCATGAAGGACGAGGCACTGCGTCAGGTGGCCAAGATGCGGCTCACGGACGGCAACTACTTCTGGATCACCGACCTGACGCCCTCCATGGTCATGCACCCTCTCAACCCCGGTCTGGACGGCAAGGACGTCAGTCAGGAGCTGGACAGCAAGGGCAAGCCCTTCTTTTCGGAGATGGCCCAGGTGGCCAAGGCGGAAGGCCAGGGGTTCGTGGATTATTTCTGGACCAAGCCCGGCGAGCAGGGGGATTTCCCCAAGCTGTCCTTCGTCAAATTGTTCAAGCCGTGGGGCTGGGTCGTGGGCATGGGCGTCTATGTGGACAATATCGACGCAGACATAGCCGCCAAGCAGGCCAAGCTGGACAAGCGCATCTTCAACATGATCCTGCTGGTGCTGGGGATCGCCCTGTTGCTGGCCGTGCTCGGTGTGGTCGCGGGCATACTCAGCGCGCTGTCCGTGACCAGAACATTGGGCGGGGAACCGTCCGACATTGCGGGCATGGCCGAGCGTGTTTCCGATGGGGACCTGACCATGGACAAGGCTGACGATCATGATCGGGGGGTGCTGAGGTCCATGCTCCACATGGCCGACAGGCTGCGCGGCGTGGTCGCCGAAGTACAGTGCGCCACGGACAATGTGGCGGCGGGCAGCGAGGAACTGTCGGCGTCGTCCGAGACCCTGTCGCAGTCCACCGAGGAGCAGGCCGCGTCCATCGAGGAGGTCTCCTCCTCTCTGGCAGAGATCGTGGCTTCCATCCGCAAAAATGCGGACAACGCGGAAAAGACCAGCGATATAGCGGACCAGACCAACCGTGAAATTCTGACCGGCGAGGAGTCCGTACGCCGCACGGTCGATGCCATGCGCGAGATTGCGGACAAGATATCCTTCATTGAGGAGATCGCCCGGCAGACCAATCTGCTGGCCCTGAACGCGGCCATCGAGGCGGCCCGGGCCGGGGAACACGGAAAGGGATTCGCCGTGGTCGCAGCCGAGGTCCGCAAGCTGGCCGAGCGAAGCGGTGCCACGGCACAGGAGATCAGCGAGCTGTCCGCCTCCAGCGTGCAGGTTGCCGAACAGACGGGCGAACTGTTCGCCAGACTCACCCCGGAGATTGCCAGAACCGCCGAGCTGATCAAGGACGTGTCCAAGGTCTGCTCCGAACAGAACCACGGGGTCAGTCAAATAGAGCGGGCCATGGGCCAACTGGATACGGTCATCCAGCAGAACGCCATGGCCTCCGAGGAGATGGCCTCCACCGCCGAGGAGTTGGCCGGACAGGCCACGATGCTGCAGACCGCCATGCATTACTTCCATGTGGAAGGCGCGGACCAGGTTTGTGTACAGGCGGACTACAAGGCCCTTCCGCCGGGTTGATAGCCTTGAACCAAAACGAAAAAAGCCCCCTCCCGGCGTTCCGGGAGGGGGCTTTTCTCCTCTTGCTCTCGGGGTCAGTACCCCTGGCGAAATTCCGATGTTCTGCGGCCCGCTTCGCGGAAATTCCGGTCCCGCGCATTGACCTTGTCCTGTTCGTTTACGGCCACGGCCACGGCTTCGCACGCATCGTCGAGGTCCGCCCCACCGGCATGAATCAGCCTGACCTGTTCCTTGAGCGCCGTCTCCACCTTGCGCTGGCCCGCCCAGGAGGGATACAGCGCCCAGTAGCGAGCGGCCTCCTCCGCACGGCCAAGCTTTGCCGCGGCATAGCCCGCATTGACGAAGGCGTCCGGTATCTCCTTGCGCTCCACACACTCGGCAAGCACGCGCAAGGCGTCCTCGTACCGGCCCACGCGCGTGTAGCAAACCCCCGCCATGACCAGGTGCGAGGGCCGCACATTGTTGGGCTCCCCGCCAAAAAAATCGTCAAAGGCCGCCGCGCCATCGCCGAAGTAGGTCTCGGCCTTGCCGAAATCGCCCCGCGCCTCGGCCGCGCGCCCGCGCTCGAAATTCTTGCCGCCCTTGGTCTCGGGCCGTACCAGCTTGGATAGAAATGACATGGCATGGATAATAGCCGTTTGGCGCGATCACGACAAGGGGATGTGGAGGACGGGGCGCTGCCCCGGACCCCGCCAGGGGGAACCCTTTTCAAAGGGTTTCCCTTCCCCCTCCCACGGCCGCCGGAGGCAAAAAAAGAGCGGACGCGCAATGCGCGTCCGCTCTTTAAAGTGTCGATGAATCGAGTGACTAGTCTTCTTCAGCGACGTAGTCGGAGATGGCGCATTCGGTGGTCAGCAGCATGCTGGACACGGAAGCGGCGTTCTGCAGGGCGATGCGGGTGACCTTTTTCGGGTCGATGACGCCTTCCTTGACGAGGTCGGTGTATTCGCCGGTGGCAGCGTTGAAGCCGTTGTTGTTCTTCAGCGCCTTGACTTTTTCGACGATCACGGTGCCTTCGAGACCGCAGTTGTTGGCGATCTGCTTCAGCGGCTCTTCGATGGCGCGGGCGATGATCTCGATGCCCGCCTGCTCGGTGTCGTCAGCACCCTTGAGGCTCTTGAGGGCCTTGCCGGCACGCACCAGGGCGGTGCCGCCGCCGGGGACGATGCCTTCGTCAACAGCCGCGCGGGTGGCGTTGAGGGCGTCGTCGACGCGGTCCTTGCGTTCCTTCATCTCGATCTCGGTGGGAGCGCCGACCTTGACCACGGCCACGCCGCCGACCATCTTGGCCAGACGTTCCTGCAGCTTCTCACGATCGTAGTCGCTGGTGGAGTTGGCGGCCATGTTGGAGATCTCGTTGCAACGGGCTTCGATGGCTTTCTTGTCGCCAGCGCCGTCCACGATGATGGTGTTCTTCTTGTCGACCACGACCTTCTTGGCGGTACCGAAGTGCTCGGGGCGGATGGACTCCAGCGTCACGGCAGTGTCTTCGGACACCGGGGTGGCGCCGGTCATGATGGCGATGTCGCGGACCATTTCCTTGCGGCGGTCGCCGAAGCCGGGAGCCTTGACGGCGCAGACCTTGAGGGCGCCGCGCATGGCGTTGATGGTCAGGCCGGCCAGGGCGTCGTTTTCAACGGTCTCGGCGATGATCAGCAGAGGCCGGTTGGCCTTGGCCACGGCTTCCAGGATGGGCACGAGCGCCTTGATGTTGGAGATCTTGTTCTCGGCCAGGAGGATGAACGGGTTCTCGAAAGTGACGTTCTGGGCTTCCTGGTTATTGACGAAATACGGGGAGAGGTAGCCGTTGTCCCACTGCATGCCTTCGACAACGTCCAGCTCGGTGGTCAGGCCCTGGGACTCTTCCACGGTGATGACGCCGTTGTTGCCGACCTTGTCCACGGCCTCGGCCAGAATCTCGCCGATGGTCATGTCGTTGTTGGCGGAGATGGCACCGACCTGGGCGATCTCGGAGGTTTTCTTGATGGGCTTGGCCATCTTGTCCAGTTCCTCGACCACGGCGGCCACGGCGGCGTCGATGCCGCGCTTGAGGGACATGGGGTTGCGGCCTGCTGCCAGGAGCTTTACGCCCTCGTTGAACACGGCCTGGGCCAGAATGGTGGCGGTGGTGGTGCCGTCACCAGCGATTTCGTTGGTCTTCTTGGCCACTTCCTTGACCATCTGGGCGCCCATGTTTTCGAGCTTGTCCTCGAGGTCGATCTTCTCGGCCACGGTCACGCCGTCCTTGGTCACCTGGGGAGCGCCCCAGGTCTTCTCGATCATGACGTTACGGCCCTTGGGGCCCAGGGTGACCTTGACGGCGTCGGCCAGGGTGTTGACGCCGCGCTGCATGCCCTCGCGGGCTACCGCTTTGTAATCAATTGCTTTAGACATTGTTCCAAATCCCTATGAAAAGTGGTTGTCAGTTGTAAGGTCTGGCTTCGTAAACCGTTCAGAAAGGTTCGAGTGCGAGGCGCAAAAAAGAATCAAGGCCGAAGCGTAGTCTTCCTACGCGAGGGTTTGATTCTTTTGCAGCAACGAAGCAATCGGGCCTTTATGGACGGTTTTAGGCGAAGACGCCGAGGATGTCGTCTTCTCGCATGATAATCAGTTCGTCCCCGTCCATGCTGAACTCGCTGCCCGCGTACTTGGCGAACAGGACGATATCGCCGTCCTTGACGGTCTTGCACTCGGGGCCGGCTGCGACGACGACGCCGTTCTGGGGTTTTTCCTTGGCGGAATCCGGGATGTAGATGCCCCCGGCGGTCTTTTCCTCTTCCTCTTTCCTCTGGACGATGACGCGGTCATTGAGCGGTTTCAAACCCATGAGAAGTCTCCTTATGCTGTCTTCACCGCAAGAGTGGCGGCGTATGTTTCGACTGGGCCAAGAGATAAGTACCGTGCGCACGGTGTCAACACTCTGAACGGATATTTTTCCGGACTGTAGGGGAGGCGCGGTTGAAATCCCCCCGGAAGCGCGGTAGTGCTAAGGATAGGAAAAAATCGAATAATATAGAAAACAGGAGCAAGTACAGGATGGAACCTGCGCTAAAAAGGCTGGTGGTGGTCTCCAATCGCCTCCCGGTCGCCCTTCGCAAGGAAGAAGACGGCTGGAAAATCAAACAGGGTTCGGGCGGGCTTGTCACGGCCATGGCCCCGGTGCTCAAGAACAGAGGCGGAATGTGGATCGGTTGGTCCGGAGCATCGGACAACGAGGCCGATCTGGACGAACTCATGGAGGACTTCACCGAGGAGGCCGGGTATGAGTTGTGCACCGTGCCTCTGACCGAAGAGGATGTGAACGGCTACTACTACGGCTTCTCCAACGAGATCATCTGGCCGCTGTTCCATGACCTGCAGAGCCTCTGCCGTTTCCATCCCCGCTACTGGCGCTCCTATCTGGACGTGAATTTCAAGTTCGCCGAGGCCGTGGCCCGGCGTTCCTCGCCCGAGGACTATATCTGGATTCAGGATTATCACCTCATGCACCAGGCCTTTTTCCTCAAGTCCATGGGCGTGCGGCGCAACACCGGGTTCTTCCTGCACATCCCCTTCCCGCCGCCGGACATCTTCATGAAGCTGCCCTGGCGCTCCAAGCTCATCCAGGCCCTGACCGAGTTCGACCTGGTCGGCTTCCAGACGGTCCAGGACAGGCGCAACTTCGTGGGCAGCCTGCATAGGCTCATGCCCGAGGCCAAGGTCGAGGGACGCGGCGCGGTGGTGACCATCAACATGGGCAACCGTTCGTTTCGCGCCGGAGCCTTCCCCATCTCCATCGACTATGCCCAGTTCTCGGAGATGGCGGGCAAGCCGGACGTGGTCCAGAAGGCCTTTGATCTCAAGGAGGCGCTCCGGCACCGCAAGATCATTCTCGGCGTGGACCGTCTGGACTACACCAAGGGCATCCCCGAGCGCATCCGCTCCATCCAGACCCTGCTGCGCCGGTATCCCGATCTCAAGGGCAAGGTGAACTTCATTCAGATCGCGGTACCCAGCCGCGAGGAGGTGGACGAGTACAAGGAGCTGCGGACCGAGATCGAGCAGCTTGTCGGCCGGGTAAACGGCGAGTTTTCCTTTCCGGGCTGGGTGCCGGTCCATTATCACTACCGCAGCCTGCCGCACGAGGATCTTGTGGCCTATTATGCCGCGGCCGACGTGGGGTTGGTCACGCCGCTGCGCGACGGCATGAACCTGGTGGCCAAGGAGTACTGCGCCTGCAACAACAAGGGGGACGGGGTGCTGGTCCTGAGCGAGTTCGCCGGGGCCGCGGCCCAGTTGCAGAGACACGCCTATCTGGTCAATCCGTACGACGTGGAGGGCATTGCCAAGGCGCTGCACCGCGCCCTTCACTGGCCGCTCGAAGAGCGCAGAGTGCACATGGTCCGGCTTCGCGAGCAGATCCGCCGCAGCAACATCTTCCGCTGGGTCGACTCGTTCCTGCGCGCGGGCATCGCCAAGTCCCTGGACGATTTCCCCGAGGCCGAGACCGTGGACTTCAACCGGGTCTAGCCGTGCTCGTTCTCAAATGCGCCGACTGTCGCCGCAAGCTCTGGAAGTATCATAAGATAGGGCAGGGCGAGGTCCACCGTTGCCACAAGGACCGCATCGACCGCGTCTGGAACATGGAGGAGCGGGACGGCAAGGTGTTCTGCCCCTGCGGCCGGGCCGTGGGCATCGACCGGGGGAGCTATTACACCATGGACAAGAAGGCCTTTACCTACAAGGGGACCAAAACCAACGATTGAGTGTCCGTCGCTACGGGATTTTGACGATGCTGATTTTTGAGGCTCCAAGCGGGGTATTGCCGAGGCTGTAGGTCATTGCCACAAACGCCGTAACCGGCATCATGGTGGCCTTGTCCATCTTCAGATAGCCCTTCAGCAACATTTTCGCCGTTCGCCCCTGAACCGTCGTGGATATCTGGTCATCAAGCTGGGCTGTGACATACGTCACGCCATCGACTACCTTCTCTCCTTCAAGCAACAGTTTCAGTGGGGTCTGCTGTTTGGGAGAGTCGCCTATTTTTATGTGCGCGTTGCCGAAGCTCGTCAAAAGCTGCCCCGTGACAATGGGGGCTTCGGGCAGCGGCCACAATATATCCTTGGGATCAAACTTCAGATTTTCAAGCAGCTCCTTCTCCTGGCGTTCGCCATCCGGCAGGGACAGCTTCCACGGGGAGTGCGCTGAAATAAGCTCGCCGTTGCCCATCATGTCGGAACGGCCCGTGATTTCGGCAATGGGCAGGGCGGGGGCGATGGTCTTGCCCTGCTGTTGTATTTTGACCAGCCGGGTGGTCAGAAAGAGCTGGCCGTTATCTTCCACGGATTCGAACTCGATGGTCATTGCCTGGAAGGAGCGCTCCTGGTCGTTCTGCCCCTTTGTTTCCACCGTAAGGACAAGTGTCTCTTTTTCCGGAGCGTAGCGATACAGGGTTGGAGTGGTCACAGGTGTGACCTCGGGGTCTAGGGGAATGATGGTTTTCGCGGCGTTGCAACCACACAGAAGCAGAACAAGGATGATGCTGAGAGCCAGAGTTGGACGCATGGGAGTCTCGTGTATATGGGGTGATTGTTTCATGGCAATTGCACTGTTTATATATGATACGTGAAGCCCACCCAAGAGACAAGGCCGTATATGGAAACGGGTTGACAGGGGCTTGTCCTTTCGGAAACAGTAGACACACGAGAGGTTTGGAAACTGTCACCAAGGAGTTGTTTTGAAAATTCGCTTACTTGCAATAACTGCCGTGCTGACCTTCATGTTGGCTTCCGTGGCCGTGGCCGCGACCGCCCCGGCGGACGCCACGCCGACAGCTGTTGAGGAGTGCGGCTCCATCCCCTGGGGCGCGGCCATATCCGCAGTGGAGGCAATCACCTACTCCCACACCATTGCCGGGGTGAAATACTACAAGGTGACCAAGACGGAACCGTGCGGTGTTTTCAACATCCAGGGCGCGAACGTGACCTATGGATTCCTGGATGGAAAGCTCTACACCGTGCTGGTGGAGATCGCCAAGGCCCAGGACGTCAAACAGGTGGTCGCCACCCTCATGGATTCCTACGGGTTGCCCGACCACAAGCAGTCCGATGGCTGGGACGAGTACCGCTGGGAGACCGACGACCTCAAGATCAAGCTCAAGAGTCAGTTCGCAACCGACCGCATCAAGATCGGTATGTACTACAAGCCGCTGATCCCCAAGGAATAGCGCCGTCTGAACGGCTTTTGCCAGGCCGCCCACACAGGGCGGCCTGTTTAACCATTTGCCTTTGTCCCTGCCGTGCTTATCCTCTGCTTGGAGGAATACATGTCAAAGCAGATGAAGAACTTCCTGACCGTCGCCGGGATCATCATCCTGGGCGCATTTCTCGTTTTCCTTTACGACTGCATTTCCGGCCTGTCCGATTTCGCCGGGCGGATCAACCCGGCCCTTGCCCCATGGGTTTTCTGGGGGCTGCTGGCCGTGGTCCTCGCCTCGCTTGCCTGGTGGCTATCGCTCGTCCTGCTCCGGCCACGCCCCTTGCTGGTCCATGCCGACCCCACGCCCGAGGAATTGGCCGGGTTCCGGCGCGAGCTGGTCAAGCGGCTGGCCCGCAACAGGGTGCTCAAGGACTCCGGAGTCGACGTGCGCGACGAGTCCGGCTTGGAACTCGGGCTTGATGTCCTGCGCAAGCGGGCCAATGAGGAGATCCGCTCCACGGCCAAGCGCGTGTTCATCGGCTCGGCCGTATCCCAGAACGGACGGCTCGATTCCCTGGTGGTCCTGTTTCTCATATCGCGCCTGGCCTGGCGCATATCCAAGCTGTACGCCCAGCGGCCGCACTACCGCGAACTGGTGAATCTGTACGTGAATATTGCGGCGACCTCGTTTCTGGCCGGTTCCATCGAGGAGTTCGGCATCGAGGAGTACATCCACGAACTCATGGGCCCGCTGGTGGCCGGTTCCGCCCTGGGCGTCATGCCCGGAGCCGAGGCCGTGGCCTCCACCGTGACCAGCTCCATCCTGAGCGGCTCGACCAACGCGCTGCTGGCCATGCGCTGCGGCATCGTGGCCCGCAACTACATGAGCCTGGACCTGGACCGGCGAGGCGCCATGCGCCGGTCGGCCACACTGGAGGCGGCACGCATGTTCATGTCCATCTCGGGCGAGACCGTGACCCAGGTGACCAAGCTGCTGGTCAAGGGATCGTCCAGGGCGGTCAAGGGTGGTGCCAAGAAGGCCTTCACCTCTGTGGGCAAGGGCGTGTCCGGGGCCGCAGGGAGTGTCGGGCGCGGGGTGTCCGGCGCGGCCGGGGCCGTTGGCAACGGAGCCAGGAACGTGGGCCGGAGCGCGCAGAACGTCGGGCGTGGAGCAAAGGATATCGGGCGCGGAGTCGCTGATTCCGCCCGCGCGGTAGTGGACGGTGTGGACCGTACTCTGGACAGGGTCGTGGACGGCACGACCGGCGCGGCGAAGCAGTCCGTCCGCAAGGTCCGCGATGCGGCTGACGGTGCCGGGCGGCTGGCCAAAAAGGCGGGGCGTACCGTGACCGGCGCGGCCGGTTCGGCCAAGGGCGCTCTTCGTTCCACGGGCAAGTCCGTGGAAAAGGGCGTGCGTTCGGTGCGCGACACGCTGCTGCGCCGAAAGAAAAAGCCGAAACAGTCTGAGGAGCCGCGGGAAGACGGCTAGAGCACGCGCCGCGCGCTCAGGTAATGTTCCATCCAGAAGGGCGAATTGAGGCTCGATTCCATGACCCGTTTACCGGCGCTGGGCGAATGCACGAACGTGCCGCGCTCGGTGACGATGCCCACGTGCAGGGACTTGCCGTCCTTGTCCACCTGGTGGAAGACGATGTCGCCGGGGCGAATGTCGGCGCGCTGAACCGGGCTGCCCGCGCCAAGCTGTTGCCAGGATATGCGTGGCAGGTCCACGCCGTTTTGGTGGTATACGTACCAGATGAACCCGGAGCAGTCGAAGCCGGTCCTGGGTGAGTACCCGCCCCATTTGTACGGAGTGCCGACCAGCGAACGGGCCAGCCGGATGACCTTGGCGGCCACGGGCGCGGCAGGCGCGGGACGGACCGACGTTTCAGGCGGGGGCGGGCTGACCGGCCCGGTGGCGGCGCAGGCGCAGAGCAGGAGTGCACAGACCCCGAGCCCGAGCGCGGGAAACGGTCTGTACCTCCTGTCTGGCCGCATGGTCGCCCTCTATCCGCGCTTGATGCGCAGGTAGGACTTGACCGAACGCACGCCTTCCACGGACTTGGCGTGGGCAATGATCTTGTCCCGTTCCGCCGAGGAACCGACGATACCGAGCAGGACCACGTTGCACTGCACGGTCTTGATCTCCACGTTGGTGGACCAGATGTCCTTGTCCTGTACGAGCAGGTTTTTGACCTTGGCGTAGAGTTCCAGATTGTCGGTGGTGCCGCACGAGTCGTTGGCCTTTTTGGGCAGCAGGTAGGTGGTCACCGAGCGCACGCCTTTCACGGACTTGGCGATCTGGACCGCCCGATCCACCTGGGCGCGGGATTCGTATTCACCCACGATGTAGACCAGTCCTTCATAGCTGGATGCGTCGAAGTCCATGTATTTGACCAGATCATCGGCCAAAAAGTCCTTCTCGATGAGGAAGGCGATCTTCTCATCGCTGGCGTAGTCACCCACGTTGCGCTCTTCCACAGCCACGTCGTAGACCGTGCAGCCGTTGGCGAACAGGCCCACGGCCAGAAGCATAAGAATCGAGAATATCAGTTTGTTACGATGCATGAAACTCCCCCTGAGTTTTTCTAGAGTATCTCTATATACCGGTTTTGCGCTTCGGAGGCAACAATGTCCCCACGGCCCATTGACCCGCTGCGCGTCTTTGCCCATACTCCGGTTCATTGCCCTTGGAGGTGGCGCTATGCAACGAATCCGGTATATTTTCATGTTCATTCTGGTCGGGCTGATCCTGGTTGGCTGCGGCCCCAAACGGCCCGTTCTCTATCCCAATGCGCATCTGGACGAAGTGGGCATGCAGGTGGCCCAGGCCGACATCGACGACTGCATCATGAAGGCCGAAGCGGCCGGTGCCAATGCAACCGACTCGGGCGCGGCCGCCGGAAACGTGGCCAAGTCAGGCGCTATCGGCGCGGCAGCCGGTGCGGTCTTCGGCGCGATCATGGGCAACAGCGTGGGCCGGGCAGCGGCCGCAGCGGGCGGAGCCGCCGCAGCCGGGAGCGCGGTCAACGAGGGGTTCAAGTCCGGGGATCCGACAACCATTCACCAGAATTTCGTCAACCGGTGCCTGCGTGAAAAGGGCTATGACGTCATCGGCTGGAAATAGGAGAAGATCATGAAACGTCTGCTTTTGCTTATCCCGCTGATGCTCATTCTGGCCGCCTGCGCCGTCAAAGGCCCGCTGGCCGAAGACCGGCAAGGCAATGTGGTCACCTTTGCCCGGCCCGATACCGGCAACACCGTGACCGTGACGCTGAGTCCGGAGCTGACCTATGACAAGCGCGTGCACCGCAAGTTCATGGGCGCGACCATCGAGGGGTGGCTTTACCGCGCTGAAGACGGCACTTCGGTACTGGTCTCCAGCATGGACAGGGCCAAGTTTGAAGACCTCATCGGGCGGACCATCGACGCGCCGAGGACCGGGGTCAGGGTTTACCCGCCGCAGACGTCCTGGTTACCCCGGCTCTGCCAGCTGGTCCGGGCCTATGTGGTCTCTCTGGACAGCGATGTGGTTTCCGCGGTCAAGTTCGGGCCGCGTCCCGAGGGCGAGTGCGACGGTCTGGTGGACAATGACGAATACATGGTCGCGCATCTGAATGAGGTGGCCGAGTTCGACCGCCGGGCCGAACAGGAGATCCGCATAGACCGGTAGGGGATTAGTCGAAGAGCAGGCCGAGGGTCTTTTGCAGGGCTTCCCGGTCCACCTCCCAGGCTCCGGACCAGGCCGGTCCCAGGCTGATGGTCCGCTCTCCGGCATGCAGGGCGTAGCAGTGCAAACGCATGCTCGTGCGTGATTTTGCCGGTCCGCCCTTGCCATATTTTTTGTCCCCGACAACCGCATGTCCGCGCGAGGCGAGCTGCACCCGTATCTGGTGTGTGCGTCCGGTGAGCAGCCGCACGGCCAGCAATGACCGCTCCCGGCTTGTCTTCAGCGCGTTGACCCGCGCCAACGCGGTCTTGCCCGAGCCGGTGCGGACCTTTTCCCTGCCCGGTGCGCCGCGTTTCTCCATGACGTCTTCCAGCAACGCGCCGTCCGGCTCGTCCCAGCGTCCTTCCACCCAGGCCAGGTAGACTTTGGCCACGCCGTTTGACGCGAACAAATCATTGAGTTCGCGCAGGGCCTCGTAGCTCTTGGCGGCCAACAGCAGGCCCGAGGTGTCGCGGTCCAGTCGGTGGGCCAGGGTGGGCATGAACGCGGCATCACGATACTTGGCCCGGAGTCTCGCCGTGACCGAGTCGGTCACCCCGTCGCCGCCATGGGCAGCCAGTCCGGCGGGCTTTGCCACGGCCAGCAATTCATTGTCTTCATAGGCCACCTTCAGGTCGCCCGCTTCCGACACCTGTTTGGACTCGCCGGGCGTATAGGGCGGGATGCGCACGGTCTGCCCGGTCTCGATACGGTCGAAAGGCTTTTTGCGGCCCTTGTCCACGCGTACCTGGCCTGTGCGGATCCATTTCTGGATGGCGGAGCGCGGTACATCACCGGTCAGACGCCGCTCCAGGAACTGCAACAGCTTCTGGCCCGACTCGGCCTGCGTAACGATAACGAATTGTGTTTCCGGCATGGTGGGGTGGTGTCTCCGGCGGCCGGGGGAAGGGGAAGGAAAACCCTTTGAAAAGGGCTTTTCCTTCCCCTTCCCCCGGACCCCCATCCCCATCCTTTCCGAAACTTTTTGGGTCGCTTCGCGAAGGGGAGGGGGGCGGAATGTGGGATTGTTACTTTTTGTACCAGGTACCGTCGGGCTTTTGCAGCCAGGTACCGGCCGGGACCTGTTGGGCGACCTGGGACGCGCGGCGTTGGCCAACAAGATCGGGAGTGGTGTTGGTCTTCTTGGCGATGGCTGCGAAGACCGTGGCCCGGTCCTTGTTTTCGGCGGCTACCACGTCGGCCTGTTTCTGCGGGCCACGGAACTCCAGAAAGCCCTGGTTGTTTTCGCCCACGGTGCCGTCCGCCAGCAGTGCGGCCACAACGGGCTTGCGGGCTATGAACCGGTCCTTGAGCGATCCGGCCAGGGCGGCGCTGGCCGCCAGCCCGAGGACAAGGGTGAATATCAGGATCAGTCGTGTCTTATTGCGCATTGGTCGCCTCCGGTGCGGCTGGGGCTTCATCGACGTCGGAGAAGAAATCGTCCAGCGCCCGGTCGACCCGGACGTTCACGTCGATGGTGATGTGGATGGGCTTGACCTCAACCGGGGCCACCTCCACCTTGTGGCTGGTGGAACAGCCAAAGGCGAAGAGCAGCAGGAGGCAGGCCGTCGCGGCTACAGAGTGTTTCATGGCATGTTCTCCCTATTCGATCATGCTTGTGATGTCTTTATACAGCAAAATCCGATCCAGCGGTACGCTGAAATTCACGTCCAGGCGCAGTCCCTGGAAGTTGGAGCCCTTGACGTCGCCGGTCACGCGGATGAATCCGCCGAACTCCCGCTTGTACACGAAGGGCAGGGTCGAGGCGGGCTTGCCGTCCACGGACAGCCGCACCAGCAGGTCCTCGCCCACAGTGTCCGCCTTGATGCGGACCCACTTGTAGTCGAAGTCCCGGACCGCCTCACGGGCCAGCTCCAACTGGCCGCGCTCGGGCGTCCCCTCGGGGATGGCGTCCACCAGATCCTGCATTGCCTCGACCCGGATGGTACCGCCTTCGCCCGGCGTGGAGTGCAAAAATCCGCCGTTGAACGAAATTTTCCCGTTCTTCCAGGCCACGGGCAGTTCGCCCGACAGCGCAGCCTCGCCCTGGGCCTTGGCCAGACTGAGCTGTCCGAGAATCTCCGAGAGCCTGAGTTCGGAACAGAACAGGGTGACCGCGTACTCGTTGGATTGAGGCTCGATGCGGAAGGCCTTGCTCGACACATGCCCGCCGCACCATTTGAAACCGGCCTGTTCCACGAGGATGGAGCCCATGGACTCCAGCTGGTAGACGACCCGTCCTTGGGTCAGTGCGATGTCGCCCGCCTTGAGCGAGTCGAAGGACAACGTCTGGGCCGGGGCGCTCCGCAGGGTGAACAGGTCCGGGGTGTAGTAGGACAGGTCGATACCGTCAACAACCGTATTCCCCTCGTTCATGGTCAGCCTGCCGTGGGTCAGGAAGACGCCCAACCGGCTGTTCACGCCGCGCACGTCCACCGTGATGCCCCCGTCCGCCTTGAGCGTGCCGAACAGCGTTATGCCCTTGAGTCCGGGCGCAAGGGTGGCCGGATCGAATGTCTCAGGCAGCGTGTAGCCGGCCACCTTGAAGGACAGGTCGGACTCGTTGCGGACCATGGAGGACCGCCCGGAAAAAGGCACGCGCAGGCCGGGCAGCAGCTCGGTGTACAGGGTGCCGCCAAAGGTCAGGTCCGTGCCTTCCTGGCGTATGCTGGCCCGGACATTGCCGAGTTTGCGCTTGTCCAGCCCGAGGCCGGACAGATTGATGGTCCCTTGCGTGTTCGTCTTGGGTGCGGGCCACTTGAGCGGCAGGGTCAGGCGCATGGGGCCGGAGGAGAAACCGATATTGTCCAAGGCCGCACTTCGCGTGCCGCAGTTCAGGACCACGTTGGCCGATTCGAGGCTTGCGTCGCCCTGCATGGAAAAGATGAACCCGTTGAGCCTGATAGTCCGGCCCGCGGCCTGGACCGTCAGTTTGTTCGGATTGGCCGCCGTGAAGGAGACGTCCCACAGCCCGCTGCCGTCCTCCTTGCGCGCGGCGTCGAGTCGGCCGCCCATTTCCACTCCGGCCCCGGCCACGGAGAACTGGGCGGAAAGTTCGTTCTCTCCGAGCCTGCCCGCCGGGATGACCAGCGATGCCGGATACGGCTCGGCTACGGCCACACGGTTCATGGAGAAACGGATTTCCCGCTCCTCAAGGCGTCCCTTGATGTCAATTGCCGCGCCTTGGGCCAGCTCCACCCCGAGGGCGCGCAAATCGCCCTCGGACAGGGACAGGGAAAAATCGGCGACCGCGTTCGCCGGGTCTGTCAGGTTCACCCTGGCTGTGGCCTTCACTGCGGCGGTCCCTTCCATGGGCAATGGAAGGAAATCGTTGAGCGCGCCCACTCTGAATGCCTCGGTCGTTACCGCGAGCGACAGATCGTTAAGGGTCGGTCCCAGAGTACCTTCCACATGTACGGGCTGATCGCGCGGGGTCAGGTCGGCGGAAAAGCCCACGGTTTCTCCCGGGGTGATGTCCGCATTGATGGGTACGGTGACCGTGCGCCCCATGATCTCGCAGTCCAGGAGCGCGTCACGCAGGGTCAGCTTGTTCAGCGGTAGGGCGGGGACAGGCGCGTTTTGCGCGGTGTCGTCGTTGTTGGATGCGGGCAGCATGTCGAGCACGGGCAGCCGGAATCGCTCGCCGTCAAATGAGCAGGCCAGATGCAAGCCGTCCAGCCTGACGGCATTGACCCGCCCGGCCTTGAGCGAGGCCGGAGTGTAGCTGACGTGCACGTTGGCCAGGGTCAGTCCGTCGGCTTTGTCGCCCAGTCGGACCGGGCCGATATCGGCGGAAAACAACCCGGCGTTGCGCACATGAAATTCGGTCAGGCGTAATCCCATATCCGCAGCCAGTTCCGGCACCAGCCGTTCCAGATACCCCGGCGTCCAGACCGTCAGCCACCAGCCGACTGCCAGAACCGCCGCCAATATCCACGGTGAGACCAGCACGGTCCATTTCAGGATTGTTTTGCCAGGGGATTTTGCCATGCCTCATTCATACAAGCCCCGGTTACCCATTGGCAAGGGAATGACGCCGTCCCATTTTTATTCCTCCGGAACCCGCCTCCATCGGTTTGGGGGCAGAGAAAAAAAAGACCTCCGACTCGGCAATGAGTCGGAGGTCCGTATCCTTCATTCTTCAGCACTGATTCCGGTGCGCGGCGTTCAGAAGAGGCTGCTCGCGGTACCCGAATTTTGTGGGCCCGGTTGCTACATGAGGCTCGGCAGGAACGTCACCAACTGGGGAACCATCAACAGCAGCCCGACGCAAATGACATAGGCGGCCACGAAGTACGCAACCCCCTTGAACGCGTCGGTCATGGAGACGTCGTGGGCCATGGAGGCGACGATGAACAGGTTGACGCCCACGGGCGGGGTGATGGCTCCCAGCGTGGTGACAACGGTGATGAGCACGCCGAACCAGATGGGATCGTAGCCCATGGCCGTGACCACCGGGAAGAAGATGGGGATGGTCACCAGCAGCAGGGCGAGCGCGTCCATGACCATGCCGCCGACCACGTAGATCAGGCAGATGACCATGATGATGACCACCGGCGGGATGGGCAGTCCGGCCACCCAGCCTGCGGCCTCGAAGGGCAGCCGGGTGATGGCCAGGAAACGGCCGAAGATGACCGCGCCGAGCATGATGACCATGATCATGGAGGAGATCTTGAGGGTGTCGTTCAGTGCCAGACGGAATTTTTCCAGGCTCATCTTGCCCGAGACCGTGGCGATGATCAGGGCCAGAGCCGCGCCCGCGGCACCCGCCTCGGTGGGGGTGAAGAAGCCCATGAACAGGCCGCCCATGACCAGGAAGAACAGGGTGACCATCTCGATGGAGCCGGGCAGGGAACGCAGCTTTTCGCTGAAGGTGGTCTTGGGACCGGCCGGGCCCCAGTCGGGGTGGCGCTGGCAAAGATACCAGATGGTGCCCAGGAACAGGGCGGTCAGCAGCACGCCGGGGACCATGCCACCCACGAACAGTTGGGCGATGGACTGGCTGGTCTGCAACCCGATGATGATCAGGACCACTGAGGGCGGGATGACCACGCCCAGTGTCGCGCCGGCGGCCACCGAGCCCGTGGACAGGATCGGGTTGTACTTGAACTTGCGCATCTCGGGCAGGGCCACGGTGGACATGGTCGCGGCCGTGGCCGAGTTGGACCCGCAGATGGCCGCGAACCCGGCGCAGGCCAGGACCGTGGTCATGGCGATGCCGCCTCGTATCTGGCCCATCCAGGCGTAGGCCGACTTGTACAGCCGTTCGTTCACGCCAGAATAGAAGCAGATCTGCCCCATGAAGATGAACAGGGGGATGACGGTCAGCCCGTAGTTGGAAAAGACGTTCCACAGCTCGGTTCCGAGCATGCCGGTGGCCGCGTTCCAGTTGAGCACGTAGGCGAAGCCGCCGAATCCGATGATGCCCATGGCAAAGGCCACGGGGATGCGGAACAGGAAAATGGAGACCAGGAGCAGGAGGGTGCCGAGAATACCGGCGGTGATCGGATCCATTATGCCACCTTCTCCTGGGTCAGAGCCTTGAGCGTGTCCACCGCCAGGACAAAGGCCAGGGCCAGGCACCCGGCGGCCGAGGCGAACACGAAGGGATGATAGACGATCTGCAGGGTCTCGGAGACCTCACCTGTCTGGACCAGAAAGGCCGCCCACTTCCATGTTTCGATGCCCGCCAGCAGGAAAAAGCCGCAGGACAACGCATTGGTTCCCGCGTCGGCCAACCTGCGGAACCAGGCGGGGAAACGCGCGAGCAGGATGCCCACCGCGATGTGTGCCTTGCGCCGCTGGGCAAACGCCAGGGAAAAGGCGGCCACGACCGCACCCAGAAAGCCCATGAGTTCGAAGGTACCCTGAATGGGCACCCAGACCGCGCGCAGTACCATGTTAGCGCAGGCCAGAAGCATCATGGAAACGAGAAATATGCCGGCCAGCACGGCAAGCGCCCGAGCGGTCAACTCGCTGGCCCGGTCAAGGAAATGCATCATGAAAGGCCCCAAAAAAAACGCCCCCGCGCGAACGCGGGGGCGGTGATGTGTGCGTTTACAGGGATTCGTATTTGGCCTGGTATTCGAGCAGGTCCTTGAACACGGCGTCGGCGTCGATGCCGGCCTTGGCGCATTCGGCCTTCCAGTCGTCGACCAGGGGCTGGCCCAGGGTCTTCAACTCGGCGTGTTCGGCCGGGGTCAGCTTGTGGACCTCGACCTGATACTTCTCTTTCGACCAGTTCAGGGAATCGTTGATGTGGGTGTCCAGGTACTGGCCGGTCCACTGGGCCTGTTCACGACCGAGGTCGTTGAGGACGTCCTTCACGTCGCCGGGCAGGGATTCCCACTTGGCCTTGTTCATGATCACGGCAAAGGGGTATACCGGCAGGTTGGTGATGGTTTCGTGGCGACAGATGTCGGCGAAGTTGAAGTCCTTGAGCACGTCAAAGGAGGAGACCAGCCCCTTGACCACGCCCTTCTGCAGGGCTTCCGGGGTCTCAGACATGGGCATGCCCACGCCCTGGGCGCCCAGGCCGCTGAGCACGCGCAGGATGGTGCCCGAGGCACGCAGCTCCATGCCCTTGAGGTCGGCCAGGGTCTTGACCGGCTCCTTGCTCATGATCTGGGAGGGGGCCGAGGTGAACATGGTCAGGACCTTCACGTCCTTGAACTCCTCGGGCTGGTATTTGGTGAACAGATCCCACATGGTCATGCTGGCCGCTTCCGTGGAGGTGAAGGCCACGGGCAGGTTGACCGCGGACATCAGCGGGAACACGCCGGGATAGTACGCAATGGAGATGCAGCCGATATCGGCCTGTCCGGTCTGGACGCCGCGCAGCATGTTCTTGGCCCCGAGCAGGGTGGAGCCGGGGAAGGTCTGGACTGTCAGCTCACCGCCGGTACGCTTTTCCACCTCGGCCTTCCATCGCTCCATCTGGACGCAGGGGAAGGTCTTGGCGGGCGGGAAGTTGGCATAGGTCACCATGGTCCCGGCCAGGGCCGAAGCCGCCATGAGGCAGATCAGGGCCAGGCTCAGGGCCAGCGCGGTCATCGTTTTTCGCATCACTCTCTCCTTGAAATGCGTATGGTTGGGAACGGCCGGTCGACCGTCCCCCTATTGGGCGTTCAGTGTGTAGGCCAGGATCAAGGTCTTGCGGTTGCCGTAGCCGTAACCTGCAAAGGTGTTGACCAGGACGCACAACTGCTGGTTGCCGTCGTTGTTCAGGTCGGCCAGGGCCACGTCCGCGACCTGGCCCTTGATGCGCCGGGTCTTCCACGCCAGGTTCAGGCCCACCTGGTCATAGACCAGCGAGTGGATCTCACCCTGGGTGTAGTATTTGTAGTTCTGGAAGACTTCCGCAGTGGCCGACAGGTCGCGGTTGACCAGCAGCTCGAAGCGTTTGTTGGAGGTCAACGCAGCGGTCAGGCCCCGGATGGGGATATTGTAGGTGACGCCATGTTCCTCGGTGGGACCGCCACCCATGCCTGCCATCTTGTCCGCAGCCTCGATGACCACGCCGGAGCTGTTGTAGCTCTCGTCGCTCTCGTAGAGGCGCTCGAAGGACTGGCTGTAGACGACCAGCTTGTGCTTGTTGGTGATGACCACGCACTTGTAGCCCAGGCCGTCGGGGATGTAGGTCATGTTGTATACGGTGCCGAAAGGCGGTGCCGGAATGGCCTGGCCGATCTCGACGTCATTGCCCTTGAGGTATGCTTCGTTGATATGCCTGTCGAACAGGTCGCGCTGACCTTTTTTCTGGGCCACGAGAACAGGCGCATACGCCGGCGGAAGCCGCAGCACGCCGAGGAAGCGGTCCACACTTTGGACCAGATATTTGAATTTGCCGCCCTCGAACGAGAGGATGCAGGATTGCGGTTTTCCGCGCGGGGCACGGATGCCGCCCTGACTCTCGAACCGGTAGGCGCCGACAATGAATTCGGGCATGCCGTCACGGTTCAGGTCCGCGACCTCGAGACGAACGCTCATGACGTTGGCGGGCAGATCGAAGGTGGTCAGGTGCTCAAGCTTGTTATCCTTCAAGCGGTAGGCCGAGATGGCCGATTCCTGAAGAATGAAGACTTCGTTGCGGCCGTCGCCGTCGCCGTCGGCCACATACATGCCAAAGGAATAGAAGGGCAGGGTCTGGCTTCTCCAGCGTCCGGAGGTCTCGGTGCCGCCTTCATAGCGGAATTGCGGATTGAGGGCCGTGGGCTGGAACGCCTGGCCGTCGCCGGTAATGAACGGGCTGTCCGAGGGGGCTGTGGTCTGCATCGTGTTCTTGGCGACCTTTTTCTCCTCAACCGTGCCGTAGCCCGGGCGGTTGAACACGTCGCCCTGGAGGAGTTTGGCCTGGGAATCGAGCCAGCCGGTCATCTCGTCGATGCCGACCTCGCCCTTTTTCTGCCAGGAATTGCCGTCGGCCGAGACCGCGTCGATGCGCATGTGGGCCTTGCTGCCGAGGATGGCGATCTCGCCATACATGATGTAATCCACATTCAGGCTGCGCAGGGCGCTCAGGGCCGCGCCCTTGTCCTTGGGGGTGCCCACGGATTGCAGGCTTTTGGTGGTGGGCTCGGCGTGGCCGAGCCATTCCAGGTCGTTCTCCAGGCTGGCCTGGACGGCCTTGGAAAAGTATTCGTATTTCTGAGGCCCGTTGTAAACAAACGGGAGGACCGCATAGGTCTTGGCCCCCTGGGCCATGGCCGGTACGGCCAGGAGCAGGGTCGCCGCAAGGGCGATCAAGACGTTGATGACTGGTCTTCTTGCCATGTATTCCTCCGGAAGGTAGGTGATAACCTGCTATTGTGACATGTGTGGACGTGCGGTTGCGCACGGGAGCCCCTTGTACCAGTTTCCGGGCAGGATGCAAAGGGCCAAGACAGTTGATACGGCGGGGGATTGCCGCTATTGCTGCCGTCGGCGAACGGGCCGGACGGCAAGGTGACGGTCCGGTGTCCGGGCCGTTCTTTGGAGAGTACATGACCCGATTCGGACGCACGTTCAGGCTGGTTTGCGACGCACCGGCCACGCCCGTGGTGGAAGCGTTGCTTCGCGCGCAGGGGTTCGATTTCGAACCCGAGCCGTTCTACAGCTTTGCCCGCAGGATTATCCATGAGCCTTTTCCTCTTGGTGAAAGTCTGGCCGCCCGGTTCGGCCTGATCTACATCCAGGACCGTTCTTCCATGCTGCCGCCGCTGGCCTTGAACCCGCCTGCCGGGGCCGATGTCCTGGATATGTGTTCCGCGCCGGGCAGCAAGACGAGTTTGCTTTCACGCATGGTAGGGCCGCAAGGTTTCGTGTTCGCGTCCGAGCCCTCGGCAGACCGGCTTGGGACCCTGCGTGCCAATCTGCGGCGCACCGGTTCGGTCAACGCGGCCACGGCCAAGGCCATGGCTCAGGATCTCCCCTTTGCCGACGGCGTGTGGGGCCATATCCAACTGGACCCCCCATGCAGCGGTTGGGGCACGGTAGACAAGAATCCCAAGGTGATGGAAGTCTGGTCAGGATCGAAGACCGCGCCCCTGGTCTCCCTGCAAAAGACGCTCCTGGAAAAGGCTGCGTCCATGCTCCGTCCCGGCGGCACGGTCCTGTACTCCACCTGCACTACCAATATCGAAGAGAACGAGGCGCAGGTTACATGGGTTATGGAGACACTCGACCTAGAGCTTGCGCCGCTTGCCGAGCCTGAGGGGTTTGTTTTCGAGGCCCCGCACATGCCGGGCATGGACGGCGTCCTGCGTGTGGCGGAAGACTCGGACGGACAGGGGTTCTTCCTCGCAAAATTCATCAAGCGCGGCGAAGAGAGTGCAACGGATGAACCGTGTGCGCAAAAAAAGGAGCTGCCCGGCAATCGGCTGAACCTGGCCAAAATGGTCGGCGGCGACCAGATAGATTTGACTCGCCTTCCTCCGGGCGAGGTCTACGATTTTGGCGGCAAGGCCTTCTTTCTCCATCAAAGGGCTCTGGATCTGGTCCCCGACGGGCTGCGCTGGCAGGGGTTTCCCCTGGGCAAGGTGGCGGGCAAGGGTGACCGGGCCAAGTTCACCCCCGCGCCTCTGGCCCGGGTGCTGCTCCCGGAAGACCTGTCCCGGGCCTCCTGCGACGTGCTCGACGCGGAAGATACGGAAATCCTGGAGCGGCTGTTCACCGGCCAAAGCGTGGGCTACAAGCAGGGCAAGGGCAGCGTCGGGCTGTATTTCAGAGGGCTGCCTGTCGGCTGGATGGCCCGCAAGGGTGGGCGGTTGCTGTGGTCGGCAAAATAGATCAATTATTTAAAACGATTGCCTGGAATGAGATTTTTATAAAAAAGTGTTGATAAAAGCGGAGTAGATGGGCAATATGCCCTCGCCGCTGAACGCGAAAGAGGGTTCCAACAAGCGTGCGTCGCAGTTGCCGAAAGTGGTTGACAAGCGACCCTCGCCAAGCTAAAGACTCTCTTCCTGCGGGCGCGTAGCTCAGCTGGGAGAGCATCGGCCTTACAAGCCGAGGGTCACAGGTTCGAGCCCTGTCGCGCCCACCATCTTTGAAATAGAGGGTACGCTTAACACCCTTTATCATAACAGTGCGGAGCCGTAGTTAAGCTGGTTATAACGCCGGCCTGTCACGCCGGAGGCCGCGAGTTCGAGTCTCGTCGGCTCCGCCACTAAAGATCAAGCCCTTACAATTCGTTGTAAGGGCTTTTTCTTTGTTGTGGGTTGTTGGTGGGTCAGGAGTCTTCGCTGTTGTGTTCGCACAGTTGGGCAACGGAGAAAACCGGCTCGCCGTCCACGTCGAAGAAATCGGTTGCTTCCGTCAGTTCACTGGACTTGTTGGCGAGTTCCTGGGCCGTGCCTGATATCTCCTCGGCGGCGGAGGCGTTTTGGTGGATCACGTTGCCGAGTTCCATGATGGCCTGATTGATTTGCCTGGCGCTTTCATCCTGGGTGGCACTGGCTGCGGCAATCTCCTCAATAAGCTCCGCCGTGCGCTGTATTTCCGGGATCATTTCGGAAAGCTGCTCCCCGGCATTATTGGCCACCTCCACACTCGCCTCGGATATCCGGATTATCTCCTGCGCCGCCAGGCCACTTTTTTCGGCTAATTTACGAACTTCGGAAGCCACTACGGCGAATCCCTTGCCGTGCTCTCCGGCCCGAGCCGCCTCGATGGCCGCATTCAGGGCCAGGAGGTTCGTCTGGCGTGCTATCTCTTCGATAACCTGGATCTTGTCCGCTATTTCCTTGAGCACGCTGAGCCCTTCCACGAGACTCTTTCCGCTGTGCTCGGCGTGGGCGGCGTTTTTGGCCGCTATTTCCTTGGTCTTGGCCGAGTTGTCGGCGGTCTTGATGATGTGCTGCGTCATTGCCTCCATGCTGGCGGAAAGTTCCTCCACGCTGGAAGCCTGCCGCGCCGCGCCCGTAGCCACGTTGTCGGCCGCCGCGGCCAGCTCATGACTTCCTATCCTGACGTTGCCTGCAGCTCCGGTGACGGTTTTGATCACGCCGCCCAGGCTGGCTATCATCGAATTGAGAGAATTGCCGACCTTGCCTATCTCGTCACCGGCAGTTTTCTTGATCCCACCCTTGAAACGTCCTTCGGACATGGCACTGGTCAGGGAAATGATTTCCTGCAGGGGACGAAGCACGGATGAGCGCAGCACCCAGGTGACGATAAATGCCAGTATGGCCAGGACCGAAATGGTCCATACGGAAAAAGTGATCGCAGCATTCCGCGAATCCGCCTTTGAGGCTGCAAGTGAACTGATGATCTCGAAGGCGCCGTGTATTTCGCCTGTCTTCCAGCCTTCTTTCGTGCCCCCGGTCACATCTTTTGTGCCTGCGGGGTCTCCATGGCAGTACAGACATTCCTCGGTAAGGCGTATCGCCTTGAAGTAGCGGATATGATTGTCGTCGATGATGGTGACTTCATCCTTGTTGGACGCCTTCATCTCGGCCAGTACCCGTGATTCCAACTTCGTTGGCGTGTTGGCGGGGTTGCGCGGCGACTCCTTGGGAACCCGAAAGTCGTAGCCGGCCTTTTCAGCGTTCATGTTCGCCATCCTGATGGCGGTGATAACGGGAACCGCGTTTATCACCTCGTCATCCGGGATCTGGTCGAATGGTCTGATAATGCCCGAGTCTATCTTGTTGCTCATTTCCTTGCGTGCGGCTTCGGCCATCAGGACGATAGCCTTGCTCTGTACGAGAAGCGTCTCCTGGCTTTTGTCGTGTATGGTTTTTACCTGCTGTACCCCGAGGACCAGGGCAATGATCACCGGGCCAGCGAGTGCTGGGATGATTGTCTTCAGTTTCACGCTGACGTTGTTGAGCATAAGGACCTTCCGCATGGTTCTGGCTTCGGTTGATGGTGCGTAGACTTGTCTGCACCATAACATGGAAAGCCCCCTATGGAGTAGAGAGGCAGAATTCTTAATAACAGTCCTATGCACCTGTCTGTAATTACGGGATTCTTGAGTTGAATGGTCGCAAACAAAAAGTGTTCGGGCATGCGAAACGGTAGGCGGGGGAGGCGACATGCCAAGCTCCAGTGAGCGGGAAGAGACTCCTCGATTGCCTTAAATGAAGCCGGTCTGCCTGCCTGGTTGGGAAGGGGGCTTCGCCCCCCCCGTAGGCATAAAGCTCTGCAATCGGAAAGAAATGAATTGACAACCCATCCAAGTCCTATTAGACAAGCTCTTCTTGCGGACGGAGAGTCCGCCAAGCCGCGCACCGGCCAAGGCCGGGGAGGGCAAAGGTTCAAGACCTGCCGCGCGATCATCTTTGAAATAGAGGGTACGCTTAACACCCTTTATCATAACAGTGCGGAGCCGTAGTTAAGCTGGTTATAACGCCGGCCTGTCACGCCGGAGGCCGCGAGTTCGAGTCTCGTCGGCTCCGCCACTAAAGATCAAGGACTTCAAGCAATTAGCTTGAGGTCCTTTTTCTTTGTCCTCTCGTCGATTTGGTTGGTGGGCCCGCTAGTGGGCCCAGTGTTCAAGCCACCTTCCAATATTTTCAGGTGGGGCCGGATCGGTTCCATACCTCGGACATACCTTTCGGTCGTCGCAAGTTTCTTGTGTCGGAGTATCTGCTGGATGGCTATCATGGGTACATTGTTATTCGCCAGAATGGACGCCGTAAGATGTCGAATGGCGTGGCACCCAAAAGAGGGCACTCCTGCCTTTTCGCAGAGCTTCTGGGGGAATCCCCTGTTGTCTACATAAGGCTTGCCCTGACGACGCCCTGAGGGCTGTGTGAAGACCCATTCGTTGACGGCCTCTTGCTTATGAGCAAGTAGAATATTGAAAAGCTCATCCGTCATGGGGAGCCATTCATATTCCATAGATCCGTCCTGTCTTTTCTTGGTCCCAAGTCGAATACGCTTGCCGCCAAAGTCCACATCCCTCCATTGAAGTCGGTAGAGCTCTCCACGCCTTGCTGCCGTATGCAGAAAGGTGAGAAGAAGGACTTTGTCCTGACCTTCAGCAATCGAGTGTACTTTCCAGAAGTCCTTTTGAGGTGGAACATATCTCTGCTGTCTCACTTCAGGAAAACGCGGAACAGAAAGAAATGGATTCAAGGCTGGGAAGCCTTCAATGAATTTAATTCCAAAGTTCCAAGCCGCAGCCAGGTTTTTTCTTTCCTTATTCGCAGCGTATCCAGTTCGGTCTTCGTAGATTCTTTGCAGGTACTTGAGGGCATCCATTTTGCTGTAGGTTGAAACCTCAGCCGTAGGATTCACAGCTTTGAGAAAACGCTTGAAAGCGGTTCTTTTTTCACTGTAGGTCTTCGTGCTGTATTTAACCGAATGGTCCAGATAAAGGGTTGCCCACTTAAGAAAGGAGGTCGTGGGGGTCGTTGTTTCTGGCGGTATTTTGACCAGTTCTTTTTGTTCGACTTCCCATTTCTTGGCGTCTTCCTTCCTTATAAAGTGCTTTCGATACTTCTTGCCGTGGATTTTGACTTGAGCCATCCAAACGGATTTCCCGTTCTTTTTCAGCTTGTAAGGCATAATGCCTCCTAATCGCTTCGTCTATTAGATTTTCAAAGAACAGGATGCGACGGCCTAGCTTTACACCACCGTACCGAGCAGGATGCCGCAATACAGTGGACTCGGCAACATCAAAGAAATTCGCAGCCTCTTCCGATGTATATTTTTCGCCAAGATCCGGGAGTTTCATTTGATTACTCCCATGTCGTAGAGAATCCAGGTGTGATCGTCTTCAATGCCGAGAGTGAGCATGTCGGCGGGGAGTCCCGCAGCAAGACGGTTGTAGTTGGCAACTTGGTACTTTGCTTTGCCTCGGTGGTTCTTGGCGCGTTTACGGTTTACGGCATCCTTCAATTCCAAGCTGTTTTTTCCCGCGATTCGCAGAGCTTTGCGGAAGACCTTTACAAGCCCCTCTTGGGAGACTTCTTCGAAGAGGGGGGTAATACCGAATTCGTCGTCCACTGAAGCCAAAGCAATAGCCAGGCCCACAACTTGAGATGCCAACTGGAATTGGGTGGCCCTGACTGCTTTTGCCCTGATTGCCGGAACTGGCTCAGAGACCCCAAGGTATTTATTTTGAACCATCTTCCACCAAGGGAGGGTCTTCCTTTGGGTGTGATGCTTTCCTGGACGGGTTTGAAACTTAAGCCATTTCTGGGTGCAGTAGGCCCAAATGTTATCCAGAGCTCCAATGCAGTCTTCCATGGTATCAATGCCGAGGTCTTTGAGCGGTTCTCTGAGAAGCTGAAACTCAACCCGGACTACCTTCTTGTCCTCAGGGACTTCAGGGATGCCCCAGACGTCGTACATCCAAGTCTTGTGAGAGACCGTTTCAATCTCTTTCGCCTTGTCGTACAACCGACCTGACATAACTCCTTTACCTACATGGACTCCGGTGAGGGCCTGATTCTCTGTATAGTGGGCTCGCCTTCTGGCTCGTGTCACCATCTTATTGAACAAGTCGAGATTCCATTCATAGCCGGGAATTAAAAGATCCATGCAAAGGTCTATTCTGCTTGGCTTGATCGAGAGAATCTCGGCATGGACTTTTTGTAGAAAGAGCAAGATGAGGTCGATGGACTTTTGAATTCCCGACTGCCAAAGCATTTCAGACCGGATTTCAATGAACACATTCGGCCTGGAATTCGGAATAATCGCTTTTCCAAATTTGACCGAATATTGGTTTCCAGAAATTAGCCAATTATATCCTTTGCTTCCATTTGGGAGTGTCGCGAAAACTAATTGTTCGTCCATTTCAGGTATGTTGTGGAAAAACGGATGGGGGTGCCCAGTTCGTTTGGCTTCAGCCTTCCCCATTTCCAAAAGCTCGTGGAAAAAAGTGTTTTTCCACTTCACACCAAGGGACAAATTCAGAGAATCGACCCCGGACGTCAGTATCTCTGCTTCCAAGGGGAGCCCCGTGTTCACCTTTGAGGGGGGGCTGATAGTCATCAGCCCCCCTTCTAGTGAACGCGAAGGCTGCGTGCGTTGTTTCTTCGTGCTCATGTGGCGGAAGTTATGGGAGTAGAAAAAAGAGTACCCGGTCATTTTGAAAACAAAAGATGACCGGGTGCCGATGAGGACGAAAAGTGAGTGGCTAGGCGTTTCTATATTTGAGGAGGTTGCTCAAGGGCTTCTTGTGTTTGGCAATGGCCTGATAAAAAGCATCGTCGGTCATCTCGACCAAATCAGGATCATGAAAACCAGTGCCTGCGTCTTGGGAAAGGGCATCAAAGAGGTCGCGGACTTTGGGTGCTGTTAGAGGCATCCCAAAGCTCTTGGCCGAGTCATAAACGTACTGAGCCCAGGCAATCTTAACTTTCTTTTTGGATATTCTCGGTATGCCTTTGCTAAAGGCTTCGCCAATTCGTTTTAACTTAATTCCCTGAAGTTCCAGAGCCCAGGCATGGATGATCTGGGATATGGTGCCATCAAAGATCACAGACCGGTCTAGCCTGATGAGGTCGCAAATCGTACCCAAATCCCCATTCCGCGCTTGCTTCATGATGGCTGCCGGGTACTCACCATAGAGAGCAAGACACGGCATACAAACAAGAATTAAAAATGCCATAGGTAATGAGTATGCAAATTCATCTGTGTCTGGGAGCTTGTCGGTATCCAGTTCTGCCAATTGCTTGAGTAGGGAAGTGATTGCTTCCTTTTCATTCGGTCCAGGGTGTTCGGTAGGGTTTTCAATTAGGGAGAAGTCTATTCGGCTTCCCATTTCGGTCCGGAAGTATTCAAAGAGAGCGTCGTTAGGCTGGCTATCGCTATCGTAAAGTTTTAACCAGTTCTTTAGGTTGGGCTTCACTTGTGCGCCTTGAATGGCCGTCTTGCCATGAAGTAGCTGATAGATTGTATATGTGTTTTCCCATGAGGACGCTAAAATTGTTAGCAGGGTGGCATGGGGCTGTGGAAGTCCTTTGGCCCATTGTTCTAAGGCTGGCATGGGGTGCAAATACAGTAGAGCCTTGAAGGTGTAAATCGGCTAGTGCCAAGTAGACAACATTAAAAAAAGAGAGCCCGTAGACTCTCTTTTCATCTGGTGCATTTTTCAGCTTGTTAACGGCTTGACCCAACAGAAAACTGGCTGAAATCCCTACAAAGACAGTCTGCTACCACCATCTCAGCAAGGTTGCATTCATTAATAAAAAATATATACAATAATAATTGTTTGTCAACCTATGCAAGGATGGTTGTAATGTGGAGATTGGGTTTAGATATTGGCAGTAATTCCATAGGATGGGCGATTCTTGGCCTTGAGGACTCCGGCTATGGCTATGAACCCTGTAAAATTATCGACATGGGAGTCCGCATTTTTCCGGATGGCCGCGAACCCGCTGGTATTGATAGCAAAACTGGATTGCCAAGGATTGGAGAATCTCTTGCTGTAACCCGTCGTATGGCCAGGGGGATGCGTCGCAATCGTGACCGGAGCTTGAAGCGCATCCGCGTCTTTGCCGACAAACTCGTGGAATTCGGACTTATACCTAAGAAAGGTACTGCTGGTCGGCAAAAATACAAAACCGGCAAGATCGATATGTCTATTGATCCCTACCAAGCAAGAGCCCAAGCCGCCACTAGGGTAGTCAGTGAGAATGAGCTTGCCCGTGCGCTATTTCATCTCTGCAAACGGAGAGGTTTTCTTTCCAATCGTAAAACCGATGGCGAAGACAAAGACGCTTCCGAACGAAAAGGAGCCATGCAAGGACTAACAGCCATTCTCGAAGAGCGTGGATTGACATTGGGCCAATATCTTCGTGATCGTATTGCTTTTGACAAACATGTCCGATTTCGGGGAGACGAATTTGATGATACCGCCGGAACTGTCGCAATTTATCCTACCAGAGACATGTATGCGGACGAATTTAACGCCATAAGGAAGACACAAGGCACCCGCCATCTTACTGATGAGCAGTGGGATGAATTGTTTGATATTTTTTCTTTTCAGCGGCCATTAATTCCAAAGGAGGCGGGTGCGTGTTCTTTTGAACACGGACGGGATGGGCGCGAGGAGCACCCAAGGGCGTGGCGGCATCTTCCCATAACCCACACATTCCGCATCCTGCAGGAAGTGAACAACCTGCGGTGTCAAATCGAAGAGGGGGACAGAGAGTTGACCAGAGAGCAACGGGCAACTCTTGTTGAAGCTCTGGAAAATCAGAAATCCATGTCCTTTTCAAAGGTGCGTTCTTTGCTCAACCTGCCGAGGGCTTCCAAGTTTAACTTGGAAAGTGAAAGGCGGAAAAAGTTGAATGGAAATGCAACAGCATGCGACATGCGAGTCCTTTTTACAGCCCATGGCTGTGATTGGGACCATTTGGAATCCAGCGTTCAAAACGACGTTGTGCAAATGATACATGACGCAAGGGACCTATCGGAGTTTATGGCGGCAAACCGTGAACTCCGTTGGGAGTTACCCGGCGGTCTGATTCGCGATCTTTCGGGAAAATACTATCCATCATCCCACGGGCATATCTCCCGACGTTGCATGGAAAAGCTGCTCCCGTACATGTGGGATGGGATGCAGTATTGGGAAGCTGCAAGAGAGGTCTATGGAGATCATACCGATTACAGCCAGTTTGCGACAGGAGAGATCCTTGAGGAACTGCCCTATTACGGTGAGGTGCTGCGCGGGGCGACAGTCCCGGTTGCCGTGACGCCCAATACTCCGGAAGATGAGGCAAAGTACGGAAAAATTCCCAATCCCACAGTACACGTCGCACTCAATCAGTTGAGGAAGCTCATAAACGCCCTTGTGAAGCGTTACGGCTCCCCCTACGACATTCATCTGGAATTAGCTCGGAACGTAAAAAAAGCGGGGAAAAATTACCAGGAATTGTTGAAGGGACTGGCGGAAAATACCGGAAAAAATGAAAAGCGACGCAAGCAATATGAAGAATGCTTCCCTGGTCAGACCCCTTCGGGGTTGGACATGATAAAGATGCGGCTATGGGAGGAGTTGGCCGAAGATGATACCGATGATGCTCGTCAGGCCATGGCTCGAATGGACGTATATACCGGTCGGACCATCGGCTTCCGGCAGTTGTTCAGTGACGAAGTAGAGATTGAGCACATCCTTCCCTATGGCAGAACGTACGATAACTCCATAGCCAACAGGACCGTGACCTTCCGTGAGGTCAACCGGAGGAAAGGCGGCGACAAACTCCCGTACCAGTTTGCTCAAGGCGATCCGGAGATCGATGCTGAGGCTATGCGGTCAAGAGCAAAACGTCTGCCCCGTGCCAAAAGATGGCGGTTTGGGCCTGATGCTGCCGAGGTCTACGAGCGCATTCTTACCAAGAGTATGACCCTCGAAGAGCGGCGCGAGTACGATGCTGATTCGAGCGGTGCCTTTATTGATCGTCAGCTTGTGGATACGCAGTACATATCGCGGATCGCGGCAAGATATCTTTCTCCGGTTGTCGGTGAACCCTCGCGAGTGGTCCCGGTTAATGGTCATATCACCAATCTGATCCGTAATAAGTGGCAGATCAACGCGATCAAAGCAAAGGGGAAGGATGAAGAGCGGCAGGATCACCGCCATCATGCCGAAGACGCGTTGATAGTCGCGTTAGCAGACAGAAGCCTTGTGAAGCGCATAGCTGACAAGACTCGTGAAGAACAGGAGGGGCGCAAGGATTATGTAGCAAAGTTGCGCTTTCCGGAACGTCCGGTTTGGGCAACTGATGCACGGATCAAAGAGGTCGCCGACAGGATCAATGTGTCATTCAGGCAGGATCATAGCCGTGAATCTAAGTTATACCAAGAGACCGCATATGGACTTATAGGTAGGGATGATCGCTGGCGAAAGCAAGGTTTCAATGGGGTAGTGCGGCGTCCAATCCCTGCATTAAAAGAAAACGAAGTGAATCAGATTCGAGACGATGCGGTGCGCACGGCAGTAGCTGAATTTCTCGACTTGCCAGAAGTTAGAGCCATAAAGAAATGGGAGGAGAAACTGGTTTTACTCGCTAAAACGCCGATTTGCATAGGCTCGGCTAAGGACAAGACACGCCTTCGCCGAGTTCGAATCGTGATCAAAAATCAATCGATTACTCCGATCGGGAGCGCACCATACAAGGGATATTCCACGGACTCCATAGCATTTTGTGATATCTGGCATACACCGAAGTATAACAGAAAAGGTAAGACCACGGGCAAGTGGGGTTTCGTTGGGAAGTTCATAAGCTATGCTGAGGCCAAGAAGTTTGAGGGAAATGAGGACGGGTTGCATGAAGCATACAAGCCCCATCCGGCGGCAAGGAAGATCATGCGTTTGTATAAAAATGACATGGTGTTGCTGATCGGCGGCAAAGGGCAGGAGGAGCTAATGAGGCTTGCAGGTTTCTCCGCGACAAATAATAAGCTCGATGTCCGTCCGCACACGGCAAGTGACGCGAGGAGAAATTTTAAATCAATACAGGTGCTTGTGGAGAATTTTTATATGCAGAAAACACATATAAGCGTTGATGGCATGATTATACGATAATACTATATGCCTAAACCAAGAACTAAAGTCCTCCGATATGAATGTCGGAGGACTTTATGGTTGATGGAATTGTAGAAATTGCTGAGGATGGGCGATACCTGTCTCTTTATCGTGGTTTTCTCGTTGTTTCAGACAAAGACAACGTTTTGGGGCGTGTCCCTTTGGCAGATGTCTCTGCAGTCATCCTTTCCGCCAATCAAGCCACTGTCTCAAAGAATCTCATGGTCGCATTGGCTGAACAGAACGCTTCCGTAACATGTTGCGGCAGAACTTACATTCCCACTTCAATCTCACTCCCATACTCCGGGAATTATGAATCGGCGCACAGGATGCGCAGTCAGATTGATGCGGGCCGTCCCTTGTGTAAACAGATTTGGCAGAAGTTGGTTAAGGAGAAAATCCACAACCAGGCAAAAGTCTTACATTGGCGCGGACAGGGAAAGGCTGGCAACGCTCTTGAATCAATGATGCGCCGTGTACGGTCCGGTGATCCTGACAACATAGAGGCTCAGGCGGCCAGACGGTATTGGTCTGTTGTGGTCCGCACCGAATTTGTCCGCGATCGTTTTGCCGAAGACGAGAATACCCTATTTAACTATATTTATACCGTGCTTCGTTCCGCCGTTGCCAGGTCCGTAGTCGGAGTCGGGCTGCTCCCTGCTCTTGGAGTACACCATCGGGGGCGTCTGAACCCCTTTTCGCTGGTTGATGATCTCATGGAGCCATACCGCCCGCTGGCGGACAGCGTCGTGGTTGAGGTGCTTGAGGATTCCGATGTGGTCGAGTTGACTCCGGCGACGAAACAACGACTTGCGGCCGTACTCAGGATGGATCTCAAAACGTCCAAAGGGGTATCGCCATTGTTGGAGGTGCTGCATTCCTTGGCGCACTCCTTGGTTCGCAGCTATGAGAACAAAAAGGAACGCCTTGAATTTGGTACAGTATTATTGCCTTGAGAGAGCCCATGCGATCAGAGCTGAGCGGATACAGAGTTATGTGGATGATGGTTATGTTTGATTTGCCGGTGGGCACTAAGAAGGAACGAAAGGCTGCGGGGCTTTTTCGTAAGCATTTGCAGAATCTCGGATTCGAGATGGCCCAGTTTTCCATTTACTACCGGGTGATGGGGAGCAAAGAAGTGGCAGGGAGGTATATAAGGCAGATTGAGGATAAGGTCCCGGCGGATGGGAGCGTGAACATTCTCACTATCACGGATAAGCAATATGAGAATATGGTTTGTTTCACCGGTAGGGAAAAGGCCCCACCACCGGAAGTTAAACAACTCACTTTATTCTGAAAAAAAGCGGTTTAGGGAGGGGATTTGTCCACCTGAAAGCCATTTCCTCTGGCTCTATATCGTATAATCGCCTGTGTATAAGGGCGGTTATACGATATAGAGCGTAGCAGAAGAGGAAATGGGGTCAAGCCGCAACATCGCCGATGGTACCCTCTCTGAGGAAACCAGCGTAGCAGAAGAGGAAATGGGGTCAAGCCGCAACAGACACTCATTGCCAACATAGCCTTGCTCGAGCGTAGCAGAAGAGGAAATGGGGTCAAGCCGCAACACGGAGACTCATTTGTGGACTCAGGTGGCGAGCGTAGCAGAAGAGGAAATGGGGTCAAGCCGCAACGAACCAAGACATGCAATAGTTGTCGTGGTTAGCGTAGCAGAAGAGGAAATGGGGTCAAGCCGCAACACGACTCTTCTGGGTTTTACTCAAACATGGAGCGTAGCAGAAGAGGAAATGGGGTCAAGCCGCAACTACGGATTTAAGCCGGAAGCCGGTATGCTCAGCGTAGCAGAAGAGGAAATGGGGTCAAGCCGCAACGTGTGCTGAGCGCTTTCTCTAAACCCATGGAGCGTAGCAGAAGAGGAAATGGGGTCAAGCCGCAACGAGCGGGAACAACAAGCCCGAGCCGCCCAAAGCGTAGCAGAAGAGGAAATGGGGTCAAGCCGCAACACAAGGCGTTATCGCCTGGGACGCGGTCGTAGCGTAGCAGAAGAGGAAATGGGGTCAAGCCGCAACCGCCGCTGCCGCCAAGACCATCACTTTCGAAGCGTAGCAGAAGAGGAAATGGGGTCAAGCCGCAACTAGGCGCTCATGGCCATCCCCCTATGCCGGAGCGTAGCAGAAGAGGAAATGGGGTCAAGCCGCAACGTTTCCGAAGTCCTCGCGAAGCAGGCCAGCAGCGTAGCAGAAGAGGAAATGGGGTCAAGCCGCAACCTTCGAGTCGGGCGATGAGCAGGTGCGGCCAGCGTAGCAGAAGAGGAAATGGGGTCAAGCCGCAACGGTACCGTTCAAGTTGCATGAGGGCGAAGTAGCGTAGCAGAAGAGGAAATGGGGTCAAGCCGCAACGGCAAGTCTACCGTTGATTATTTTTAGCGGAGCGTAGCAGAAGAGGAAATGGGGTCAAGCCGCAACGCTGTCCGGTGTCTACTCGTTCCGCGTGAGAGCGTAGCAGAAGAGGAAATGGGGTCAAGCCGCAACCATTGATGATGCTGTAACGAAATTGCTTCGAGCGTAGCAGAAGAGGAAATGGGGTCAAGCCGCAACTCGAAATCGACAATATCCCCCGCTCGGCCCAGCGTAGCAGAAGAGGAAATGGGGTCAAGCCGCAACGCCGCAATACGGTCGTCCCTCTCCATCCCTAGCGTAGCAGAAGAGGAAATGGGGTCAAGCCGCAACAGCAACGACGCTTTAACCGCTTAATGTGAAGCGTAGCAGAAGAGGAAATGGGGTCAAGCCGCAACAAATTCTAAAAATGATAGCGTCCATTTTCGAGCGTAGCAGAAGAGGAAATGGGGTCAAGCCGCAACAAACCAGCTCATACAATAATTGTCGTGGTTAGCGTAGCAGAAGAGGAAATGGGGTCAAGCCGCAACCAAATTGTCAAGGGCCTCGCCGGAGTCCGCAGCGTAGCAGAAGAGGAAATGGGGTCAAGCCGCAACCGCCAGTGATGCGCAGGGTCAGCGCAATCTAGCGTAGCAGAAGAGGAAATGGGGTCAAGCCGCAACACCGCCGACAGTGCCAGAGGCATTGATAGCAGCGTAGCAGAAGAGGAAATGGGGTCAAGCCGCAACGAATTGCAGCCCAAGGCGAACAGGGCTATAAGCGTAGCAGAAGAGGAAATGGGGTCAAGCCGCAACCGTAGCCTACAACAACCACCTTACCCATCTAGCGTAGCAGAAGAGGAAATGGGGTCAAGCCGCAACAGCCCGTATGCGTTGGGATGCGAACGCATGAGCGTAGCAGAAGAGGAAATGGGGTCAAGCCGCAACGGGCGGGTTCGGCGACATCACCAAGATTAAAGCGTAGCAGAAGAGGAAATGGGGTCAAGCCGCAACAAAGAAGGCTGGGTTGTGTACTATGATATGAGCGTAGCAGAAGAGGAAATGGGGTCAAGCCGCAACGATGTTGCAAAGCGAATGATCAAAGAAGCTAGCGTAGCAGAAGAGGAAATGGGGTCAAGCCGCAACGGACGCGCAGTGGCTGGCCCAGGTGCTGTCAGCGTAGCAGAAGAGGAAATGGGGTCAAGCCGCAACCGCCGCGAACGTGACCTGGAACGACCCGGCAGCGTAGCAGAGGAGGAAATGGGGTCAAGCCGCAACTCGTCATCTGGATCATCCTCGCCGTCATCGAGCGTAGCAGAAGAGGAAATGGGGTCAAGCCGCAACCTGCTGTTCGATGAGCACATCGCGGAAAAGAGCGTAGCAGAAGAGGAAATGGGGTCAAGCCGCAACGGGCACCGACGAGCAGAGCGGCGTTTGCGGAGCGTAGCAGAAGAGGAAATGGGGTCAAGCCGCAACAGGACGGGCAGATTCGTACCAAGATTTCTTAGCGTAGCAGAAGAGGAACTGGGGTCAAGTCGTGGGCCCTCAGGTGGGCCCTTGGAACCCACCGAGACACCTTGAAGCTACGTGAAGCTACAAAAAATTCAATAAAATTAAGTGGTGAAAGCTAGGATTCGCACCTGTCACGCCGGAGGCCGCGAGTTCGAGTCTCGTCGGCTCCGCCACTAAAGATCAAGCCCTTACAATTCGTTGTAAGGGCTTTTTCTTTTGCCTGTTTGCAGTCCAGATATGATGCATGGTATTGGGGGCCTTGTAGATAACCGGAAGTTTCCCGATTTGGTATGCATACTACTTGGAAGGGTGAACATGGAAAAACTGCTTGTGGTACTCTGTTTCGTCGGGTTTCTCCTTGTGGGGTGTGCGAAGGGGACGGACCCTCAGTTGGTTGGAGGGGATAGGGATGCACATGGCTGTATTCCGTCTGCAGGATACAGCTGGTGCGCACGAACCAAGCAGTGCGAACGCCCATGGGAGTTGGCTAAGGAACATGGATTTCCCAATACGGCAGAAGGGTTTGCTGCGTTTTGCGCAGGCGAGTAAAACCTGATTTTTCAAAAGACCTGTTCCGCCGGACAAAGGGCGTCTCGTTTGAGCCTTGTCACCGATTTTGAAGCGCACCTTTGGTGATGTTTCAATAGGCTGATGGCTGGCATTGTCTCACGCCGGAGGCCGCGAGTTCGGGTCTCGTCGGCTCCGCCACTGGAGATCAAGGACTTCAAGATAGTATCTTGAAGTCCTTTGTCTTTTTGGTGCTCGCACAACAGTCAGAAAAAGCATCCTTACTATGGTCGATAAGGTTTACTACCCCTATTCGTCAGGGGCTAACGATTAGTCGTCTGCAGTTGCTGGCGGCGGGACCATGCATATGTATCGAGCCTCTGTCCAAGCTGTATCCTCGTCAATGCCGCCCTTTTTCAATGTGTCCATTTCCCTGCGGGTCATGTTTGCCAGAGCCTGCGCCTGTACCAAGCATTGCTTTTTCCCCAGGCTTTTCATTTCATCTGGATAGGCTCCTTGCCACATTTTCAGTATTGAATCGACGATTTGCAGATTGGTCATTTCTCCCTCCTTGCCTTTGCATTAATGATGGACCTTCAGCAACTCACCAAGCATCTATGTTCTTGTTATCTTGTGTGTTCTCAAACAGGAGAAGATATTTAACCCTTATTCATAGTCTATTAGATCATCGATAAAATCAAAATCACCATCCTCTATCTCCTCTTCTTCGATATAATCTTCACACTCTGGCCCTGCAGGGCCAATCAGGTAGTCTTTTTGAGTCTTTTCCCAAGCCTCTTTTTCTTCATAATCGTAATACTTGATTAAACTATTCATCTGCTGACGAACGACTCCGGCAAGGACATATGCCTGTTTTGAACACTCCACATGTCCGATCTGTTTCATCTCTTCAGGGAAGCGGTCATTCCACATATTCAAGAACCAACGAATGATCTGCTTTTGGGGGATGTGCGTATCTGTCACTTCATCCGAGGCGCTTTCGTTTTGATTCAAGTCCGAGTTGCTTTGGAGGGGGTCCATATCAAGCATGCGCCAGATCCTTTCGTAGCCGAAAGCATCAGTATCTGAATTGCCAAAACCCTTATTGAAGAGTTTTCTGTGCCTGAGAGCATCATCTGATTTGTCAACAATCTCTGTTACCAAACCATCGTTCAGTGTGAAATCCAGAACAGTGTGGTGCGCAGCTGCTGACTGAAAACCCTGATGAACGTAGTATTGGCGATCAAAGTCTTTGAGTAGGCGGATCTGCCCATTGTATGGAACCCTAATTTCTAATCCCCTATAGACCCCCTCCTCTGGTGTGATTCCACCTATCTTTGGATACAATCCATCTTTGGCGTTCATATAAACAAATGTCAGGTAGAGGGAGTCTTCGATAATGCTGCACCCGTAATTGTAGCCACGCCAAAGAGCACTACAATCACTCTGCGTTTCTACCCCCCAATCTGTTGGAGAAAAGATTGCACCATTCGAAAGCTCTCCGAGGGCGTAATCCTCGCCACCATAATCAAAAATAATCGGGAATTGTGCTGTCATGTTATCTCCGGATTCCAGAAGGTAATGAAAAATATTGTTACCTGGCCACAAATCGAGTGTCGTCTAGATTCTTTTCATGTCTGTGGGCCATAATAGTTGACGGGCATTCCAGATTGCGGAATAGCATAAAGAAAAAATGATTGCATAAAATCAAGTTGATAAAGAAGGCTTAGAAAATATGCCCCCTAAAAAGGATCCATTCAGTTCTCCGTCTCAAAAGGTGATTAGCCTCTATAGCCTTCTGATGTTCACGGGAAGGGAGTACTCTTTGGGGCAGCTCTCAAGGGAAATGCATTGCTCCAAGCAAACTGTCATCAGGATGATTGAGCAGATTAGCCGAAGCTTGGGCGGGGATGTTGTGAGCCGTTTGGGGGGAGGGGAAAAATACTACAGGATGGCATCCCCGAAAGTCTCGCCGAAGGTTGGTCTTTGCCCGGAAGAGATTCAGCAGTTGGAGCTATGCAGAGGCATGGTCCTTCACCTCTTGCCTGAAGGAGTACGGGAGCAAGTAAGACATACGATAGCCAAGACTACGGCTTTGTTGCCTGACATGAATGGGCGGGAGAGGGCATTTGCTTCAGTTGTGGATGCCCGGATCAAGGGACGGATAGATTACAACCCTCACCAGGAACACATAGCATCGCTTATTCAGGCAATTCAGGATAAAATTGTTTGTGAAGTTACATATCATTCTCCGAGCAATCCCAAAGCGAAGACTTATGCATTCGCCCCAATGAAAATCATTTCGTATCACGAGGCTCTCTATGTTGCAGGCTGGCGAGTAGAGGATGAAGGTGAGCCTATCCCTCGACATTCAATAAAGCTTGCTGTGCATCGCTTGAAAAAAGTCATTAGGCAGAAAAGAGGCTTTGATATCGAAATGGATCCAGGGCAAAGGGCCGAGCTTTTTGGTTTCATGAAATTGGATGAGCTGAAGGTCAAAGTGAAGTTTGATAAGGAGACAGCAAGCTACATCAAAGAACGTCAGTGGAGTGATGACCAATCTATCCGTGAGTTCAAAAACGGGAACCTGGTCCTTGAGTTCAATGCCCAAAGCATGCCGGAAGTTGTTTCGTGGATCTTGAGCTTTGGAGCACACGCGAAAGTCATGGAGCCCAAGGTGCTTAAAGACCAACTTAGATCTGAAGTAGAAGCTCTGGGAGCACTGTACCTTTAAACTTTTGTCAACACTATATATCTGCCACGCCGGAGGCCGCGAGTTCGGTTCTCGTCGGCTCCGCCACTGGAGGTCAAGGACTTCAAGATACTATCTTGAAGTCCTTTGTCTTTTGGGTGCGAGCGAAACGGGCCGGACAAATCCGTTGGGTACAGTGCTTCTTGTTTGGTTAGTAATAGTAGAAGGTTAAGGACTGTGTGTTGCCGACGTTATTGATTCCTTTTGCATGCTGATTTTTTTGGGGGATTATATTATGTCTTTCTGGGCATAGTTTGTGTCGGCTGAGCTCAGAATCGTTCTTTTCTCGAGGCCGTTGCCGCATGGGAGGGGAAACCTGCACGAGATGCTGGCGTTTTTTTGGTGAGGAAAGGTCACGGACGACGTGGAGCCTTTGTACGCAAATTATCGAGCGACGTACTGGTAAAGACAGAGCAAGGCCGTTTTCCCCATTTGGCATAGGGAGCGAGGGATGGATATGACAGTTGGTGAGTTGATACGATTCAATGAGTTCCTGGATTCCTCAATAGACCAAACGCAATTAGATGAGGAATTCATTGCTTCAAGGCTGGCCGAGCTCGATGGTCTGGCAAAGAAATCCGATGGAACCACTATCCATATACTTGCCTTGAGCTATGCAAAGTTGCTGGAGTTGACCGTTTTATTGGCTGGGAAATTTGCGGACAATTGCCAGATGGTTGATTTTGGCGACCTTGTGGTGAATCCAAGGCGCGTTGACGTTTGTATTCTGAATGCTGGATTGATTGCCGAGGAGTTCGGGGTCGCCGACAGTCTCCCGCTGTGGTTCAAGAAAAAAGTGCATGCGCGTATTGGGAGCCGATACGCAGAAGATCTTGGAAGGATGGTTGTCGATCCCTCTTTGCTTCTTCCTTTTGTGGAAGAAAAGCTGCTGCTTGGAATAGTGAAAAAAGAACGGCGTGTTAGATTGAGCGATCAGTTTCGGGGTTTCCTCTTTGGTGACGCTCAGTCCGCTTTTTCGTCATGTATTGAAGAGGACAAGCCTGTCGCACAAGATTCTGGCAAAGGACTTGGCTGCGGCAATGGAAGAGGTGAGTGTCCGGAGATCGCGGCCTGGCTTGCCGACAATACCGTGTTGAATGTCGTTAAGGATAGCGTGAAAAACGATCTTATGAGCGTGTTGCGTGATGCCTTGTCGGACGACTACCTGACAGCAACCAACAAGAAGTTTGAAAAGGCATTCAATGCGTTGAGCTATCTGAATATCGGAAGGAAAAATTCGGTGGATTTCCCCTATGGCGAGGATGTGTCCATAGCCGATTGGGATGAGATCAATCAGACTTTGTGTCATTTCACGCTTGATGGGTATTACATGATCCAGTCGGAGTTGGATAAGAGCCTTTCCAATTCAACTTACCAAAGTCCTCTTCTGAACAAGCTGGCATACGATTCCTCCATGAGTCAGCACACAGAGATCCCAAATCATTGCGGACTGTTTCAGCATCATCTGACATACCTCAAGCAATCATTGAGAACCAAGGCCTCGATCCGTTTGCAGTAATCCGCTGCGAGTCTCGGCAGTTCCCCCGCTATAGCAAAAGGACTTCAGGCAATGCGCCCGAAGTCCTTTTTTGCATGTTCAATGAAGGGAAGGGAGGTTCTGTCCGACCCTCCGTTACTATGCGCTCAGGGTCAGATGTCTTTGAGGTAACGATAATACGTGTCCAGCTGATAGACCGCTGCCATGGGGTTGTGGCCCAGCATGCGGTCTTTGACCGCGAGCACCGTTACCGGGGCCTTGGCGTGCATGATGAACAGGGAGTCATGGCCTACACAGAGTCCCATCAGGATATTCAGATCGACTTCGCAGTCGTTGACGGCTTCGGCCTGAAATACCGGGTTGCACATGGTCTCCACCTCGCAGGTGGGGTCGACGTATTCGTCCCGGGTCAGGCCCAGTTCGGACTTGGGGACGCGTCCGGCCTTGCAGGCCACGGAGACCACCTCGAACCCGGCGGATTCGAACAGTCTGTGGACCTTCTCCGCCTCGAATCTCACGCCCACGCAAAAGGCCAGGCCCAAGCGCTTGTAGTGCATCCTCCGGGCGAACTCGATGATTTCCTGGATACGCGGCTTGCAGGGCGTAACCGTGGCGTAGCCCTGATCTCTTCCGGCATAGCCTTCGCCCTCTTGCCGGGAGGCTTCACAGGCGAACGGAAGCAGGGCCTCCGAGGTGGTCTCCGCCTGCGCCCTGGCCAGGGTCTCCTTCATTCTTACGGACGGACAGTTCTCGGGGGCCTTGCCGCCCGCTTTGCGGCAGTATCGTTCCGACCATTCGAAGGGGCATATCGCACATTGAGGGTGTGGATTGGGCATGACGATTCCTTTGGTTGAGTTTGTTCAGGGTGAACCCGAGTTCTTGGAACTCTCCCTCATGGACTGCCGGCGGGAGGACCGACCGGAACGGGTTCACATTCTCTCAGAATATAAGGGCCGGGCGGAATTTCATTCGCACCGGTTTAGATCCCGGAAGGGAGAGGCGAGTGCATGCTATCGCCATCTTCTCTATGCATCAATATGCTTGAGGAATTTATCAATATTCCTGCATTCAGGTGGGCTTCATTGGCGAGCCGTTTGGCGGAATCAGCATGGTCCGCGAGGGCTGGCCTGCAACCGGTAGGAAGGAACGCCATCGCGGACAGGCGATGGCGTTCCCATGATCCGTTGTTTATTGTCAGCGTTTATTGCGCTTGTTCATCCGCTTGATCTCCATGGCCACGCCTTTCCAACGCTCCCTTTCCACGCGATCCGCGCTTTTTTCGTCGCGGGCCTGCACGTAGTTCAGTTCGCGTTGCAGCTTGCGATAACTGTCCAGTCGAGCCTGGGACAATTCGCCGGAGTCTACGGCACGTTGTACGGCACACCCCGGCTCGTGCCCGTGGGAGCAGTCGGCGAAGCGGCAGGATTCGGCCAGGGCGCGGATGTCCGCGAACGTGGTGTCCAGTCCGTCGCCGCTTTGGGCGAAGGCGATTTCGCGGATGCCCGGGTTGTCCATGAGCAGTCCTCCGCAGGGCATGGCTATCAACTCGCGGGCGGTCGTGGTGTGGCGTCCCTTGCCCAGACTTTCGCTGACTGCGCCGGTGCTCTGGATTTCGCTGCCTTGCAACCTGTTCGCCAACGTCGATTTGCCGGCGCCCGAGGAGCCGATCATGGACACTGTTCGGCCTTCGCCCAGATGGCTGAACAGCTCGCTCACACCGCTTTCATCCCGTATGGATGTCAATACCACGGGGACGCCGAAGGCCGTGGCCTCAACCTCTTCGCGGAACGGCTCCGGGGATGCGTGCAGGTCCGCCTTGGTCAGGACGACAACCGGGGCCATCCCGCAATTGTACACCAGCGCAATGTAGCGCTCGATGCGGCGCAGGTTGTAGTCACGGTCGAGCCCGCAGACGATGAACACCGTATCGATGTTTGCTGCGATGGGCTGTTCGCGCCGGGCGGCTGCCTCCTGTTTGCCCCGGGACCCCGCTTCGCCCCGGCTCAGGGTGTTCTTTCGCGGCAGTACCTGTGTGACGACCATGTCATTCGCGATCACCCAGTCCCCGGTGACCGGGTAAACCTGTTGTCTGTGGCGCATGTTGCCCGAAGGCACGCAGAGCCACTCATTGCAGCCGTTGGATATCAGAAACCGGCCTCTTTGGGCGCTGATGACGCGGGCCACGCGGTCCAGTTCCACTTCCGCCGTCAGGCTCTCGAAATGCTCGTTCCAGCCCAGTCGCCGCAGCCGGTTTATTTGTTCATTACTGTTTTGGGTAATGGTTCGTGTATGCATCTTGCTTCCATTGTGTTTGGTCGAAGCCGTGCTCCGATCGTGTGCGATTTCGGCCAACCGGCGGTAGGGCCGGTGGTCAACGGGAAACGGAAGGGGGAATCTGGAGCAAGAGCGCAACAAAAGACCTGTTTCGGGCGAAACATGTCGGGCTGGCTGGATCAACCAAATGGGAGCCGCGCAAATGACGCGGCCTGGAGGCAGCTTAGACCTGAGGGACGCCCTGTTCCATATTCCGGGCGGCAAGATCCATAGACTGGGAAATCATCCAAACTCCTTGGTGAATAATGCGCTGATGCTTATCGCAAACGCAAATATTGTCAAGGGCGGCCCATTCTCGATCGGTTCCGGCTGCGCAGGATGCCGCCAGTCGTGGTGGACTGGATTGAAGCAAGCCCGCCTCTGGACGATTCACTCGGTTTGAGGCTAGGGATACGATACGACTTGGAGATTCCTTCACCCTAGCGACGCACAGCAACGTATGCCTCCATCCTCTACATCCCACGCGGCTCCCTTCGGCGGACGGCAAAAAGCCCGGGTCCTGCTCGTGACCTGCCGTTATTTTCTGATCCGGGAAATCGCTTCGGCGCTCGACCGGCTCCGGATTCCTTTTGCCGAGGTCCCTCTGGAGGACGATCCCAAGGCCTTTACGGCCGCCCTGTGCGAGGCGGTGTCGGCCTTCAGGCCCACCTTTCTGCTGACCATCAATCGTTACGGGCTCGACGACACGGGCATGGTTCTGGACATCCTGCGCAAGGTCGGTCTGCCCGTGGTCTCCTGGCTGGTGGACAGCGACACCATCCTGTTGGGCGGCCTTGCGGAACCGGAGGAGGGCATCTGTTACGCCACCTGCGACAAGGCGGCCGTTGATCGCCTTGCGGCCATGTCCGACCTGCCCGTCCTGCACCTGCCTCTGGCCACGGACCCGGACGTTTTCATCCCGTCCGCGCCGCCCAAGGGAGAACACCCCTGGCGCAGCCGGGTCTCGTTCGTGGGGCACAGTTGGGCGGACAGCGTGGCCCGGAATCTCCAGGCCTACGACTACCCTTCGGAACTGCTTGCGAGCCTGGATTTGGCCGTCGAGGCGTGGGAGCGGGCTCCGGAAATTCCGTTCTGGGATTTTCTCGAGACCTTCGACCCCGTTCTCTTTGAAGGCGGCATGGCCCTGGAGCCATCACGGCGGAAGTGGTTCGGGGCGCTGGCCCTCTGGAAAGCGGCAGGCATGCGCCGCGTCCGCGCGGTGTCCAGGCTCGCGCCGTTTTCGCCGCTGATCGTCGGCGACGCACATTGGGACGGAGTCTTCAAGGATGTGGGCGGGGTGCGACGTCTGGACAGCCTCGACTACGACACCGAACTTTCACGATTTTATCCGCTCTCCGAAGTGGTCTTCAACTGCACCAGCCCGCAGATGTCCATGGCCGTGAACCAGCGGGCGTTCGACGTCCCTGCGTGCGGCGGTTTTGTCGTGTCCGAGCGAAGCCCCGCTTTGGAGGCGTTGTTTGACATCGGGACCGAGGCGGTCTGCTACGACAGCGAGGACGACATAGTGGCCACGATCGAGGAGTGTCTGGCCAACCGTTTCAGAAGGGCCGCCGTGACCAGAGCCGCCCGAAAGCGTATCCTGGCCGAGCACACCTATGTCCACCGCATGCGGAGTCTGCTCGATCATCTTCATCTGTTCGGAATTGCCGGTTCGGGGGGGCTGATTCCGGAAATCGGTCGATGAAAATGCGGAAATCGTCATTCCCGACCTGCCCACTCAGCCCCGCCGGGGCTCACTGGCTCGAAAATGTTGCGAGTGGTGCGGAAGTGGACTATCAGAGTGGCGACGAAATGCGGATTGCGGGAAATCCGGGCCGATGTGCGCGAGGAGGGGTTCCGGCGTAGGGCGGCTGCGAGAGGTCTCCGGTCCCGAACGCCCTGAAGGGGGAAATCATGAAACGCATTATTTTGATGGTCTGTGCGCTGGTGCTCTGTGCTTCCACCGCTTTTGCCGGTACGCCTGTGAAGGTGGCCCACGCCACCTGGGTCGGTTACGGCCCGCTGTATATCGCCAAGGAACTTGGCTATTTCGAGAAAGAAGGCCTGGACGTTGACCTGGTCATCATCGAGGACGAGGCCCAGTACGCCGCGGCCATGGCTTCGGGCAATATCGACGGTCTGGGCAACGTGCTCGACCGCGAGGTCATCCACTTCGCCAAGGGTACCCCGGAAGTCGTTGTCTTCGGCATGGACGAGTCCTCCGGCGGCGACGGCGTGGTCGCTTCGGGCGAAGTCAAGACCGTGGCCGACCTCAAGGGCAAGACCGTGGGTCTGGACAAGTCCTCCACCTCCTATTTCTTCTTCCTGTCCATCCTGAAAAAGTACGGCGTGGACGAGAAGGACATCAACATCACCGAGATGGGCGCTTCCGACGCTGGCGCGGCCTTCGTGGCCGGCAGCATCGACGCGGCCGTGACCTGGGAGCCCTGGCTGACCAACGCGGGCCAGCGCGACGGCGGCCACGTGCTCGTCTCCTCCAAGGACATGCCCAAGACCATCGTGGACGTGTTCGTGCTCAACTCCGATTACGTCAAGAAGCACCCCGAGGTTCCGGCCAAGATGACCAAGTGCTGGAACGAGGCCATTGCCTGGTACGAAAAGAACCCGGACAAGGGCAACGAGATCATGGCCAAGGCCATGGGTCTGGATACCCAGGAAATGGCCGATATGGCTTCCGGCGTGACCTTCATCGGCAAGGACGCCAACAAGACGTTCTTCGACAAGTCGCAGGCCAACAGCGTGTACGAGGTAGCCGACCGGGCCATCTCCTTCTGGAAGTCCAAGGGCATCATCACCAAGGACGTGTCCGTGGACACCCTGATCAGCTCCGACTACGTCAACGCCGAGTAGCATGAAACAAGGTAATCCGACCGTGCGGAAAGGGGCGTGGCTGGCGGCCGCGTCCCTGTCCGCCGTCTTCGGCATATGGGCGGTCCTGGCCTACACCGGCTCGGTCAAGCCCCTGTTCCTGCCGCCGCCGCACAAGGTCTTCCTGTCCTTCGGGGCCATGTACAAGGAAGGCGTTCTCTTTTCCTATACCTGGGACAGCGTGTACCGCGTCATGGTCGGCTGGTCTCTGGCCGCCGTGTTCGGCGTACCGCTCGGGCTGTTCATCGCCACGTCCAAGCGCGCCGCGCACATGGTCGCCCCGGTCATGGAGTTCGCCCGTTACCTGCCGGTGGTCGCCCTCGTGCCGCTGACCCTGCTCTATTTCGGCATTGGCGACGCCCAGAAATTCGCCATCATCTTTCTGGGCACCTTCTTCCAGCTGGTCCTGATGGTCGCGGACAGCGTGGCCAACGTGCCCGCGGACCTGAGCCGGGCCGCCGCCACTCTGGGCGCCAACCGCATGCAGACCTACCGCCTGGTCCTGTTCCCCGGCGCGCTGCCGGGCATCATGGATGACCTGCGCATCACGGTGGGCTGGGCCTGGACCTATCTGGTGGTTGCCGAGCTGGTGGCCGCCAACTCGGGCCTGGGCTACATGATCCTGCGCGCCCAGCGGTTCCTGGCCATCGACCGCATCTTCGCCGGGCTGATCATCATCGGCCTGCTCGGTCTGTTGACCGACTACCTCTTCAAACTGCTTGCGCGCATCATAACCCCCTGGAGCGAGAAACGATGACCATGCTTTCCATCAACAACATGGGCAAGGTCTTCGACTCCAACAAGGGAGAGGTGACCGCGCTCGAGGACATCAACCTGACCGTGGACCGTGGCGAACTGGCCGTTATCGTCGGACCGTCCGGTTGCGGCAAGTCCACTCTGCTGAACATCGTGGCCGGTCTGGAGCACGCCTCGTCCGGTGAGGCCGTGCTCGAAGGGCAGCCCATCACCGGGCCGGGCGCGGACCGGGGCATGGTCTTCCAGTCCTACACGCTGTTTCCCTGGCTGACCGTGCGCAAGAACGTGGAGTTCGGCCTGCGGCTCAAGGGCGTGCCCGCTGCCGAGCGTGCGGAGATCGCCCGCAAGTACATCGCCCTGGTTGGGCTGGCCGAGTTCGAGAACGCCCTGCCCAAGGAGCTCTCCGGCGGCATGAAGCAGCGCGTGGCCATCGCCCGCGTGCTGGCCAACAAGCCGGTCATGCTGCTCATGGACGAACCCTTCGGGGCTCTGGATGCCCAGACCCGACTGTTGCTGCAGGAACTCCTCCTGGACGTCTGGCGGCAGGAATCGAGCACCATTCTGTTCATCACCCACGACATCGACGAGGCCATTCTGCTGGCCGACAACGTCTACATCATGTCCAGGCGACCGGGCCGTATCAAAGCCAAGGTTCCGGTGAACATCGCCCGTCCGCGCGACCACAAGGCCTCGCTGACCGCGGAGTTCTCCGAGGTCAAATCGCAGATTATGGAACTGCTCTGGGAAGAGATCGCGGCGGGTTAGGCGAAAGCCGGGGGAGACTCGCTCCCCCCCGCCTTCCTCTTTTTCCCGGACCGGTTGATTCACCTCCGGTCCTGGCTCCTGTCGAAAATACGTCTCCCCTCTAAAGGTTTCATTCTTTTCGCCGAAGGGAATACGTTGACCACAATTGTCTGGTTGCGTTTTTCGTCTGGAAAAGAGGGGCCGTATGTCCGCTATTTCCTCCCTGTCCACCATATTCAACCGCCCGGCTGGATCGAGCGGCAACTTGTTCGGTCTTTCCGGTACGGCCTCTCTCGGAATCCGGCAGGGGGATACCTTGCGGCCTTTGGACGGGGATACCGCCGTTCTGTCTGACCAGTCCCTCTCCCTGAATCGGACCCTGCGGAACGCATTCGTTGATTCAGGCATGGGCTCTGGCGGTTCCACCTCGTGGCAGACCGTGGCGTCCCTGACCACGGCTTCTGGGCGGACGTTGGAGATCGAGGCCCTGAACGAGGACGCGGCCCGCATGACCGTGTTCGACGCTCAAGGCGGGGTGGAGAAAACGCTGGCCCTGAACGGAGACGTTCTTGTGCGTGAGGACGAGAACGGGAAACTTGTCGTGGAAAACTACGTCCAAGGTGACGAGACCGTCGGGGAAGATATCATTATCGCTATGTCCGGAACGCCCGTATCCGGAGGAGGGGGGAACGACCAGATCGTCGGACTGGGGTTGGCCGGGTTCTCGCCTGCGGACGGCATCGTGATCGACGGCGGCGACGGGGATGATTCGGTGTTCCTCTATGGTCCCGGCAGGAAGGTGCTGAGCGTCGATACCGGCAGCGGCGACGACCGCGTAACTGTTGTTGGCGGCGCGGGGCTCAAGCTGGATACAGGTGACGGAGACGACACTGTTGTCGGAGATCATGTCGGCGGCATTATCGACACCGGCGCAGGGGACGATGTCCTGGATGCCGAATACGGGATCGGCGGCATCATCGACACGGGCGACGGCGATGACTCGCTCTTGGCCGGAGCGTCCATCGGCGGCACCGTCGTGACCGGCGCGGGAGCGGACGAGATGAAGGCCGGGAACAGGATTTCCGGAAACATCGACATGGGGAGTGGAAACGACCGGCTTTCGGCGGCGGACAACCTCGGGGGGAATATCGATACCGGTGATGGGGACGATGCCATTGACGCAGGGGCTGGTATTACCGGGAATATAGACACCGGTAACGGGGACGATGCCATTGGCGCGGGGGCTGACATTACCGGGAATATCGACACCGGTAGCGGTAACGACTATCTGGATGCCGGGTACCAATTGAACGCCCGGGTGGACACCGGAGACGGAGACGACTTTCTCGGCGCGGGCTACGGGCTGAAAGGCCGGATTGATACCGGCAGCGGCGCTGACGTTCTGGAGGCCGGGTATGAGCTGGAAGGCGATATCGACACCGGCGAGGGCAACGATTATGTGGACGCCGGGTATGAAATCGAAGCGGATGTGAATACCCGTGGCGGCGCGGACGTGATCCGGGCAGGCCATCACATTTCAGGAAACGTGGACACCGGAGAAGGGGCAGACGTAGTCCGTAGCGGACGCGCTATCGACGGAGAAAGCGTTACAGGGGACGGCACGGTTGTGGTGGCTGTTGGCATTACCGCCGAGCAGGGAAGCGATGCAACGCGTTACTCGCACATGTATGATCCCTACGCGAGCGGTTCCTCCCGGCAGGGGATGACCCACTATCGGCTGCCTCGCCTCGACATCAGCGTCTAGGTCGTCAACCTTTTGGAGCGATGGCCCTTTGGTTCCGATCAAGGGGCTTTTGTATTTTGGCAAGCCGAGAAAAAGGCCGCGTCCCGTCTGACGGGGCGCGGCCTTTGGATTGGTGTGGTAATTGGCTGCCTAGGCTTTTTCGTCCGGAGCCTCGGGGGCATCCGAAGCCGCCTGGGCGGACGACGGGTCGTCTTCCATGTACTGCGGCGGCTTGTACTTGAAGACCTTGCGCAGGCCCACGTAGAGCAGCGGAATGAAGAAGACGCCGAGCATGGTGGCCGATATCATACCGCCCATGACGCCGATACCAACGGAGTTCTGCGCACCTGAGCCGGCGCCCGAGGCGATGGCGAGGGGGAGAACGCCGAGGATGAAGGCGAACGAGGTCATCAGAATGGGCCGCAGGCGAAGTTTGGCCGCCTTGAGGGTGGCCTTGATGACGCCCAAACCGGCGGCCTGTTCGGCCACGGCGAACTCCACGATAAGAATGGCGTTCTTGGCGGTCAGACCGATGGTCGTTAGCAGACCGACCTTGAAGTAGACGTCGTTGCTCTGTCCGAAGGAACTGGCTGCCAGCAGAGCGCCGAAGATGCCGATGGGAACGGCCATGATGACGGCGAACGGGATGGACCAGCTTTCGTACAATGCGGCCAGACAGAGGAAGACCACGAGCACCGAGATGGCATAGAGCGGTGCGGCCTGGTTGCCGGAGAGTTCCTCCTGGGCGGACAGGCCGGTCCAGGACATGGCGTAGCCGGCCGGGAGCTGGGAGACCAGCTTCCTGACCTCGGCCATGGCGTCGCCCGAGCTGACTCCGGCGGCGGCCTCACCCTGGATTTCCAAGGCGGAGGAGCCGTTGTAGCGCTCCAGGCGCGGGGAGTCGTAGGTCCAGCGACCGGTGGCGAACGAGGCGAACGGCACCATGCCGCCCTTGTCGTTGCGCACGAACCAGCGGTTCACGTCCTCGGGCTGCATGCGGAAGTCGCTGTCGCCCTGGAGATAAACCGGCTTGACGCGGCCTCGGTCGATGAAGTCGTTGACGTAGTCGCTACCCCAGGCAGTGGACAGGGTGGTGTTGATATCCGAGAAGGAAAGTCCCAGCGCGCTGGCCTTGGCCTCGTCGATGTCGATGTGGTACTGCGGCTCGTCCTCCTGACCGTTGGGTCGGGTGTTGGCGAGCAGCGGGCTCTGGGCCGCCATGCCCAGGAACTGGTTGCGCACTTCCATGAGCTTCTGGTGACCGGCGCCGTTGATGTCGCGCAGGTAGAAGTCGAAGCCGTTGGAGTTGCCCATGCCGTGGATGGCGGGGGGGGCAAGGGTGAAGATCCGCGCTTCGCGGTTCTTCATGAAGGCCCCCATGGCCCGCCCGGCGACGGCCTGGGCCGACAGGGCGGGGTCCTCGCGTTCATCGAACGGCTTGAGTCGAATGAAGCCGATACCGACGTTCTGTCCCGCGCCGCTGAAGCTGAAGCCGGCAACGGTCAGGACGCCCTCAACGGCCTCCTTTTCTTCGTTCAGGAAATGGTCGCTGACTTCCTTCAGGACCCGCTTGGTCCGCTCCTGGGTCGCGCCCGTGGGCAGCTGGACCATGGCGATCAAGATACCCTGGTCCTCCATGGGAAGGAACGAACTGGGCAGGCGGTAGAACATCCAGCCCATGATGCCGGTGATGAGCAGAAAGACCAGCAGGAACCGGCCGGTACGTTTCAGTATCCAGGCCGTGCCGTCGTGGTAGGCGTTGGTCCCGTAGTCGAACGCCCGGTTGAACCAGCCGAAGAAGCGGGACTTGGACTCGCCGTGGGACGGCTTGAGCATGGCCGCGCACAGGGCCGGTGTCAGGATCAGGGCGACCACGACGGACAGGAGCATGGCCGAGACGATGGTCACCGAGAACTGGCGGTAGATGACGCCCACCGAACCGCCGAAGAAGGCCATGGGCACGAACACCGCGGACAGAACCGTGGCGATACCGATCAGGGCGCCGGAGATTTCCTTCATGGACTTGCTCGTGGCCTCGCGGGCGCCCACCCCTTCGGTGGCCATGACGCGCTCCACGTTCTCGACAACGACGATGGCGTCGTCGACGAGCAGGCCGATGGCAAGGACCATGGCGAACATTGTCAGCGTGTTGATCGAGTACCCCATTACCGAGAGCACCGCGAATGTGCCGAGCAGGACGACTGGCACGGCGATGGTCGGGATGAACGTGGCCCGGATGTTCTGCAGGAACAGGAACATGACGATGAAGACCAGGATGATGGCCTCGATCAGGGTCTCGATGACGTCCTCGATGGACAGTTTGACGAACGGCGTGGTGTCGTAAGGGTAGACGACGTCCACTCCGGCCGGGAACGTGGGTCTCAGTTCCTCGATCGTCTTTTCAACCGCCTCGGCTGTCTGGATGGCGTTGGCGCCGGTGGCCAGCTGAATGGCCAAACCAGCGGTCGGGTGGTTGTTGTAGGTGGTGCTGGTGGTGTAGCTCTCGGCGTCGAGTTCGACCCTGGCCACGTCACGGATGCGGACCACCGAGCCGTCCGAGGAACTCTTGATGATGATGTTGCGGAACTGCTCAGGGGTCTGGAGACGCGAGCGCGCGGTGATGGTCGCGTTGAGCTGCTGTCCCTGCACCGCGGGCAGGCCGCCGAGCTGTCCGGCGGAAATCTGGGTGTTCTGCGCTTCGATGGCCCGGGCCACGTCGCCGGGCATGAGCGAATATTCGGTCAGCTCGTCCGGGTTGAGCCAGATGCGCATGGCGTAGGACGAGGAGAACAAGCGGGTGTCGCCGACGCCTTCCACGCGCTTGAGGGTGTCGTTCAGGGAGCTGTCGACGAAGTCGGCGATGTCCGTGGAGGTCAGGGTGTCGTCGGTGGAGACGAAGCCGAGAACCATGAGGAAGCTGGCCGACGATTTGGTAACGCTCAGACCGTTGGACTGGACTACGTCGGGCAACTGGGAAGTGACCTGCTGCAGCTTGTTCTGGACCTGCATCTGGGCAACGTCCGGGTTGGCCGCGTTGGTGAAGGTCAGAGAGATCTCCGTCCGGCCCGTGGAGGTCGAAGTGGAGGTCATGTAGTCGAGGTAGTCGATACCGGTCATGCCCTGCTCGATGACCTTGGTCACCGAGTTCTCAACGGTCTTGGCGTCCGCACCGGGGTAGGTGCAGGTGATCCGGACCGTGGTCGGGGCGATGTCGGGATACTGGGAGATGGACAGCGTGTCGAGGGCCAGAAGGCCCGCGAGCATGATGACAATGGCGATAACCCACGCGAAGATGGGCCGCCGGATAAAGAACTCGGACATTTTCGGCCTAGCTTTCCTTGGCTTCGGTGGCGGGAGCGGCGCCCTCCGAAACGGGCTTGATTTCGCCTGTGGCGTCGTCCACAACCATCTCCTTGACGGTCACGACCTGGCCCGGGCGGACGGACTGGGAGCCCAGAATCAGCAGACGGTCGCCGTCCTCGATGCCGGAACCGACCAGCCAGGAGTTGCCGTAGCTGCCGCGCACCTTGAGGGTACGCTGCTGGACCTTGTTGTCCTTGTCCACGAACATGGCGGTGGGTTCACCCTTCGGGGTCCGGCCGACGGCCAGCTGGGGCACCAAAAAGCCGTTCTGATACACGCCGTCCTGGATGAGAGCGCGGACGTACATGCCGGGCAGCAGGAGCCGGTCAGGGTTGGGGAACTCGGCACGCAGGGTATAGGTGCCGGTGGACTCGTCGACCTTGGCGCCGGCGAACTCGACCGTCCCCTCGTAGGGGTAGATGGTTCCGTTTTCGAGCTTGAGCTTGACCTTCATGGTCTTGCCTTCGACCGAAATCTCGCCCGAGGTGATGGCCTGGCGCAGGTTGAGCATGGTCGTGCTCGACTGGGTCAGGTCCACGTTGATGGGGTCAAGCTGGCGGATGGTCGTCAGGGGGGCGCTCTGGTTGGCGGTGACCAGCGCGCCGGGAGTCAGGTCGGACATCTCGACGCGGCCGCTGATCGGGGCCTTGATCTCGGTGTAGTCCAGGCTGATCTTGGCGCTTTCCAGGGCGGCCTTGGCCGAGGCGATGGCCGCCAGGTCCGCTTCGTACACGGCCTTGGCGTCCTGATAGTCCTGCTCGGAAATGGCTCCCTGTTCGATCAGTTCGGCATAGCGCTTGGCCTTGCTTTCGGAACTGGGCAGGGCGGCCTGGGCGCGCTTGAGAGCGGCCAGGGCGTTGCTGTATTCGGCCTTGTAGGTGGAGGGAACGACCCGGTAGAGCACGTCACCGGCTTCGACCTCGCTGCCCTCGCGGAACAGGCGCTCGCGCAGGATGCCGTCCACCTGCGGGCGGACTTCAGCCACCAGCGAGGCGGTGGTCCGTCCCGGAAGCTCGGTGGTCAGGGGCACGGACTGCGGATGCAGCACCTCGACGCCGACCTCAACCGGGGCTCTTGTGGCCGAGGCCTTGGGGGTTTTGTCCTCACAACCGGCCAGCCCTCCAAGGGTCAGCAGGCTGAGCAGGAGCAAGGAAATAAAAGAGATTCGGCCCGTCGAAGGACGGGGGTATATGGACAGGATCTGCAATGCGGATTCCTCCTTGACGCTCGAAAGCGACTTCATTTACGGTACTCGCCAGTACAATTATGGACGGTTGGCCTAACTGTCAATCGAATAAATTGTGAAAAATTGTTAAACGGAGGTGGCGGAATGGAGTCCGATGCCAAGCCTCGGCGCGGTCGGCCCAAGGCCATGTCCGACGAAAAACGCCGTGAGCAGATAGTTCAGACGGCCGAGAAACTCTTTGTTCGCAAAGGGTACGCCGGGACATGCACCCACGAGATCGCGACCAAGTGCAAAATTTCCAAGCAGACTTTGTACCGGATTTTTCCTGGCAAGCTTGATGTGTTCGTTGCCGTGGTCGAGGCCCATCGTCTGAAGATGATCGACTTCGGAGACGGTTACGACGACCTGCCCCTGGAACAGGCGCTGGCCCGCATGTTTATGATTGATATGGACCAGGCCAATTACGAGGTCCGCGCGGGCTTTTTGCGTACCGCCAACATGGAATCCCTGCAGCACCCGCAACTGCGTGAAATCCTGCGTCATCACGGCGGGCAAAAGGCGCTCGACGGGCTGACGGAATGGCTGGACAAACAATGCGGCAAGGGGCGGTTGGTCATCGCGAACACGAGACGCGCGGCCCGCATGCTTCTGGATTCGTTCACCGGGGCCGTCTTCCTCGATGCCCTGGGCGGGTTCAGCTGGGCCGACCGGGAGGAACGTATCGCGCACTTCAAGCAATGCATCGACATCTTCCTCCACGGGGCCCTGCCGCACGAGCCAAGCGACGCTTAGCCCGTCTGTTTCATCTGATTCCGACTACCAACGATAAGCGCTCGATCGCTTCCCGATGATGTTCAGCCTGTAGTATTCGGTGCTGGCCTTTCCCGTCGCGCCGCAGCATACGTGCAGGGGCAGGAGATGTTCCTCGCGCGGGTGGCAGTAACGCGCGTGGGGCGCGGACTCCCAGTCGACCAGCCGCTTTTTCCTTTCTTCGTAGTCCAGGTCCGGGGCCGAGCAGGTTTCGATCAGCCACTGCTCGAACCCTTCGTTCCTGGACCGGGTCTCGTCCGTGTCCTGCGCAAAAAAGGCGCGCATGTTGTGGAAGGAGAATCCGGACCCGATGATCAGCAGGTTGTCGTAGTCCAGCCCGGCCAGGGCTTCGCCCATGGCCACGTGGGCAGCCGGATCGAGCCCCTTGATCAGGGAGAGCTGGACGCACGGAATATCCGCTTCGGGGAACATGATCGTCAGCGGGATGAACACGCCGTGATCCAGGCCGCGTTCGTCTTCCGTGCCGGTCTTGAAGCCCTTGTCCGCGAGGGCTTCGCGCACGGACCGGGCCAGGTCCGGTTCACCCGGCGCGGGGTATTGCAATTCATAGGACTCGGCCGGGAAGCCGTAATAGTCGTAGTACAGCTCGGGCCGTTTCGAGGTGGTCACGGTGGGGACGGTTTCTTCCCAGTGGGCGCTGACCACGAGTATGGCCGAGGGCCTTGGAATTTCGCGGGCCAGTAGTTTGAGGTTGTCGACCATCTCCGTATGACCCTCGTCGCCCAGCACGGGCAGAGGGCCCGCGCCGTGGGAGATGTACAGCACGGTGTGCTTCTCTTTGTTCATGTTCCATCCTTGCGTTCTGTTTGGTTCTTGTTGTCCGGCTCAGGCCGATTGGTGTTCGGCTGCCTGGTCTGCCAGGTCCCTGGCCAGCTTCAGCAGCGTTTCACCCTCTTCCAGTCCGTCCAGAAAACGGTCGGGAATGCCGGACAGGCCCACCTGCGCTCCGACCAGAGCGCCGGTCAGAATGGTTCGGGCCTGGTTCTGTCCGCCGCCGTTCAGTGAATTGAGCACGGCGGACTCGAAATCGTCGTGGAATCGGGCCGCCAGATAATAGGCAGCCGGGAGCATATGGTAAATGGCGCAGGGCATGCCGTAGACCAGGGAGACCTTCCATGCGGGCTCGATGCGGATGTCCGGGTCCGCGGCAGCGGTGGCCATGAAACCGGGCGAAAGCAGGGCGTCGGGCGAGGCGAAGCGGCCAACACGCGGCGGGTCGGGGTCACCCGGGCGCGGAGCCTTGAACCCTTCGCGGGTGACGGCGTGAAACGGCAGGCTGCCGTCCTTGACCAGCTTCATGAGCTTGCCCGGCAGGTTCGGGTCCAGGCGGTTTCCCTGCACCAGCATGCCCAGCACCGCACAATAGGCCACGGTCATGGACACGACCACGTCGTCGGCCTGGGTCAGGACCGTATTTCGGCTTACGGCTGAGGCCAGCTTGCCAGGGTCCAGGGCGTAGCGCACCGCAATGGACAGGGCTCGCTCGATGGCTTCGGTGGTGTCCGCCTGGCCGCCGGTCTGGCCCCAGGGCAACTCCTGCTCCACGCGACGCCGCCATGTCTCACGGATGGACTGGCTGGTGTAGCCACCCGGCCCGTGCGCGGGTTCTCCGTTGAGTCGGGGAAAAAGTTCCTCGTCCATTCGGCGGCAGAAATCCTCCTCCGAATATTGGCCGCGCTCCACCAGGGAGCGAACCGTCAGCTTGAGGATGAATCCGGCCTGCGAAAGCTGGCCCGCCTTCATACCCTCGTGATAGCGGCCTGGTTTGGGGTCGGTATAGCCGTCGATCCATTCGCCGTAGTCGCGTCGCATTTCGTTGAGATCATAATACCAATGCGGTCCCAACCCGAGTGCGTCACCGATGAATGCGCCCATGATCGCCCCGGCGGCACGATCGCGAAAATTGTCTTTGGACATGGTCTTCTCCCTGTTTCGGAGTTTGCGCAACGGCCCGAAAGGTCCGGGCCGTGCCCCCCCCATGCTACTGGGCGGGAGATTTTTATGAAAGTTTTTTTTGCGAACGGGTGGTTCCTCGAACAAAAAGCCACTCTGCATATCGCCAAACCCTATCCATTAAACGTGCCCGTCGGGACTCCTGAATTTGCCACTGCATCCTGCCCGGATTTACCCTTCGAGTGGCGGTTGGAAAGTGGAAATATTTGAAGCCCGATTTTTTGGTGGAGACCCCAAAATGGGCTGTTTTTTGATTGACCGATCAATTAAAAAATGAACTTTTTTCAAAAAATCAAATAAAACATATAGTTGAACGCTAATTTTTTTCTTCACATTTTAAATCGGTGTGGTAGAGGTGAGTCGTTGCCGGTTGAGAGCCGGCCCTGAGAAGACTATAAAATTAAAAGAGGGATATTATCATGAAGCGTTTTACCCTTGCTCTTATGCTCGTTTTTACCGTTTGCGTGACCACCGCGTTTGCCGCCACCACCTTTGCCGGCGCGTTCAAGGCTCATGACACCAAGGCCCACACCGTGGCCGAAGCCAATGCCTCCAGCGTGGACACCGGCGTGGCCCTGCACGGCCGCATCGTCAAGGTCATCAACGACGACAGCGTGCTGTTCGCCGACAACACCGGCGAGCTGCTTCTGCACATGCACAACGCCAACAAGGCCGCCATCACCAACGCTGATGTGGACGTCAACGGCAAGATCGTGGGCGACCTCATGTACACCGAAGTGCAGGCCGACTCCGTGACCACCCGCTAGTTCGAGCGGTTCACATATAGAAAAAAGGGACGCCCGTTGGGGCGTCCCTTTTTTTGTTGCCTCCGGCGGCCAGAGGGGGAACCTCTTGAAAGAGGTTCCCCCTCTGGACTCCCCCTTCAGAACTTTTTGTGTGCCTACGGCAGAGGAGCACGAGTACGCCAAGCCATCTTTCGCCCATGCTCAGACAGTAATGTCTTATCCGTCCGCGAAGCGAAGTAGACAGTTTAGGAAAAGATGGGGATGGGGGTTCGGGGGAAGGGGAAGGAAAAGCCCTTTTCAAAGGGTTTTCCTTCCCCTTCCCCCGGCCGCCGGAGGCCTTCATGAAAAGGCCTCCCGTCATGGACGGGAGGCCTGGCAGCGCGGGGTGTGATTCCTCAGGAGTATATTTTGTAAGTTGCGGTCACAAAACTCCCCCCGCGTTACTTTCGGTTGGATGCCTTCATGGGCCGGTTTGCCTGCCGGCCGATGGAGTGCGGGATTTGAAGATCAGGGACGGCATGTTAAACGCTCCGTTGGGCCTGGGCCTGTATGGCGGTGATGGCCACGGTGTTGACGATGTCGCGCACGCGGCATCCGCGCGACAGGTCGTTGACCGGCTTGTTCAGGCCCTGAAGGACCGGACCGATTGCCGTTGAGCCGGGAACGGCCCGCTGCACGGCTTTGTAGGTGTTGTTGCCGGTGTTTAGGTCCGGGAAGATGAAGACCGTGGCCTTGCCCGCCACTTCGGAGCCGGGCAGTTTGGTCCGGGCCACTTCGGGGTCCACGGCGGCGTCGTATTGCAGCGGCCCCTCGATGGGCAGGTCGAGCCCGCGTTCGGATGCCAGTTCCTTCGCGATGGCCGTGGCCTCGGCCACTTTGTCCACGTCCGCCCCCGATCCGGACCCGCCCGTGGAATAGGAGAGCATGGCCACGTATGGGTCGATGCCGAAAATCCTGGCGGTCTGGGCCGAGCTGAGCGCGATTTCGGCGAGCTGCCCGGCGTCGGGTTTCGGGTTGACCGCGCAGTCGCCGAAGCAGACCACGCGGTCACCCATGCACATGAGGAAAACGGACGAGACAATGGAAGCGTCCGGTCTGGTCTTGATGAATTCGAAAGCGGGGCGGATGGTCTGGGCCGTGGTGGTCACCGAGCCGGAAACCATGCCGTCGGCGTGGCCCGCGTGGACCATCATGGTCCCGAAATAGGTGGGATCCACGATGCGGTCCCGGGCATCCTCCATGCGGATGCCCTTGTGCTTTCGGGCCTCGAAATAGCGCTGGGCGTATTCCTCGAGCGCGGCGGATTGGGCCGGGTCGATCACGTCCGCGCCGTTGAGCTGCACGCCGAGATTGGCGGCCTGGGCGCGTACGGCTTCGGGGTCGCCGAGCAGGGTGATGTCCGCCACGTTGCGCCGCTGCAGTATCTCCGTGGCCCGCAGGATGCGTTCGCTCGCCCCTTCCGGCAGGACGATGCGCATGCGCTGGGCGCGGGCCTTTTCTATCAGGTTGTACTCGAACATGATCGGCGTGATCTTGGTGGACTCGGTGGCCACCAGCCGGTCGCGCAGCTCCTCGATGTCCACCTGCGATTCGAAGAGGCCGATGGCCGCCGCGATCTTGGCCGGGTGTTCGGGGTCGATGGTTCCGTGCAGGGCCTGAAGGGTCTGGGTGGCCTTGAAGGTGTGATCCTCCACGCTCAGGATGGGCAGAGGCACGCCGGTCCAGCCTTCTATGAGCCGATGCATGGCCGTGGACGGCTGGATGCCGCCTGTCAGGACCATGCCCGCGATGTTGCCGTAGGACGCGGACTGGCGTGAGGATATGGCCGCCAGGATGATGTCCATGCGGTCGCCCGGGGTGATGATCAGGGCGCCGTCCTCGATGTATTCCAGAAAATGGGTGATGTGCATGGCCGCTGTCAGGAAGGTGTCCACCGGGGTGTCCAGGCTGCCGTGGCCATACAGGACCTTGGCGTCCAGCCATTTGATCACGTCGTGGATGGTCGGGCTGCCCAGACGCTTGTCGTCCGGGATGGCGTAGGTCAGCAGCTGATGCGAGGTGCAGGTCCGGGCCTCGATGTCCTGTAGGGTCTTCAGAGAAAATTCCGGGCGGGCACGGTTGACGATCAATCCCAAAACTTCCAGACCGCGCTCTTCGAATATGCCCACGGTGCGCTGGGCCGAACCGCACACCTCGTCGTCGGACCGGTCCACGCCGTTGACCACGAGCAGCACCGGGCAGCCGAGGTTGGAGACGATGGCTGCGTTGATTTCGAACTCCAGGGTGGCGCTGCCGCCGATATAGTCCGTGCCTTCGCACAGGACGAAATCGTACTCCTTTTCCAGCTCCTTGAATTTGTTCAGGGTGCTCTCCAGCAACAGTTCCTTGTTGCCGCTGTTGATCAGCCTGCGGGCCTCGCTCAGGGTGTAGCCGTATGTCCGGTCGTACGCCTGATCGAGTTTGAAATGGCGGAGCATGAGGTCGATGTCATGATCCTTGCGGCCGTCCACCGGGTCGCTGATGACCGGGCGGAACACGGCCACGCGTTGGAGGCTGGCGCGCAGCAGATGCATGACCCCGAGGAGGATGGCGGACTTGCCGCTGCGGGCTTCGGTGGCGGCTATGTAAAGACTCTTGGACATATCGGTCTCCTTGGACCGGCCCCATGGAGAACCGGGAGAAGGCGGTTGTCGGAGCACCTCCTCCCGGCCGGATGCCGTGGGTGACGTCGGGGCTTCTGACGACGGCATCCGCGTTGCTCCATAGGGCATGGGGTATGGCGATGGTTAACGGTTGGGGGCTGTCTCCCTGTCCTCGGCCAGAAACGGCTCGTCCCTGTCGTAGCAGACCAGCCCGCAACGCAGGCAGCGGTCGGCCTCGGCCAGGGCCTGTCCCTCGTCGAGCGGCCCTTCCACCTCGTTGAAGGTGCAGTTGCGTTCGTCGCCGTGGCACAGGTGGGGCAGGACCGCCCGCGTCTTGCGTTCCACGGAATCTATTTCCTTGAATAACGTATAGGGAATCATGCCCTTTTGTGTGGTTTCCGGGACCGCGACGGCCCCCTCTGTCAGGTGGTAGTGGATGGAACGGGCCGCCTTACGCCCGTCGCCGATGGCCGAGATGACCAGGTCCGGGCCGGTGTACACGTCGCCCGCGGTGAACACGCCGGGGATGGCGGTCTCGAAGGTGTCGGGATCGGCCACGATGGTCTGCCATTTGGTGGTCTCCAGCGGGCAGGTTCCTTCCTCGTTGTCGTCATACAGGCAGGCGAGGTCCGGTTTCTGGCCGATGGCCGGGATGATCAGGCTGGCCTCCATGCGTTGCTCGGAACCCTCCTTCTTGACCGGACGGCGGCGTCCGGAGTCGTCCGGTTCGCCCAGTTCCATCTCGTAATATTCCAGGTGGGTGGCCTTGCCGTTCTCGTCGCCGATGACCCGGGCCGGGGCGGCCAGGAACTTGAACTGCACGCCCTCGTCCTCGGCCCCGACGATCTCCTCCATGTCCGCGGGCATCTCGTTTCTGGTGCGCCGGTACATCAGCGTGACCTCCGCGCCCAGGCGGACGCAGGTGCGGGCCGCGTCGATGGCGGTGTTGCCGCCGCCGACCACGATGACCTTGTTGCCGGTCTCGGGCTTCTGACCCAGGGCGTGGGCGGTCAGGAATTCGATGCCGCCCATGACCCCGTCCAGGTCCTCGCCCTCTGCGTACATGCCGGACGCCTGCCACGCGCCGATGCCGATGAACACGGCGTCGAAGCCGTCGGCCCTCAAGGATTCCAGCGTGAAGTCGCGTCCGAATTTCGTATTCATTTTCGCCGGAATGCCGAGGTCCAGGATGCCCTGGATTTCCCAGTCGAGGTCCGCCTTGGGCAAGCGGTATTCCGGGATGCCGTAGCGGGTCTGGCCGCCGAGCTTGGGCATGGCGTCGAAGATGGTCGGGCTGTGGCCCAGACGGCGGAGGAAATAGGCGCAGGACAGGCCCGCCGGGCCACCACCGATGACGGCCACCCGTTTGCCGGTGTCCTTGGCGCAGGGCACGGGCAGGTGTTTGCCCGAGCGCAACTCGCGGTCGGCCACGAAGCGCTTGAGCATGTTGATGCCCACGGTCTCGTCCACGTACTGGCGGCGGCAGACCGTTTCGCACGGGCGCGGGCAGACCCGGCCGCAGGTGAGCAGCAGCGGGTTGCGCTCCTTGATGGTCATGACCGCGCCATCAAAATCGCCCGCCTTGATCTTCTCGATGTAGCGCGGGATGTTGATCTGGGCTGGGCATTTCTGGCGGCACGGAGCCAGACAGTCGGTGGTCTGGTTCAGGTGCAGGAGGCGGGCGGACATGCCGGACACGCCGATGACGCCGCGCGGGCAGGCGTCCACGCAGTTGCCGCACGCCTTGCACTGGTTCGGGTCGATGACCGGCAACCCTTCAGGGCCCATGTGGATGGCGTCGAACGGGCAGGCCCGCACGCAGGTGCCGAGCCCGAGGCATCCCTCGGGGCAGGATTTGGACCCGCCGTAAAGCAGGTGGGCCGCCCGGCAGTCCAGCGCGCCTTCATAGTGGAACAGGTCTGCGGCCCGCAGCCCACCGGTGCAGTCGCGCACTGCCAGCTCCGGTTCGCGCTCGACGACCTCCTGGCCCATGAGGGCCGCGATGGTGGCGATGGCTTCACCGTCTGCCACGATGCAGACCGAAGCCGGAGCCTTGTCCGCCACGATGGCGGCCGCCGCGCCCGAACAGCCGGGAAATCCGCAGCCGCCGCAGTTGGCCCCGGGCAGGTTGTCCTCGATGAGCGCGATGCGCGGGTCCTCCTTGACGAAAAGGAGCTTCGAGGCGATGCCCAAAATGGCCGCGGCCAGCAGGCCTATGCCGAACAGAGTCAGTCCCGATGTCAGTATCATGATGCCGTCCCGTTCTGGGTTGTATCCGTTAAATCATCCCCTTGAAGGCAAAGAAGGCGAGCGACATGAGCCCGGCCATGATCAGCCCGATGGGCGTGCCGCGCATGGCGATGGGCAGGCGGCGCACGGCCAGCTTCTCGCGGATGCCCGCCAGCAGGACCAGGGCGAGCATGAAGCCCAGCCCCGAGGCAAAGGAGAACAGGACCGTCTTGACGAAGCCGAACTCCTCGCGTTGGCAGATGAGCGCGATGCCCATGACCGCGCAGTTGGTGGTGATCAGCGGCAGGAAGATGCCCAGCGACTTGTACAGGGGCGGGATGACCTTCTTGAGGAACATCTCCACGAACTGGACCAGGGCCGCGATGACCAGGATGAAAGCCAGGGTCTGGAGGAAATCCAGGCCGAAGGGGGCGAGCACGTACTCCTGAACCAGCCAGGTGATGGCTGCCGCCAGGGTGGCCACGAAGACCACGGCCGCGCCCATGCCGATGGCCACGCCCGTGTCCTTGGACGTGCCGATGAACGGGCAGTTGCCCAGGTACTGAGCCAGGACGATGTTGTTGACGAACATCGCCCCGATGAAGAGAAGGAAGTATTCCTGCATGGTCTTTTCCTCGGGAGGCTGTTGAAAAACGGTGATCTGCGTCGTTGCTTCAAAAAATTCAAACCCTCACGTACAGGAAGTACGCTTTGGCTTTGAACTTTTTTCGCGCCTGTCATCTCACCATTTTTGAACAGCCTCCGATTTTGACTTTTACAATACTCGTCAACAGTTCTTGTGGCCGCAGCCGCCGCACGCGCCGCAGTCGTGGGTTGGACCCTGGACCGCGGCCAGCCCCTTGCGCTTGCGCCGGACGTTCTCGACAAAGGTCATGATGCACAGCAGCACGCCCAGCGAAACGAACGCTCCCGGGGCCTGGACCATGATCCCGATGGGGTGGAATCCTTCCCAGGCCACGTTGACCCCGAAGATCATGCCCGTGCCGAGCAGCTCGCGAAGGGCTCCCAGGAAGGTCAGGGACAGGGTGAAGCCGAGCCCCATGCCCAGCCCGTCGGCCATGGACAGCAGGACCGTATTCTTGGAGGCAAAGGCCTCGGCACGGCCCAGGATGATGCAGTTGACCACGATCAGCGGCACGAAGATGCCGAGCTGCTGATACAGCGGGTAGGCGAACGCCTGCATGAGCAGCTCCACGGCCACCACCAGGGAGGCGGAGATGGCGATGAAGCAGGCGATGCGCACCTTGGCCGGGATGACCTTCCTGAGCATGGAGATCATCATGTTGGACAGGGTCAGGACAAAGACCACGGCCGCGCCCATGCCCAGCCCGTTGTTGGCGGTGTTGGTCACGGCCAGGGTCGGGCAGAGCCCCAGTACCAGCTTGAACGGGGGCAGGTCGGTCCACAAACCCTTGGAAAATTCCTTCCACAATCTGTTCATGTTCGACTCCGGTGGGCGGCTAGGACCAGCCGCCGGCGAGTTTGTCTTTCAGGGCGTTGAAGATGACCACGGCCCGCTGCACGGCGATGACCGTGCCGGTGGACGAGATGGTCGCCCCGGCCACGGCTTCGATGTCGCCGCCGTTTTTTTTCAGCTCCACGGACTCAATGGGGTGCCCCTGGAACTGGGTGGTGTAGCCGTGTTCGACCACGCGCGCGCCCACGCCCGGGGTCTCCTTCATGGTGGTGATGCCGATGCCGGTCAGGTGCATGGCGTGCACGTCGAAGCCGACCATGACGCCGATGTCGCCGCCGTATCCCTTGCCCGAGGTCTCGATGGCCACGCCCGTGAGTTCGCCGCCCTTGATGGCCGGAAACACGGTCACGGTCTGGCCGTCCACGTCGAATTTCCTGCGGTCCTTGATCGGGTTGTTGTCGTAGTCTCTCAAAACCGACTCGATGGCCGGTGCCTGCACGTAGGTCAGGACCTGTTCCTCGATGATCGGGGCGGTGACCTGCTTCAGGGCGGCCAGGGTGATGCCTGCAATGCCGCAGATAAGCGACAGGACGATCATCATCTTCATCATTTCCTTCATGGCCTACCTCCTTCCGAACGGCTTGGGCCGGATGCGTTCGAGCACCGGAGTGAACAGGTTGCCGAGCAGGATGGCGAAAGGCACGCCGTCCGGGTACACGCCAAAGGTTCGGATAATGATGATCAGGATGCCTATCAAAAGCCCGTAGAGCAGCATGGGCGCCTGCCGGTTCGGGCTGGACGGTCCGTCCGTGGCCAGGAAAAAGGCCCCGAACAGGGTGGACCCGGTCAGCAGGTGGAAGGCCGGGGAGGCGTAGATGGACGGATCGATCCAGTGGAAGATGAAGGCGGTCAGGGCCGCGCCGCCGATGACGCCCACCGGGATGATGGACGAGATGTGCTTGCGCATGACCAGGAGCAAGCCGCCCAGGAGCACACCCGCGATCTGGACCGCGCCCAGACCACCGAGCTGCTTGCCCAGGAAAAGCTGACGCGTGTCCAGAATCTGCACCGCGTCCAGACCGAAATCCTTGAGCTGGGCCAGAGGATAGGTCAGGTCCGTGGTCAGCATGGAGGCATCCGCGTCCATGTATGCGGGCCAGGAGATGCGGCAGACGGCCCACCCGATGAGCGGGGCGCAGAACGGGCTGCCGCCCAGCGGCCCGAAAACCATCTTGCCGAGCACGATGGAGGCAGCGCTGCCGAACGCCACCAGCCACCAAGGGGCCGAGGCGGGCAACAGGAAGGCAAAGGACAGGCCCACGGTGAAGGCGTGGAAGTTGTGGACGTCGGTCTCCCGGTCCATGAAATGGTCGCAGGCCATTTCGGCCAATACGGCGGTGGCCATGGACAGGGCCATGACCCGCACGGCGGGCATGCCGAAGGTCATGGCGGCCATGACCGCAGCGGGCAGCATGGCCGTGAGTATCATCGTCATCCGATCCCGCACGGTGGTGCCGCAGTGGCGGTGGGGCGGGACCGAGACGGTCAGGGCAAAGGGAGTGAGGGGTTTCACGGCTGGGTTACCTCCCCGAGCTGGGCTTTGGCCTTGGCCAATTCGCGTTTGGCGAGCCGGATGTACTGGAGCATGGGGCGGCGGGCGATGCAGAAGAAGCCACACAGGCCGCATTCGAAACAGGCGTCCACGGCCTCGGCTTCCGCCTTGGCGTACTGGCCGAATTCCGCATAGCTGGTGATCATGGACGGGTCGAGCCGGGCCGGACAGTGGCGCACGCATTCGCCGCAGCCCACGCAGGCCGCGTCCACGGCCACCGGGGCCGGGTTGCGGACCAGGCTCAAGGCGGTTGTCGAACGATCCACCCCCTGGCCGGGCGAGGCTGCGGCTATGCCGCGGAGCACGCCGCCCATCACGATACGGTCGCCGTCGCGGATGGTTTCGCCGTCGTTGGTCAGAATTTCTCCAACCGGGGTACCCAGGGTGATCAGTCGGGCCGAGTTGCCCACCGTGACCATGGTCTCCATGACAGGCAGGCCGGTGTCCATGATCAACCCGGCGTGGAAGACCGTTTCCAGGCCGACCACCAGGGTGTTGTCCGGCATCTCGATGCCGGTCACGGCCTTGGCTACCAGCGGGTCGAGGGTTTGGGGGTACTGATCGGACAGGACCTTGACCTCCATGCCCGGCAGGCTCTCGCGCACGCCGCCGGGAACGGCCAGAATGGTGTCCACCGGCACGTAACCCCTGACCAGCGCGTCGGCCCCGGCTTGGAGTATGTCAAGCCTGTCGGCCATGAGCGTCCGGCGGGAGCGTATGCCCGGTTCCTCGTCCATGGCGTTGATGATCAGGGTGTCCACCTGATCGCAGGCCGGGACGTCGGCCCCGAGTTCGCGCAACCGGGCGAGAAGCCCGGGGCCACTCTGGCCGTCAAGAACCTCGGGGCTTACGGTCTCCCCGTCCTCAATGGCGATGCGAATTCGGTACGGGTCCACGTGTTCCACGGTTCCGGCGCACGGGGCGTGTATATCGCCGAGGCCCGGGGCGGACGCGGTGGCGATGCGCTCGCCGCGTTTGACCTCCCGGCCGCAGGAGACCAGGGGGCAGTGCCGGGTCAGATTCATCTCCGCCGTTCCGGACGGTGTTTCTCGAGTGCTCATATTCCGCCTACCTGCTGATATGGCATTGGTTGCAGTGGTCCGGGCCATAGGGGCCTGCGCCTCTTTCCTCGTGGCAGGACATGCACTGGTCGTGAAAGGCGTTCATGCGCGGCAGGACCAGCTCTCGGGTCTCGGCCTCGTGGCACTGGTTGCAGGCCGAAAAGTCGCCGTCGTAATCGGTCATGTCCTTCTGGATATGGCAGGACTTGCAGCTGGACAGCCCCTTGTCGAACATGTCCTCGTGGCACTGGCCGCAGCTCTTGTGGCCAGCCTCGCGCATGGACAGGAGCTTGTCCGTGCTCTGTTCCGCATGACAGTTGGTGCATTTCTGGGGCTCGGGCTCGACCTCCTTTCCGTGGTGGCAGTCCGAGCAGTCCGAGGCGTATTCGGTGTGGGCTTCGTGGTCGAAGTTGAGCTTGTCGTACTCCACATGGTGGCAACGCACGCAGTAGGATTCGTTGGGGAAGGAATCCATGTGGTTGTCTACGAAATTATTGTCGAAATCATTGGGATGGCACGAGCCGCAGGCCAGGGCGCCGTCCTCCGGGGTGACGATGGGCTGGCTCTTGTCGTGGTGGCATCGGGAGCAGGCGATCTGGTAGTCTCTGTGGTGAACCAGATGGGAGAAGATGACCTTGCCCCCGTTGTTCTGGAACAGGATGCGCACGGGCATCGGCTGCGACTGGCCGGATCGGACATAGCCGACAATGGCCACCGCCAGGAGCACGATGGTCGCCGCCATGACCGGTAATAACTTCGATTTTGGACGCATCTTTCCTCTCCGCCGCCCATGAGGCGGCAGCTTCGGGTGAGTACAGGCGAATGAGATATGTCAATCCGCGGGCGGCCGGAGCCGCCCGCGGGGGTTGCGTCGTTACTTGGGAATGACCGCCCAGTCGGGCACGATGTTGAGGTCCACGCCCCACAGAACCGGGAGGATGTAGACCACGAAGGCCGTGATCAGAATCGTTCCGAATATGTTCAGCCAGACGCCTGTCTTGGCCATCTGTTTGATGGTCACGCATCCGCTGCCGAAGATGACGGCGTTGGGCGGTGTGGCCACGGGGAGCATGAAGGCGTAGGAGGCCGCCACACACGCGCCCACGATGGTGGCGAACGGGTGCACGCCCATGGCGATGGCCGCCGAACCCATGATCGGAACGAGCAGCGTGGCGGTGGCGGTGTTGGAGGTGATCTCGGTCAGGAAGATGGTGATCAGGACCACCGCGCCGACGAAGACCAGCATGCTGGTGCCTTCCAGCGCGCCGAGCTGGCCCGCGATGTAGGCGGCCAGGCCGGTCTTGGCAAAGCCGTTGGCGATGGCCAGGCCGCCGCCGAAGAGCAGGATGACGTCCCAGGGAATCTTCACGGCGGTCTTCCAGTCCAGGAGGAACTCGCTCTTCTTGAAGTTCACGGGGATGGCGAACAGGACCAGCGCGCCGAAGATGGCGATGGTGGCGTCGCCGATGTACTTGAAGTGGGGCATGATGCCCAGGACGAAGGAGGACTTGGCCAGGAAGCCGCGCGCCAGCCAGAAGGCGGCCATGCAACAGCCCACGACGACGATCTTCTTTTCCGCGCTGGACATGGGGCCGAGTTTTTTCACTTCGTCGTTGATGATCTTGGCGCCGCCGGCCAGCTCCATGCCGCCGGTGGGGAACAGGACCTTGGTCAGCAGGACCCAGGCAAAGGCCATGGTGATGACCGCCAGGGGTACGCCGAAGAGCATCCACTGGCCGAAGCCGATCTGCACGCCGAACATTTTTTCGACCATGCCCGCCATGACGGTGTTGGGCGGGGTACCGATGATGGTGGCCACGCCGCCGATGGACGCGGCGTAGGCGATGCCGAGCATCAGGCCGCGGCCGAAGTTGAACTCGGGGCCGACGTTGATGCTGCACTCGCGCAGGTGATCGGAGTCGAACCCGGTGGCCTGCTGGATGACGGCCAGCCCGATGGGCACCATCATCATGGCCGTGGCGGTGTTGGACACCCACATGGACAGGAAGCCGGTGGCGACCATGAAGCCCATGATCATGCGCGCCGGGCTCGTGCCGATGGCCTTGATGGTGTACAGGGCCACGCGGCGGTGCAGGTTCCACCGCTCCATGGTAACGGCCAGGAAGAAGCCGCCCATGAACAGATATATCAGATGGTTGGCGTAAGGCGATGTGGATGCCGAGGATTTCATGACGCCCAATATCGGGAATAGGGCGATAGGCAGCAGCGAGGTAGCCGGAATGGGAATCGCCTCGGTGATCCACCAGATGGCCATCAGCGCGGTGACCGCCGCCACGTGCCATGCCTCGGGCTTCATGCCTTCTGGAGCCGGGATGAGCAGCATGGCGACAAACACGATGGGTCCCAGGAAGAACCCTACTTGTTTGCCCTTGTTGGATTTAGCCTGATCAGACATTTTACACTCCTCAATTAAAACGTTTCCATCTCGGAAAGGACCGCAACCCCAGACGGCGCTGAGGAAAGACCGGGCGGAGCACCCCGCTCCGCCCGGTACTTATTTATATTCCAAGATGATAGGTTTCGACGAATGCACTGACGCGTTTGCCGGATTCGGCGATGCGCTCGCCCAGCGAGGCCTTGTACGCGTCCAGGTCAAGCTGCTTGCGGGCCACGCCCTCTTCCATGGCGGCCTTTGCCACGGCCACGGAGACGTACTCGATGAGCCGCAGGTCCAGCGCCTTGGGAATGACGTAGTCGGGCCCGAATTCGAGCTTGTCCACGCCGAACGCCTCGCAGACGTATTTCGGGGCCTCGGTCTTGGCCAGATCGGCCAGGGCCTGGGCGGCGGCGAGCTTCATGCCCTCGGTGATGGCGGTGGCGCCGCAATCCAGGGCTCCTCGGAAGATGAACGGGAAGCCGAGCACGTTGTTCACCTGGTTCGGGAAGTCCGAACGGCCGGTGCCCATGATGCAGTCCGGGCGCGCCTCCTTGGCGTCGTCGTAGGTGATCTCCGGGTCCGGGTTGGCGCAGGCGAAGATGATCGGGCAGTTCTCGGACATGGACTTGACCATGTCCTTGGAGACCACGCCCGCCTTGGACAGGCCGAGGAAGCAGTCCGCGCCGACCATGGCCTCGGCCAGGGAACCGTACTCCTTGTCGGTGGCATACTGCTGCTTGAACTCGTTGAGATCGGTGCGGGACTTGTTGATGTGTCCCTTGGAGTCGAACATGGCGATGTTTTCGAACTTCACGCCCATGTTCCGGTACAGGTTGGTGCAGGCGATGGCGGCCGCGCCCGCGCCGGAGATGACCACGCGCATCTGCGCCGGGTCCTTGCCCGAGATCTCGAGCGCATTCATCATGCCGGCCGCGGTGACGATGGCCGTGCCGTGCTGGTCGTCATGGAAGACCGGGATGTTCATTTCCTTTTTCAGCTTCTCTTCGATGTAGAAGCATTCCGGGGCCTTGATGTCTTCAAGGTTGATGCCGCCGAAGGTCGGCTCCAGCGCCTTGGTGACCGCGCAGAGCTCGTCGGGGTCGGTCACGTCCAGGTTGATGTCGTAGACGTCCACGTCGCCGAAGACCTTGAACAGCACGCCCTTGCCCTCCATGACCGGCTTGCCGGCCAGGGGCCCGATGTTGCCCAGGCCGAGCACGGCGGTGCCGTTGGAGACGACGGCCACGAGGTTGCCACGGCCGGTGTACTCGTAGACCAGCTCCGGGTTCTCATGGATCGCCTTGCACGCCTCGGCAACGCCGGGGCTGTAGGCCATGGACAGATGTTTCTGGGTTTTGCACGGCTTGACCGGGACGACCTCGACCTTCCCTTTCCTGCCATGGGAATGGTAGTGCAGGGCCTCCTCTTTGGTGAATAATGCCATTTCATATCTCCTTGGTGGTTGTGCGTTATTCGATGCCCGCGGCCTTGCGGTCGGGCACGGCGTAGAGTTCGCCGCCGTGGGAATCGTTGATGACGAGCAGGGGGAAGTCCTCGACCTTCATCTCGCGGATGGCCTCGGGGCCGAGTTCGTCGAAGGCGATGACGTTGGACTCCACGATGGAGTTGGACAGCAGCGCGCCCGCGCCGCCGGTGGCGCCGAAGTACACGGCCGTGTAGTCTTCCATGGCCTGCCGGGTGGGGGCGTCGCGTTTGCCCTTGCCGATGGTGGCCTTGAGCCCCAGGGAGTAGAGGCGCGGGGCGTAGGAGTCCATGCGGTAGGAGGTGGTCGGTCCGGCAGCGCCGATGGGGCGGCCCGGAGGGGCCGGGGAGGGGCCGACATAGTAGATGGCCGCGCCCTTGAGGTCGAAGGGCAGCTCCTTGCCCGCGTCGAGCAGGTCCACGAGCTTCTTGTGGGCCGCGTCGCGCGCGGAGTAGATGGTCCCGGTCAGGAAGACCACGTCGCCCGCCTTGAGCTGGGCGATGTCCTCGTCGGTCAGCGGGGTGTTCAGTTTGTATTCTGCCATTAGAGTACGACCTCCTCGTGCCGCTGGGAGTGGCACTGCACGTTGACCGCCAGGGGCAGACTCGCCAGGTGGCACGGTTCCATGGTGATCTTGACGCCGAGCACGGTGGTCTTGCCGCCCAGGCCCATGGGGCCGATGCCCAGCGCGTTGATGGCGTCCTCGAGTTCCTTTTCCTTGGCCGCGATGTCCGGATCGGGATGGGTGTCGTCGAGTTTACGCAGCAGGCCACGCTTGGCGATCTTGGCCGCGTGCTCGAAGGTTCCGCCGATGCCCACGCCGATAACCGTGGGCGGGCAGGGGTTCGGCCCGGCCTCGGCCACGCGGTTGATGACGAACTTCTTGATCCCTTCCCAGCCCTGGGCCGGGGCGAGCATGGTCACGCGGGACATGTTCTCGGCCCCGCCGCCTTTGGCCATGTACGAGATCTTGAGCTTGTCGCCGGGCACGAAGTCGAAGTGGATGACGGCCGGGGTGCCGTCGCCGGTGTTGGCCCGGGAGAGCGGGTCGCAGGCGGACTTGCGCAGGAAGCCGTCGGCGTATCCCTTGCGGGTACCCTCGTTGATGGCGTCGCGCAGGTTGCCGCCCTCAACGCGTACCTCGTCGCCCACTTCCACGAAGTAGACGGCCAGTCCGCAGTCTTGGCACAGGGGCAGCTTGGTGTCGAAGGCCAGGTCCGCGTTTTCCAGGAGCTGGCGGATCACTTCCTTGGCGGAATCGCTGGTTTCCTCGGCCATGGCCTTTTCGAGCCTGGCGCGCACATCGGCGGGCAGCTCGGTGTTGGAGCTGACGCACATCCTGGCGACGGCGTCGATGATTTCGCTGGTCTGGATGGTGCGCATGCTATTTCCCCCTGAAGAGCTGCTTCATTGCGGTGATGCCCATCTTGCGGCGCAGGAAGCCGAGCTGGTTCTGCAGGGGCAGCCCCTTGGGACAGACGTCTTCGCAGGCCAGCAGGCCCATGCAGCCGAAGATGCCGTTGTCGTTGCCGATGACCTCGAAGTATTCGCGGTCCGTACGTTCGTCGCGGGGGTCGACCACGAACCGGGCGATGCGGTTCAGGGCCGCCGCGCCCATGAAGTCGTCGCGCAGCCGCGCGGTGCCGCAGGCCGAGATGCAGCAGCCGCACTCGATGCAGCGCTCCAGTTCGTAGATCTGCTCGGCCACCTCGTTGTCCATGCGCTCCTCTTCCCTGGCCGGGTCGAAGACCTTGTTGGTGTGCACCCAGGATTCGGTCTTGGCGTACATCTCGCGGAACCAGACGCCCGTATCCACGGACAGGTCGCCGACGAGCTTGAAGACCGGCAGGGGATGCAAAATGATGTGGCCGGGCTGGTCCTTGGTCTTGGTCTGGCAGGCCAGGCCCGGACGCCCGTTGATGACCATGGCGCACGCGCCGCAGATGCCCGCCCGGCAGCAGAAGTCGAAGACCAGGCTCGGGTCCTGCTCCTCGCGCAGCCGGTTCAGGGCGATGAACAGGGTCATGTTCGGCGTCTCGTCCAGGATGAACTCCTGCATGTGCGGGACGTCGCCCTTCCTCTCGGGATTGTACCGGAATATTTCGAATTTCAGTTGTCTACCCATGATATGTTCCTTTCTTGACCGGGTTACTTCTTCTTCCCGATTTCGGTGACGGGGCTCTTCACGGTGCGCTCCTTCACGTACTTCTCGTCAGCCGGGATGATCTTGCCGCCGCCGTAGCCGCGGTCGCCCGGGGGCAGTTCGAACAGCGGGGTGGTGTCCTCGTACTTGAGGTCGGGCATGTCCGCGCCTTCGGGCCAGTAGGCCAGGGTGCGGTTGAGCCACTGCGCGTCGTTGCGTTCGGGGAAGTCCTCGCGGTTGTGGGAGCCGCGCGATTCGGTGCGCATCAGGGCCGCCTGGGCGATGCACATGGCCAGTCTGACCTGGCCTTCCAGCTTCATGGCCGCGGCCAGTTCGTGGTTGGCGCCCACGCCGTCGGAGATCAGGCCGACCTTGCGGGCCTTTTCCATGGTCCCCTGCAGGGTCTCGACGCACTCTTCGAGGCCTTCCTTGTTGCGGAAGACGAAGCAGCCCTTCATCAGCGCTTCCTGCATCTCGTTGCGCACCTCGTAGACGTTCAGCTTGCCGTTGCGGCCGTGGGTGACGTCGTGGATGCGCTCTTCCTGGCGCTTGACCTCGGCGTTGATGACCCCGGTGTCGAAGGTGGTTTCGTAACCTTTGAGGAACTCGACGATCTTGGTGCCGATGATGCCGCCCGCGACCACGGTCTCGGCCAGGGAGTTGCCGCCCAGCCGGTTGAAGCCGTGCATGTCCCAGCAGGCCGCTTCACCCGCGGAGTACAGCCCCTTGAGGCCGTAGACCGCGCCGTCCTTGTCGGTCCGGATGCCGGCCATGGTGTAGTGCTGGGTCGGGCGCACGGGGATCAGCTCCACGCGCGGGTCCACGCCCAGGAAGTGGTGGCAGATTTCGTCCACTTCGCGCAGCTTGGTGGAGATGTGCTTGTCGCCGAGATGGCGGATGTCCAACCAGAGGTGTTCGCCGTAGGGAGACTTCACGCCCTTGCCCGCGCGCATGTGTTCGGTCATCCGGCGGGAGACCACGTCGCGCGAGGCCAGCTCGGCCTTTTCCGGTTCGTAGATGTGCATGAACCGCTCTTCGTTGAGGTCGAGCAGGGTTCCGCCGTCGCCCCGGCAGCCCTCGGTGACCAGGATGTCGGTGGGTACGATGCCGGTGGGGTGGAACTGGATGGATTCCGGGTTGCCGATGGGCACCAGCCCGGTCTCGTGGGCCAGGATGTGTCCGCCGCCGTCGCAGATGACCGCGTTGGTGGTGGCCTTGTAGATGCGCCCGAAACCGCCGGTGCAGATGGCGGTGGCCTTGGCCAGGTGAACTTCGAGCTGGCCGTTGCGCAGGTCGCGGACCACCGCGCCCATGCACTTGTCGCCGTCATGGATCAGGGAGATCGCTTCCTTCTTGTCGAACACGTCGATGCCCAACTGGGCGCAGCGGTTGTCCATGGTGCACATGACCGCGTGGCCGGTGCCGTCGGAAGTGTAGCAGGTGCGCCACTTGGCCGTGCCGCCGAAGGAGCGGGCGGTGATCAGCCCCTCGTTCTCTTCCTTTTCATACTTTTCGAATTTCTCGCCGCCCTTGAAGTAGAAGGACTGGCCGGGCACGACGCGGTTCCAGGGCACGCCCCAGGCCGCCAGTCTGCGCATCTCGATGGGCGCGGCGTCGGCAAAGAGGCGGGCGACTTCCTGGTCGCAGCCCCAGTCCGAGCCCTTGACGGTGTCGATGAAGTGGACGTCCGGGTTGTCGCCCTCGCCCTTGGCGCAGTTGCCGAGCGCGGCCTGCATGCCGCCCTGGGCGGCCGAGGAGTGTGAACGCCGGGCCGGAACAATGGACAGGCAGGTGGCCTTGAAGCCGTTCTGGGCGGCCTCGCAGGCCACGCGCTCGCCGGACAATCCGGCGCCGATGACGAGCAGGTCGGAATAGAATGTCTGCATGGAGTTCTCCTCGTTAGCTCAGCGTTATGAAGCGGATCAGGGTGATGACGCCGATGACCATGAAGATGGAGAACAGGGTCGTCTCGAAGCGCTTGAAGCCCTTCCGCTGATCGGATTTCACGAAACCCCATTTCACGGCGATGCGGTAGAAACCGACGCTGACGTGAAGCTCCACGCTGGGAAGGAGGATCATGTAGAAGATGAACCACCAGAAGTGCTGCATCCGCGCGGCGGACTTGGCGGCGGTGATGGGCAGATCATTGAGCACGACCCACATGTGGATGGCGCCCAGGATCAGGATGATCATGGCGGTGACGGCCTGTACCACCCACAGCCAGGTGTCACGGTGCTTCATCATCCTGGCGTGGGCCCAGATGGTGCCCTGCCCCTCTGCGCGGAAGGGGATCTTGCGCGCGGCCAGGGCGAAATGGACCAGGAAGGTCAGAAAAATCAGCGGCCCACCGACCTGGGCCATGTACGTGGCTTCAAAGAAGCCGGCGATGGCGTTCATGACGCTCGGGGAAATCACCACCGAAGACACGAGCAGCATGTGACACCACATGAAAAGGATCAGGCTTGCTCCCGTCAGCATCTGCAGCCAGTCGAGGGCCGCATCGGTGAGGGACACGCCTGGGACGGATGTCGTAAAGGTTTTCATCATTCTTCACCTGTTGTTCATGATTGATACGAATTGAAAGAACCCCAGCCTCTTCCATCGCGCCGCGTGCGGAACACGCCTCCGGGGCAACCCCGGTCGGCGTGTTCATTGGCGGCTCGATGCGCTTGTCGAGATTCCAGGAAGAATCTCATCCGCACATCGGAAATGGATCGCAACGGTTTTAAGATGAGCAACAGGCATGCCAGAAGAGTGTGGCTAAAAAGTCACACTATTTCGAAGCTATAATTGGTCGCGAGAATATAGATGAGCGGATTCTTGCCGATGCGGGGGAGTCCGGTCGGCAAGAATCCGCCGATGGGCTATTCGGATCTTTTCAGTCCGTATTTGGTCATCTTTTCGTTCAGGGTGCGGCGGGGAATGCCGAGGTCGTCGATGACGTCCTTGATGATGCCCGCATTCCGATTCAGGGACTCCTGAATGAGGTGGCGTTCGAACAGGGCCACCTGGTCCCGCAGGTTGACGGCCTGGGACGCGGGGTCCCCGGTCTTGGCGGCCATGATCTTGGAGATGCGTTCCTTGGGCGGCAGGGGCGAAAGGATGTAGCGTTCGGCCACGCTCTTGAGTTCGCGGACGTTGCCGGGCCAGTCATGGCTCATCATCAGGGGCAGCCCCTCGGGGCCGAGCGGGGCCGCGACCACACCGTAGGTGTCCGCCGTTCGCTCCAGGAAGAAGGAGAAGAGCAGGGGGATATCGTCCATGCGCTCACGCAGGGGGGGAACATTCAACTCTACGGTATTTATGCGGAAATAGAGGTCTTCGCGCAGTCGTCCCTCGTCGATGGCCGTGCGCGGATTTTCGTTCATGGCGGAAATCAGCCGAAAGTTGACCGTCTTGGGCGAGTTGGCCCCCAGCGGGGTTATCTCGCGCATTTCCAGGGCGCGGAGGAGCTTGCCCTGGACGTCGAGGGGCATGGAGTTGAGTTCGTCCAGAAACAGGGTCCCGCCGTTGGCCGCCTCGAGCTTGCCGATGCGTTTGCCCGCCGCCCCGGTAAAGGCCCCGTTGACGTGGCCGAACAGCTCGCTCTCGGCCATGTCCACCGGGATGGTCGCGCAGTTGAGCGCCATGTACGGTCCCTTGTTCAGCAGGGAGAGATTGTGGATGGCGCGGGCGATGACCTCCTTGCCGGTGCCGGTCTCGCCGAAGATGAGCACGTTGGCCGGGGTGGGCGCGATGTGGGAGATTTCCTTTTTCAGTTCGCGCATGGGCTGGCTGGTGCCCACCAGCCGGGAGTCGATGCCCTCGCAGTCGGACAGGGCCATCTTGAGTTGGCGGTTTTCCAGGACCAACCGCCGTTTTTCGAGGGCGCGCTTGATGGTCTCCACGATCTGTTCGGGATCAAACGGCTTTTCCACGAAGTCGTAGGCTCCGCCCCGGATGGCCTCCACCGCCATGGCGATGTCGCCGTGTCCGGTGAACAGGACCACCGGGATATGCTCGTCGATGTCCGCGATCTTCTTCTGGAAAGCCAGCCCGTCCAGACCGGGCATCTTCACGTCGGTCAGGACGATGCCCGCGTAATCCGGGTTGATGTCGCGCAGGGCCACGCGTGCATCAGCATAGTCCGCCACCTCGAAATCCGACAGCTCGAGCCATTGCCGGGCGGAATCCCTGACCGATTGTTCGTCGTCTACCAGTATGACTTTCTTCATGCGCCGTTCTCATCCTGTCGCGGTTTGGAAAGGGGAATGTGGACAAAGAACTCGGCCCCGCTCGGTTCGCGGTTGGCCACCCGGAAGTCGCCCTTCATGTCCTTGACGATCTTGTAGGAGATGGACAGCCCCAGGCCCACGCCGATGCCTTCCTTCTTGGTGGTCACGAAGGGCTCGAAAATCTTCTTGCCGACCTCTTCGGCAATGCCGGGGCCGTTGTCCCAGACATGGATGGAGGCCTTGTCGTCCTCCACGGATAGGCGCACGCCAATGAGCGGGGACTCGACCTCCATCAGGGCGTCCAGCGCGTTGCGGAAGAGGTTGATGAGGACCTGTTCCATGCGCATGCGGTCGCCCCGGATGTTTACCGGCTGGCCGGGCATGGACAGCTTGAGGTCGCAGTTTTCCACCAGGAACTGGTGCTTCATCAGGTTGACCGCCTCCTTGATGGCCAGGCGCAGGTCGAACTCGATGTCCTTGTCCGTGGTCTTTCGGGCGAACGACTTGAGCTGGCCCGTGACCTTGGCCATGCGGTCGCCCAGTTCCGATACCTTGACCAACGTGGGGTCCAGATCGTCGAGCTTGTCGCGCTTGAGCATCAGCCGACAGGAGGCCACGTAGGTCTTGGTGGCCGCAATGGGCTGGTTCAGTTCGTGGGCGATGGCCGTGGCCATTTCGCCGAGCGCGGCCAGCTTGCCCGCCTGGACCAGTTCCTCCTGGGCCGAGCGCAGCTCGTGTTCGGTGCGTTTGCGCTCCTCCACCTCCTGGGCCAGCTGGCGGTTGATGTCCCGGATGCGGTTGGCCTCCACGGCCTGCTGTCTGGAGAGCTGCCGCTGACGGCGTTCGCGCAGGAACAGCCTTGTCAGCACGGCCAGGCCGAGGAGCACGAAGGTGGTCAGGGAAACGCCCAGCGTCCGCTCCCAGAGCGGTCCCTGCGGCGTGAGGTAGCTGATCTTCCAATCCGTTCCCGGAATACCCCGTGTGTTCAGGAGAAAGCGTTCGGTGCCGATGGTGGTTTCGCGGACAAAGCCGAACCGGGTTCGGGTGTGCCAAGCCAGATGCTTGAGTTGGTACTTGGGGTAGTGCTCGCGGTCGTGGATCTCCTGGAGCATGCCCGCATCCAGCGGCGTCAGGGTCATGTATTTCCAGGACGGGCGGCTGGTCAGAACGATGACCCCGTTGGAGTCGGTCACCAGCAGGGTCTCGCCGCCCTCCTTCCAGAGATGTTCCAGAGGGGAGAGGGCGATCTTGGCCACGGCCACGCCGATGACCTTGTCGTTGTTCCTGATGGGATGGGAAATGTAGATGCCGGGCTCGCCACGGGTGATGCCCACGCCGAAAAAGGTTCCCTGACGGCCCGCCATGGCGTCCTTGAAGTAGGGCCGGAAGCCGAGGTCCAGGCCGATGAAGGCGTTGGGACGGTCCCAGTTGGAGGCCGCCTTGACGATGCCGTCCGTGCCGATGATGTAGACCACGGACGACTCGGCGATGGTGTTCACGCGCTTGAGAAAACGGTTGATGGGCACGCCCTCGCCGCCCTGGGTCAGGAAGGCGGTGACCATGCCGTTCTCGGAGATGAGATAGGGCAGGTACTCGTACTTGCGCAGCTCGGAGTCCAGCGTCATCTCGTACAGGGTCAGCCGCTCGTCCGAGACCCGTTCCATGTCCTGAAGGTAGTCGTATTGCACCAGCAGGCCGACGATGAACGGCAGGCCGATGAGCAGGAAGATGCCCAGCGTTACCGCCGGAGTGTTGAATCGGGTCTCGTTGAAGGTCATCATGCCTGGCCTGTTTCCCTATCCGCGTCTGCGGGAACGAAATCTGTTTCGAGTCGTTCTCCAGCAATAGGCGGAAATCCGCCGATCAGGCAAGGCAAAATGCGGTTACCTATAGTCTTTAACCGGCTTAACTGGCTTGGATAATGAAGATTTACGCAAATAGAGGGCTGCATCATGCCCGGAATAGAGCAAATAGGATGCCGACATCCGGCCGGAGGCGGCATTTTCGGGATCAGTGCGGGAAATTGTCGGTGTAGGCCACGGTCCGGTCGGGCAGAAACCAGATGCAGGCGCTTTTCGGCGAGTACTGTTTGAGGAAGTCCGCGCCGCGTGCCGGGCCCATGATGAACAGGGTTGTGGCCAGGGCGTCGGCCAGCTCCGCCGCGTCCGCGATGACGGTCACGCCGATGGATTTGTGGGCCGAGTCCATGGTCGCGGGGTCTATGATGTGGTGGTGTTCGATGCGGCCATCCTTCTTGCTGGGGGCCACGAACTGGCGGTAGTCGCCCGAGCCGCACACGCCTTTGTCGCGGATGGGGATGGTCTGGAACACCGCATCGGTGCGCGGGTGGCGGACACCCACGTGCCAGTCGCGGTCGCCGAAGCAGCGGAAGTCGCCGCCCGCCTCGACGATGCCGTACTTCACGCCGTGTTTTTGCAGCAGGCTGGCTGCCGCGTCCACGATGGACCCCTTGGCGATGCCGCCCATGTCGAGGGCCATGCCTTCCTTCTTGAGGCGCACCCGCTGGCCGGGCCGGTCCATGAGGACCATGCGGTAGTCCACCAGATTGGACTTGGACCGGGCCACGGATTCGTCCATGGCGTAATAGAAGGGCGAGGTGGTCAGGGCTCCCACGGTGGGGTCGAAGATGCCGCCCGTGGCTTCGCTGAATTTGAGCGCACGGTCGAGCAGGTCGAAGGCGCGCGGCGTGACCTTGACCCAGGAGTGCCCGGCGGCGCGGTTGATTCGGCCGATGGAGCCGCGCGGGTTGCGGTGGTCGAAGTCCTGTTGCAGTGCGCGCATGGCGGTCATGGTCCGGCGGGCCGCCAGGGTGGCCGACTTGCGGCTCGGTGCCTCGATGGTCAACTTGACCACCGTACCCATGGCCACGTCGGTGAAGCGGTACAGTCCGTCTTCCTGGGCTTCCATACGCAGCCTCGGAGAGAGGTTCAGGACCAGCATCAGGCCGAGGAATCCGGCTGCAAGACCACTTGCGGTCCAGGCCAGGCCCCGTCCCCAGTGGAGCTGGTCGCGGAAGACGCAGGCCAGCAGCGGCAGGCAGCAGAGCGCGCCGATCAGGCCTGCGACCTTGAGACCCGGCGCCGGGGATTGCAGGGTGTGGACCACGGCTCCCCCGAGCAGGGGACCGAGAAGGAAACCGAGTCCGGAAGCCAGATTGGCCGCGCCGAACACGGCCCCCTGTTTGCGGCTCAGGCTCGAGGCGAAATACATGGATGCCGGGATGGACAGGGCCGCGCCCAGACCGAGGATCACGCCGAAGGTGGCGAACTGCCAGAGCAGGCGGCATTCGCCCAGTGCATAGAGCGCGCCCGCGCTGACCAGCATGCCCAGGACCACGCGGTCCGTGTCCGGGCTCTTGCTGCCGAATCGGCCCGTGAGCAGCAAGCCCAGGAAGGTGGCCAATCCGGGCGCGGCAAAGGTGGCCGCGATGACCGGTCCGTGGCGGCCCAGCGCTTCGGTCAGGATGATGGGGTAGAAGGCGGTGGTCAGCCCGATGCCCAGGCTGCGACCGCCGATGGCCAGGAGCAGGGAGAAGGCGCGCCCCTTGGAAGGGGGCGGTTCGGTCTTGGGCGGTGCCGGGCGGCTGGTGGCGGCTTCGCGCGGCATGAGCAGGAAGGTGGCGGCCAGAGACAGCCCCAGGCACAGGGACAGGCCGATCATGACCGGCCCCATGACCCCGGTGGTGTAGAGCAGACTGCCGAGGATCGGCCCGGCAAAGGCGGCCGCATTGAACAGGGCGGCGTGGACCGCAAACCGGCGGGACAGAGCCGGGCCGCTCGCCGAGCCGCCCAGAGCGGCAAGGCCTACGGGACGGACCAGGCCGGTGACCATGCCCATGGCCACCTGCACCGCGTACAGGGCGGTCAGGCCCGGAGAAAGAAAGTAGCCCAGCGGTATGATGCAGCCGACGGCCGAGGCCAGGAGCAGGACCGGCTTGGGGCCGAAGCGGTCGGCGGCCATGCCGGACAGGGGTGAAACCAGAAGCTTGGCCAGATAATATCCGGCAAAGGCCGTGCCGAGCCATGCGCCGCTGACCCGCTCGTCCAGGCTGAGCAGCGGTATGGTGAAGGCGAACAACCCCACGCCCAGGGAGGTGAACAGGCTGCCGGTCAGGACTGCGGCGAGGGTGCGGTTGTTCCCGTTGGCGGCCATGGCGGAATCAGTGGATGAATTGCTCGTTGAAGATGCGCTCTTCCAGGGAATGGTCCGGGGCGAACAGGATGCGTGCAGGCTGTTCGTGGTCTTCATGGACCAGAATATGGGCCACGTCGCGGACCTCCAGGAAGTCGGCGGTGGCGCTGACCGGCCGCAGGCCCGGCCAGAGGATGTCGAACTCCACGCTGGCCGTGTTGGGCAGCAGGGCTCCGTTCCAGCGCCGGGGTCGGAAGGGGCAGATGGGGGTCAGGGCCATGATGTTGGAGCCCAGCGGGATGATCGGCCCGTGGGCGGACAGGTTGTAGGCCGTGGAGCCTGCCGGAGTGGCGACCATGACCCCGTCGCAGACCAGATTGTCCAGACGTTTCCTGCCGTTGATGAACAGGCGGATGTGCGCGGATTGCTGGGTGGTGCGCAGCATGGCCACCTCGTTGAAGGCCAGGGCCGTGATGCGATCCCCGGCCAGGGTGGTGGCGGTCATGGCCAGCGGGTTCAGAAGGTGTTCCTGGGCCGCGTTGATCCGTTCGATGAGATTGTCCGGGTTGAACTTGTTGAGCAGGAACCCGATGGTCCCGCAGTTCATGCCGTAGATGGGCAGCTTCCGGTCCAGGAACTGGTGCACGGTCCGGAGCATGAACCCGTCGCCGCCCAGGGCCACCAGGGCATCGGCCTCCTCGACGGGGACCAGCGGATAGCGTTCCTTCAAAACGGCGAGCCGCTCCTGCGCGGCTGGCGCGTCCGAGGCGACGCAGGCGATATGGCGGAGTGTGGATTCCATGGGTCGCTCCATCTTTTTGCTCTGGTGCTATACGAGGACCAACTACCCTGCATGGCCCGTGCCGTAAAGAGCGCGTACCCTGTTTTCAGGTTCCGAGACAAGAAAAGACCGCACGACGCGATATGCGCCGTGCGGCCCCAAAGAGGAGGAAGGTCGAATTAGATGGCTTCGTCTCGGTGGCAGTCCTTGGAGTAGATATACTCCATGCGCTCGAGGCCGATGCCGTAGCATGCCTGCTTGCAGAACGGGGCGATCCAGATGAAATCGCCCGACTCGACAGGCAGCCATTTTTCGTCGAGGAGGTACAGCCCCTCGCCCTGATAGATGTACATGCCGTGCTCCTGCACGTGGGTTTCCACGAACGGGTGGCAACCGCCGGGCAGGAAGGCCAGAGTGTGGAAGTTCATGTCAAAGGCCTGATCCACGGGCAGCAGGTCGCGCACGAACACGTTGTCCATGGAGTCGTACAGGCTCTCGTCGATGTTGCGGATGGAGCCGGTGACCATCCACGGAGCCTGGACCGCCGGGTCCGGGTGGGGGATGAAACGCTGCTTGTAGAGCAGAATCTCCACCGGGGCGTCGCCGGTCGAGGCGAAGGAGATGCCCTTGCCCGGGGGCGAATAGATATAGCCTCCGGCGGGCAGGGTCTCGGTCTTGCCGCCCACGGTGACCTTGAGGGTGCCTTCGCCGGACATGACGAAGAGGAAAGTCTCGATGTTTTCGGCCTTGCCGTAGGGCATGGTCGTCTTGCCCTCGGTGGACACGATGCCGACCATCTGCACGAAGTTGGCGCCGAGCTTGGGCGAGGCCAGGATGGACAGGGCGCAGCCCTGGATGCCCGGTACGACGTTGAAGACCCGGCCTTCGGTGGTGATGACCGCGTATTTGCCGGGCACGTACTCGGAACGGTTTTTCAGAAAGCCTTCGGGATAAGGCATGGTGGTTGTCCTTGTTGCGTTCGGCCTGCTTGGTTTGAGACCGGGACGCGGAGGAGAGGTCGTTCCCCCCGCGGCCCGGTGTAGTGAGGTGTACTACTTTCCGAACTTGTCGCGCCAGATTTTTCCGGTTTTTTCCATATCCGAATCCGCCCAGGTGCGGCGCATGCGGTTCAGGGTAGGCATGCCCAGGGAGAATTCCTGGAGCCAGTTGCGGGCGAAGATGCCGCGTTCGGTCTCCTCGAAGATCTCCTCCATGGCCTGCTCGTTGATCACGCGCGGTCCGCTGTGGCGCACAGCGAACTCGCAGGTCCGGCTGGCACGGGAGGTCAGGTAGGCCTCGATGCCCACGGCGTCGATGTCGTCGATGATCGACCGGATGGACCGGATCGCCTTGGCGTAGGCGAAGGAGCGGGGATAGCCGTTCTTGACCATGATGTTGAACATGGTCCGCATGAGGTGGATGGTCCCGCCGTACAGGACCTGCTCCTCGTAGTTGTCGCCCTCGGTCTCATGCTGGAAAGTCATGTCCACCACGCCCACGCGGGTGGAGCCCACGGCCTTGGAGATGGCCAGGGCGGTCTCCCTGGCCTGGCCGCTGACGTCCTGGTCCACGGACACGCAGCCCCAGATGCCGGAGCCGTCCTTGAACTTCTGGCGGGTGACCGGGCCGGGGCCGTTGGGCACGAACAGGACCACGTCCACGTCCTTGGGCGGCTTGATGGTTCCGTACAGGATGGCGAAGCCGTGGGCGAAGCTCAGGGTCTGGCCGGGCTTGAGATGCTTGTGGATGGACTCGTAGTACACGGACGGCTGGGCCGGATCCTGGAGCAGGATGTGGACGATGTCCGCCTTGTCCACGGCTTCCTCGATGGAGTAGACCTCGAAGCCGTCGGCCTCGGCCTTGTCCCAGCTGGAGTGGCGGGTGCGGTCGCCCGCGCCCACGATGATCTTCACGCCGCTTTCACGCATGTTCATGGATTGGGCGCGGCCCTGGCTGCCGTAGCCGATGATGGCCACGGTCTTGCCGTCCAGCACGGACAGGTCCACGTCTTCGTCACGGTAGATTTTTTCGAATTCGATGTCGCTCATGGTTGTTCCTTTTTTCGCTGCTGTCTTGTTCGGTCGGGGGACGCCTAGGCGTATTCCACGCCTTCCGGGTCGTTGCAGGTCTTGATGATGCAGTTCAGGAGCACGTCGGCTCCGGCCGCGCAGTCCGCCCAGGAGGTCTCCTCAACCTCGGCATGGCTCCGGCCTCCGATGGAGGGCACGAAGATCATGGCGCTGGGGGCGAACTGGTTGATATACACGGTGTCGTGGGACGCGCCCGAGACCATGTCCAGGGCGGGCAGGTCCAGCTCCCCGGCGGTTTCGTGAATCATGGAAACCAGCTGGGGGTTGAAGGGCGCGCGCTCCACTTCCCAGGTCTTGTTGATGTCCACGGTGGTCCCGGTGACTTCGGCGTGGGTGTGGATGGCCTTCTCGATGTCCGCACAGACACGGTCGGTCTCTTCCTCGTCCCAGCCGCGCACGTCGATGGTGAAGTGGAGGTTCCCTGCGATGACGTTGCGCGAGTTGGGGGAAGGATGGACCTCGCCCACGGTGGCCACCACGTTGTCCGAGCCCAGGCCGATCTCGAAGATGTCCGAGGCCATGCGGGCAAAGGCGTAGACCGTATCCTTGCGCTCGTTCATGGGCGTGGGGCCCGCGTGGTTGGGCACGCCGGTGATCTCCACGTCGTACCAGCGCAGGCAGACGATGCCCTTGGGTACGCCGATGGTCTTGCCCTGACGTTCCAGTACCGGTCCCTGCTCGATGTGGTACTCGAAGTTGGCGTGCAGCGGTTTGGGATCAAAATCCTCCGTTCCCTTGTAGCCGATGCGCTCAAGCTCTTCGCCGAAGGTCAGCCCCTCGCGGTCGGTCAGGGCGTACATGGCCTCGCGGTCGAGTTTGCCCGCGAACACGCCGGAACCGGTGGTGCCCGGAGTGAAGCGGCTGCCTTCCTCGTTGGTCCAGTTGACCACGATCAGGTCGCGCTCGAGGGTTACGCCCGCGTCGTTCAGGGCGCAGACCGCCTCCAGCCCGCCGATGATGCCGAGGATGCCGTCGAAGCGGCCGCCCTGCGGCTGGGAGTCGCAGTGGGAGCCGGTCAGGACGGGCGGCAGGTCGCGGTTCCTGCCCGGCCGGACAAAGAACATGTTGCCCATGCGGTCGATCTTCGTTTCGCAGCCCGCTGCCTCGAACCATGCCTTGAGCTGGTTGCGGGCGTCACGGTCCTCGTCGCTCAGGGCCAGACGGCTCACGCCGTTGTTTGGGGTCGCCCCAAAGGCGGCGATCTCGGTCAGGAACCGTTCAAGCCGCGCGGGGTCGGTTTTCAATGTCGCCTTGGTCATTGGTCATTTCCCTTTGTTGTTCACGGGAGTCACCGGTTTGCCGGAACCGGCGTGGCCGGTCAGCCGGTGCTTGCCCGTATCCGAATCGAATCGGCAGACCATCTCGCCCCGCAGCCACGTCTGTTCCACGCGGCCGACGCAGGACAACCCGGCATAGGGGGTCTGCCTGTGCTTGGTCAGAAGATCCTCGGCCCGGATGGTCCACTCGGCCTTGGGGTCGAAGATCACGAAAGTCGCCTCGCTGCCCTCCTGGAGGGTGCCCTTGCGCGGATACTGGCCGATGAAGCGTGCGGGTTCGGCGCTATACAGCCGGACCAGCAGTTCCGGGGACAATCCCCGCCGGATCACGCCTTCGGTGTGGAGCAGGGGGAAGAGGAACTGGACGCCGTTGAGGCCGCCCCAGCATTGGTCAAAGGAGTCGCGCTCCTTCTCGAAGGTCTCGGCCGGAGAATGGTCCGTGCCGATGAAGTCCACGGCCCCGTCCTCGATGCGCCGCCACATGCCCTCCACGTCCCTGGCAGAGCGGACGGGCGGGGTGCATTTGAGCCGCCCGCCGATGCGGCGCAGGTCGTCGGTGGTGCACAAAAGGTACTGCGGGCAGGTCTCCACAGTGACCGGAACCCCGCGTCCCTTGGCCTCGGCGACCATGTCCACCACCTCGGGCAGACTGGCGTGGCAGACGTGCAGGTGTCCGCCGGTCTCCTCGCTCAGGCCGATGACCTTTCTCGTGGCCTCGATCTCGGCCTCTGGGCAGTGCACCGCGAGGAAGCGTCCGATTTCGTCCTTGTCGCTGTGGTCTTCGGCCGTGATGCGGTCCATGACCGCCTGGTCCTCGCAGTGGACGCCGACAAAGGAGCCGAGCTTGCGGGCCTGGGCAAAGCCGCGTTGCATGGTCTCGGGTTCGGGCATGGGGAAGCCAGCCCCGCCATCGCAGGTGAACATCTTGAAACCGTACGCCCCGGCTTCGGCCATGGGGGCCATTTCTTCCGTGTTGTCCTCCACCAGTCCGGCCCAGATGGCGTAATCCACCACCGAACCCTTGGCCGCGCGCTCGAACTTGTCGCGCACGGCGGCCTCGCTCAGAGTGTACGGTTCGTTGGACAGGGGCATGTCCGCGAACAGGGTCACGCCGCCCGCAGCGGCCGAGGAGGACCCGGTGAAATAGTCTTCGCGCCGGGTCAGTCCCGGTTCGTTGAAATGCACGTGCAGGTCGATGAAGCCGGGCATGACCAGCTTGCCCGCGCAGTCGAGGACCTGTTCGCCCTCAAGGTGGGTGCCGGGCTCGTCGATGCGGGCGACCTCGCCGTCCTTGATGCCCACAACGCAGTCGCGGGTACCGTCTTCGAGAACCAGACGGGCGTTTTCGAGTACGAGATCAAACATGGGGTTCTCCATTGGATACCGGCGTTTTGGCCAGAGGGTATGCATACCCGCCGGTCTTGCTCGTCTTGAGGTTCAGGGAGACGAGGGATTCCACGAACTTTATGGCGCAGGCCACGCCCTCGACCACGGGCGCACCGAGTTCCTCGGCCAGCCTCGGGGCCAGATGGGCCATGCCTCCGCACCCCAGGACCAGCGCGTCGGAGCGGTCCTTTCTCAGGACCTCGCGGGCCGCGTCGCGCAGGACCGCATAGGCGGAGTCGCCGTCCTCGAAGGACAGGACCGGCAGTTGTGCCGCGTGCACGCCCCGGCAGCGGGCGGCCAGCCCGTAGCGGTCGGCGTTGTCTTCGAGAATGGGCACTGACCGTTCCAGGGAGGTCAGGATGGAAAATCTGCAGGCCAGCATGGTGGCCGCGTGCATGGCGGCCTCGCCGATGCCGAGCACCGGCCCGGCGACTCTCTCGCGCACCGCGTCCACACCCGTGTCGTCGAAGCAGGCCAGGACATACCCGTCCGCCAAACCGCTCTCTTCCACCAGCTTGAGGGTGTGGAAGGCGGCCAGCACACCGTCCGAGTGGCCTTCAATGGACAGGGGCGAGCCGGGCGGGCAGCAGCCGACGATCTCGGTGCCGGGCGCGGCCACGGCCTTGCCCGCGTCCGCGATGGTCCGGGTCATGGCCGGGCTGGAATTGGGGTTGATGAGCAGGATGCGCATGACGGTTCTCCTAGCCGGCCTGGATGCGGCTGCGGCGGCGCTTGAGCAGGCTGAGGGTGCACAGGGTGCCGACGATGGCCACGAACGAGATGAGCGTGGTCAGGGTGCCGAGCGCGTAGAGCACGGGCGTGGTCACGTTGGTGGTCATGCCGAATATCTCGAGCGGCAGGGTGTTCTGTGAGCCCGAGGTCATGATCGTGCGGGCGAACTCGTCGTAGGACAGGGTGAAGCCGAACAGGCCGACGCCCACGAGGCTCGGCAGGATCAGCGGGATGACCACGAAGCGCAGGGTCTGGAACGGGGTGGCGCACATGTCCGTGGCCGCGGCCTCGAAGGATTTGTCGAACCGGTTGAAGACCGCGAACATGATCAGCAGGCCGAAGGGCAAAGTCCAGGTCAGGTGCGCCCCGAAGGCCGAGCCGTACCATGTGGGCTCCACGCCCGCCTGGTTGAAGAGCAGGCCGATGCCCAGGCTGATGAGGATGGACGGGATGATCAGGCTGACCACGGTCAGGTAGAAGAGCACGCCGCTGCCCTTGAATTTCTTGCGGAAGGCCATGCCCGCCGAGAGCGAAATGACCACGGTGGTGACCATGACCGCCAGGGCCAGGAGCAGGGACCGGGTCAGAGAGCCCCCGAAGTCGCCCACGGCCTGGGTTTCGAACAGCTTGAAGTACCAGTGTAGGGACACGCCGTTCATGGGGAAGGTCAGGCCGCCTGACGGCCCCTGGAACGACAGGATGCCGATGGTCAGGGTGGGCCCGTACAGGAAGAGAATGAACAGGGCGAAGAACGCGGACAGGAAGTAGAAGCTCTTCGGTCGTTTGCCGGTGGTATTCATGATTCGCTCCCTTGTGCCTTAGAGGTCTTCGCGGATGTTGGCGAAACGGAAGAGGATGGCGAGCATCATCAGGACCGTGAGCAGCAGGGTCACGGCCCCGGCGGCCGCCGCCGGGTACTGCAGCAGGGTGATCTCGTTGTAGATGAGCACGCCTACCGAAGCGGACAGCCCGCCGGACATCAGGCGCACGGTGATGAAGTCGCCCATGACCAGGGTGAAGACGAAGATGGTTCCGATGGTGATGCCGGATTTGGACAGGGGGATGATCACCTGGGTCAGCACCTGGAGGGGCGAGGCTCCGGCGTCGATGGCCGCCTCGATGAGCTTGCGGTCGATGCGCATCATGGAGTTGAAGATGGGTACGACCATGAACAGGGTGTACAGGTGGACAAAGGCCAGGATCACCGAAAAATCCGAATAGAGCAGAAATTCGAGCGGATTGTCGATGAGGCCCATGGACAGCAGCGCCTGGTTGACCAGTCCGTTGCGTCCGAGCAGGGGAATCCACGAGATCATGCGGATGATGTTGGACGTCAGAAACGGGATGGTCGCCAACAGGAAGCAAATGGTCTGGGACTTGGTCGTGCGCAGGTGGAAGGCCATGTAGTAGGCCGCGGTGAAGCCGATGACCAGCGTCAGCGCCCAGGAGGTCAGGGCGTAGAAGAAGGTCGTGCCGTACGCCCGCCAGGTGACCGACGAGGTCAGCAGGAAATCGTAGTTGTCCCAGATGAAGTCCGGGATGATCGAAAAGGAGTTGTAGTCCCAGAAGCTGACCACCACGATCATCAGGGTCGGGATGACCAGGAAGATCAGCATGATGGCGAACAGGGGAAACGCCTGGAGATATGAAGAGCGGGATTGCGTCATGTTGCGGCCCGTGTTTGGGCGGCTCCCCGGAAGGCCGGGGAGCCGCCGCATTGTAATCGTTTTAGGAGGCGATGAACTCGTTCCACTTGCGGATCATGTACTTGTTCTCGTCCATGACCGAGTTCCAGCAGGCCACGTGGCCCATGCGTTCGTCGTAGGAGCCGCCGTCGCGGACAGCGCCCTTCTTCTCCATGGTCACGCCCTCGGGGCTGACGATGTCGGCGGTGGCTGCCTTGCCTTCCATCCAGTAGTTCCATTCGTTTTCGGACATGTACTGCTTGGAGGTTTCCGGAGCCGCGCTGTAGTAGCCCTGGCGGTTGAGGTAGGCGCCGGCCCAGCCGGAGATGTACCAGTTGAAGTATTCGTAGGCGGCTTCGAGTTCCAGGCCGGACAGGTGGCGGGCGATACCCAGACCGCCGCCCCAGGCGCGGTAGCCCTCTTCGAGCGGCTGGTATTTGCAGGCGATGCCCTTGGCGCGGACGGCGGCCACGGCCGGGGACCACATGGACTGGATGACGACCTCGCCGGAGGACATCAGGTTGACGGACTCGTCAAAGGACTTCCAGAAGGCGCGGAACTGGCCGTCGGCCTTGGCCTTCTTGAGGACCTCGATGGTCTTGTCGATTTCGTCGCGGGTCATGTTGCCCTTGTCGCCGTATTTGATGACGCCCATGGACTCGCAGATCATGGCCGCGTCCATGATGCCGATGGACGGGATGTTCAGGATGGAGGTCTTGCCCTTGAAGGCCGGGTCCATGATGTCGCGCCAGTTGTTGATGGGGCGGCCCACCAGGTCCGGACGGATACCCAGGGTGTCGGCGTTGTAGATGGTCGGGATCAGGGTCATCCACTGGGTCTCGCTCTTGGCGAAGGTGGTGTCCTCGTTCTTTTCCACGAAGCCCACGGTGTGGGGGGCCGTACCCTGGGCGATAGCCGCGCCGGGGGTCAGCTGACCGGTCTTGAAGAGCGGAGAAATCTTGTCGTAGAGCTTGATCTTGGAGGTATCCATGGGCTGGATCACGCCGCTGGGGTAGACCTTCTTGCAGACCCAGTATTCGATGTCCGCGATGTCGTAGGACTTGGGCTGGGTCACCGCGCGCTGGACAACCGCATCGGAATCAAGGGCGGTCATCTCGATGGTGAAGCCGAGGTCCGCCTTGACCTTCTCGGCGATGGCGTTGACGCTCGCCGTACCCGTGCCGAACTGGCGCAGCTTGATGTTCTTGATGTTCTGTGCCCAGACCGTGGGGAAACCGGTGATGACCGGTGCCGCGGCCACGGCGGCGGTGGCGACCGCCGCCTTGCCCAGGAAGCTCCTGCGGCTCATCTTGCCGTCTTTTTTCGTTTCCTTAACCATGACTCTCTCTCCTGTGTCAGTTACTGGTTTTCGCCTTTCCCGCCTTGAGAGGGAAATACGTTCATGTCGGCACAGTCCCAGCCCAGGGTAACCCGATCCCCGGGTGCGGGCGTGTCGGCAAAATATCGGTCGTCGGGCTCGCAGACCTGGACGGTCCGGCCCGATTCGGTTTCGCAGTGCAGGACCACGTGGGTGCCCTGGTATTCCGTCATGGTGATGGTCGCGGGCACGGTCACATCCGTGTCCTCCCGGCCTTCGCCTGCCAGGCGGACCCGGTCGGAGCGAACGGAGAAGCCGTAGGTCCCGGATTCCCTGAGGTTGGGCAGGTCGCAGCATCTGACCGCGCTGGAGCCCTCCACGGTCAGCCGGTGTCCTTCGGACTGGGCCTCGAACAGGCCCTCGAAGATGTTGTGGCCGCCGATGAATCCGGCGACGAAGGGTGAGACTGGGGACTGGAAGACGTCGCGCGGAGTGCCCACCTGCTGGATGCCGCCGTCGGCCATGACCACGACCTTGTCGGCCAGGGCGAAGGCTTCTTCCTGGGAGTGGGTGACGTGGATGAAGGTCATGCGCAATTCTTCCTGGATGTTCTTGAGTTCCTTGCGCATCTGTACGCGCAGAAACGGGTCCAGGGCGGACAGGGGCTCGTCCAGAAGGATGACCGAAGGCTTGGTGATCAGCGCCCGGGCCAGAGCCACGCGCTGTTGCTGGCCGCCGGAGAGCTGGTCCGGCTTGGCCTTGGCAAAGCCGTCCATGTGGACCAGTTCGAGATACTCCATGGCCTGGGCCCGGCGGCTCTTCTTGGGCTCGCCCTTGAGCTTCAGGCTGAAGGCCACGTTGTCCACGCAGGTCAGGTGCGGGAACAGGGCGTAGTTCTGGAACATGAGCGCGGTCTTGCGCTTGGCCGGAGGGTCGTTGGTGATGTTGCGGTTGTCCAGGAGGATGTCGCCGCTGGTCACGTCCTCGTGGCCGGAGATCATGCGCACGGCCGTGGATTTGCCGCAGCCGCTGGGACCGAGCAGGCAGCAGTACTCGCCCGCCCTGACGGTCAGTTCGATGTTCTTGAGCGCTTCGACCTCGCCGTAATATTTGCCCACTGCGGACAGTTCCACTTTTCCGATGTTAGCCATGATGGTTCGCCATTGTTTCGGTGTTGTTGCCGCTTTCCATTTGCCTTGGGTGCCGGGTCCTTCCGTGAGAAAAATCAGTCTATGGCCCGAATGAACGAAGCCAGCTCAGGGGTGGCCGGTTCGGCGAAGAGCGCCCTGGGGTCGCCCTGTTCGTGGACCTTGCCCTGGTGCATGAAGATGAGCTTGTCGCCGACCTCGCGGGCGAAGCGCATTTCGTGGGTGACCATGATCAGGGTCATGCCCGTTTCGGCCAGTCCCCGGACCACTTCCAGCACCTCGCCCACCAGTTCGGGGTCCAGCGCCGAGGTGATCTCGTCGCAGAGCAGCACCTTGGGTTGCATGGCCAGGGACCGGGCGATGGCCACGCGCTGTTGCTGGCCGCCGGACAGCTGGTCCGGGTAGGCGTCGAACTTGTCGCCCAGACCGACCCGGGTGAGCATCTCGCGGGCCAGTTCGGTGGCCTCGGCCTTGGCGACCTTCTTGACCTGCCGGGGGGCGAGCATGACGTTTTCCCCGGCCGTCAGGTGGGGGAACAGGTTGAACTGCTGGAAGACCATGCCCACCTTGAGGCGCAGATCGCGCAGGTCGCGCTCCATGCCCGTGCGGCGGTCGCCGTCGATGATCAGGATGCCGTCGTCAAAGGACTCCAGGCCGTTGATGATGCGCAGCAGGGTGGACTTGCCGGAACCGCTGCGGCCGATGATGGCCACGACTTCGCCCTCGCCGACCTTGAGGTCGACGCCCTTGAGCACTTCGTTGTCCCCGAAACTCTTATGAATGCCCTCAGCGGCTACAAGTGCCATGGAGCCTCCTTTCCACCCGCCGGGCCAGGGCCGACAGCGGGAAGCAGATGATGAAATACCCGGCGGCCACCAGCCCATAGACGAGCAGCGGACGGAAGGTCGCGTTGGAGATCATGGAACCGGTCTTGGTGATTTCCATGAAACCGATGATCGATGTGACGGCCGTGCCCTTGACCACCTGGACCGAGAATCCAACGGTCGGCGGCACGGCGATGCGCACGGCCTGGGGCAGAATGACGAAGCGCATCTGCTGCCAGCGGGTCAGGGCCAGGCTTTCCCCGGCCTCCCACTGGCCCTTGGCGATGGATTCGACGCAGCCGCGCCAGATTTCGGCCAGGTAGGCGCTGGTGAACAGGGTCAGTCCCATGGCCGCTGTAATGAACGGCGAGATGTCGAAACCGAGCAGGCCGATGCCGAAAAAGATGAGGAAGAGCTGCATGAGCAGCGGGGTGTCCTGGAAGAACTCGATGTACCCCTTGGCCAGCCTGCGGTTGAGCGGGCGGGGGGAGATGCGCGCGACCAGGATCATCAGGCCGACCAGGCCGCCCGAGATGAACGCGATGAGCGACAGGCCGACGGTCCATGCCGCGCCCATGAGCAGATGGCGGACGATATCCCAGAGAGTGAATTCGATCATGCCCGCCCCCCGTCGATGAACCGGTGTCCGAGGATATGGAGGACCCGGCGGACCATGATCGCCAGCAGCAGGTACATGAGCGTGCTGAATGCGTAGATCTCAAACGCGCGGAAGGTCCGGGACTGGATCAGGTTGGCCACGTAGGTCAGTTCCTGGGCGGCAACCTGGGAGCAGACGGACGAGCCGAGCATGACGATGATGATCTGACTGCACAGGGCGGGCCAGACGTTTTTCAGGGCGGGCCGCAGCATGACGAAACGGAAGGTCTGAAAACGGCTCAGGGCCAGGGACTCGGCCGCCTCGATCTGGCCGCGCGGAATGGACATGACGCCCGCCCGGATGATCTCCGTGGAGTAGGCTCCAAGGTTCAGGGCCATGGCCAGGAAGGAGGCCTCCCAGCCGTTCAGTTTCACGCCCATGGCGGGCAGCCCGAAGAAGATGAAATAGAGCTGGACCAGGAAGGGCGTATTGCGCACGCACTCCACGTAGACCGTGTAGACTGGGCAGAGGAAGCGCAGCTTCCAGGCCCGGGACACGGCCCCGAGGATACCGGCCGCGATGCCCACGACGGAACCGAGCACGGTCAGCAGGAGGGTGGTCAGGGCCCCGTTGATGAACAACGGCCAGTTGTCCAGGATGGGCTCTATGGAAAATTGGTACGACATGCTGGGCCTTGTCGGGGCGGGAGGTCATCCTCCCGCCCCGGTTGTTTCTACAGGTTGGCGGGCAGGGGGTTGTGCAGCCACTTCTCGGAGATGGCACCGAGAGAGCCGTCCTTCTTCGCGCCTTCGATGATGGAGTTGATCTCGGCCATGAGCTCAGGCTCTTCCTTGTTCAGGCCCACGTAGCAGGGCGAGTTCTTGATCATGAACTTGGTCAGCAGCGGCTTGGCCGGATTCTTGTCGTTGATGGAGGCGGCCACCACGTTGCCGGTGGCGACCAGATCAACCTGGCCGGACTGGTACGCGGAGATGGTCGAGCTGTTGTCCTCGAAGCGCTTGATGGTCGTGGACTTGGGGGCGACCTTGGTCAGCTCCAGGTCCTCGATGGAGCCGCGGGTCACGGCCACGGTCTTGTCCGCCAGATCGGCCGCACCGGCGATCTTTTCGTCGGCCGTGCCGAACACGCCGTTGAAGAAGGGCGCGTAGGCCTCGGAGAAATCGATCACCGCCGCACGCTTGGGGTTCTTGCCCAGCGAGGAGATGACCAGATCCACCTTGCCGGTGGTCAGGTAGGGGATGCGGTTGGTGCTGGTCACCGGAACCAGTTCGGTCTTGACGCCGAGCTTGGAGGCGATCAGGCGGGCCATGTCGATGTCATAGCCGATGGGCTGCATGTCGGGTCCAACGGAACCGAACGGCGGGAAGTCCTGGGGAACGGCGACCTTGAGCACGCCGGCGTCCTTTATGTGGGTAAGGGCGCTGTCGGCGGCAAAGGCCGGACCGACCAGCAGGACCACGGCCAATGCCAGCCCGAGGGCCAGCGAGCAGCAGTTGCGGATTGCGGTGTTCATCTCTCTCTCTTCTCTCCGGTTGAATGCGTTCAGTGGTAAACCGTTTTGACCATCAGGTCAGACCGGTAAAACCTTGGTCGTACAGATTGCGGATATTGTCAATGTCAAAAAGTATTCTTTTTAAAATTCGCTTAAAATTAACAAATTGGTTAAATTAAGCTAAAAATCATACAAAAATGTGGCTTCAAAAAAATAAGTGGACAAAAAGCGCCGGGCTGTGGTTTAGATTGAATCGAGAGCTGGTAAGACCAGTTGGCCGGGCAGTCCGGCCATTGCGAGAATGTCGTTTTGGTTCAGAAAAGGTCGATAAGGATATGAGCGTAGCATACGCAAAGGGGGCCGGTCGCATGTCACGGTCAGACGAGGCGGTAGAGAGCATTCAGACGATGATCGCCAGGAACGGTTGGTCCGGTGGTTTTCAGCTGCCCTCCCAGCGGACCCTGGCAGAGGAACTGGGCTTCAGCAGGCCGACCGTGCGTGAGGCGCTGGTGGCCCTCGAAACCATGGGCCGGGTGGAGATCAAACCCGGCAAGGGAGCGTTTCTGGTGGACGGTTCCCCTCTGGGCACCCCCCGCCCCGTTGCCAACCATTCGGCCCTGTCCGGCCGCGAGTCCCAGATGTATCAGTTCCGCTACGCCATTGAACCGGCCATCGCCGGGCTGGTGGCGGTCAACGCCACGGCAGCCCAGAAACATGACATGGGCGTGGTCGTCGCGGCCATGCGCCAGGCCCTGGAGTCCAAGGACCTGGCCGAGTTCTCCCGTCTCGACTTCGCCTTCCATTCCCATATGATAGAAGCGGCCAACAACCGATTTTTCACCGAAGCCATCACCCCGTTCCTCGGCATATTCTTTGAAAGCCAGACCCTGCCGCTGGTACTGGACGACAGCGTGCACGACACCGTGCGCGAGCACGAGGAGATCATGGACCACATCCGCGAAGGGCGTTCGCCCGAGGCGCACCAGGCCATGGCGAAGCATGTTCGTGGCGTGGCCGAACGGGCCGGGGTCAAGCTGGTCGAGTAGCCGACCCATGATGATTTTTCCCCTTTCTCCTGGCGGAGTCCTGTCCCAAACCCTGGCCGGCGCACCCGGCCAAAGGAGTTGCCATGAGCAATCCAACCAAGATCGGCATCGTCATCTGCGACCGTTACCGGCGTTGCGCCGGGGGCAAATGTCTGCGCGCGCTGAATAATCGCGAAGGCGCGTTCTCCCGGTACGAAGGAAAGGATGTGCAGCTGGTCGGCTACACCACCTGCGCGGGCTGTCCCGGCGGCAATGTGGAGTATCTGGGCGACGAGATGGTCAAGAACGGCGTGGATGTCATTCATCTGGCCACCGGCCTGCTGGTGGGCTATCCCCCGTGTCCGAACATCGGGACCTTCAAGAAATTTCTGGAAGGCCGTTACGGGATCGAGGTGGTCGTCGGCACCCACCCCATTCCGCAGAACTACCTGAACACCCATACCGAGCTGGGCTCCTGGAAGGGTGATGACTGGCAGGCGGTCCTGGCTCCGGCCATGGCGGATGAGGCCATGCGCAAGGCGTACGACTAGGTCGAAGCATAGGGGCTTGTGTTTTCGAGGGCATCGGTTCCGGCCGATGCCCTCCGCATTTCAAGGATATTATCCTACCTACCGGGTATGCCGTGCATTGCCTCCCGGAGGAAAATCCTCTACTTGAAGAAGAATGGGAACCCCGGTTCCCGTCCACATCTTGAGAGGTGAAGCATCCGATGAAAGACATACAGAAGTTCATTGCCGGTTTCCGGAATTTCCGAAAAGAGTATTTCAGCCGCGAGGACGCCCCGTTCGAGATACTGCTCAAGGGGCAGAATCCGACCACCATGGTTATCGCGTGCAGCGATTCGCGGACCGATCCATCATTCATCATGCAGTGCGAGCCGGGCGACATCTTCGTGGTCCGCAACGTGGCCAACATCGTCCCTCCTTATGAAAGTGACGAAGGTTTCCACGGCGTGTCCTCGGCCATCGAATACGCGGTCAAGGTCCTGAAGGTGGAGCACCTCATCGTGCTCGGCCATTCCCTGTGCGGCGGCATCGACGCGTTGATGCACGACGACAAGGTCCGGGACACCGAGTTCCTGCACAAGTGGCTGTCGGTCATGGCCCCCGTGCGCACGGAGGTCGTGGAGCACTTCGGCGAGGTCAACAAGAAATCCTGCACCGCCTGCGAGATGGCGGGCATTCTGCGTTCGGTGCGCAACCTGATGACCTTCCCCTGGATCAGGGAGCGGGTGGACGAGGGCAAGCTCAGCCTGCACGGCTGGTATTTTGAGATGGAGTCGGGCCAGCTGCTCAGCTACATGCGCGAGACCGAGACCTTCGAGCCACTGAGCATGTGCTGTCCGGTGCTCAAGCTGGAGCAGCAGGAAGACCAGGAATAGGCGATCCCCCTCCGCCGTCTGCCGCCATGGGGCGGCTCCACCTCCTGCCTTCCCGAGCGGGGCAGGGCCTTCCTCTTGCGCGCCGCAGCCATCCCACGTATATGTGGGGCTGGTCGGCAGTTCACCCAGGCGTCGCCGCCCCTTTTCGGGGAGCTAAACCTGCCATCATATCCTTTCCATTCGACACCTTGCAACGTGCCGGGTCGGAAGTCGGCGACCACCGGCAGTCCCTTGTTCGAGACAGGCGCGCAAGCGAGGATATGTCATGTCCAAAGTTCCCATGCCCTTTTACGCGGGGGATGTCTCCGCATTGGCGCGCACCCTGCGGCGCAAGCTTCAGGATGCCGAATCCCTGCCCGGCCACGTCGAGATGCTCAACATGCTCGTCAAGGCCACCGGCTTTCGCAATTTCCAGCACTTCAAGGCCGAGTTCGACGCCCGGCAGGTCATTGAGCCGCCCGAGGCGCGGGCCGACGAGGTCAACCTCAAACGGGTCAAGAAAGTGGTTCGCCTGTTCGACGGGCAGGGCTACCTGACGCGCTGGCCCAAGAAGTATTCCGAGCGGCTGCTCTGTTTGTGGGTAATGTGGTCCCGCATTGCGCCGCGCACGGACTACAACGAGTGCGAAATCAGCGAACTGCTGGAACAGCAACACCTGTTCGAGGACCACGCCCTGCTGCGCCGCGAGCTGGCCGACCACCACATGGTCGAGCGGACCAGCGACGGCAGCCGCTACCGGCGCATGGAAACCCCGCCGCCCGCCGAGGCCGTGGAGGTTTTCCGGCAGTTGCGCTGAGCGCTTCGGTGCAATGATTAATGAAGGACCCCGGTTTTGGCCGGGGTCTTTTTTTTGGGGTAAAAGCCGGTTGGAATAGTCCGAAGCAGGACATTGCCCGTTGGTTTGGTCCCAAGCGTACAGAATTTGATCGCTTTGCGTACCATTCGCGGTCCTTCCGAGCGGGAAGTTTCCGGAATATTCATTTTTGGTGACGCGCGGGAAAATAATGGCAACAGCTTGAAGTGATAAGGATAATCATGGTAGGTTTTCTTTTCGGGTTGTTCGGCCCGTATTTCATACCAAGGAGATACTGAATGCTTATTGCCCCATATGATGTGATTCATAAGGAATTGCTGGCCTACCTGCCCAAGGAGCGGGTCTATACCGACCCCCTGCGCACCCTGGCCTACGGTACGGACGCCAGTTTTTACCGGCTTATCCCCAAGATCGTAGTCGACACGGACAGCGAGGACGAGGTGGTCCGCATCCTGGCCGTGGTCAACGCCCATCAGGTGCCCGTAACCTTCCGCGCGGCCGGGACCAGCCTGTCCGGCCAGGCTATCAGCGACTCCGTGCTGGTCCGGCTGGGTGACGGCTGGCGGCACTACCGCATCTTCGACGACGCCGCCAAGATCGAGCTCGAGCCCGGCATCATCGGCAGCCATGCCAACAAATATCTGGCTCCGCACGGCAAGAAGATCGGCCCGGACCCGGCGTCCATCGACACCTGCAAGATCGGCGGCATCGTGGCCAACAATGCCTCGGGCATGTGTTGCGGCGTGGCCGAGAACTCCTACAAGACCCTGCACTCCATGCGACTGGTCCTGGTGGACGGCACTCCGCTCGACACCGGCGATCCGGCCAGCCGCAACGCCTTTGCCCAGAGCCATCAGCACATTCTGGACGGTTTGTCCGGGATGCGGACCAAGGTTCTGGACAATCCGGCCCTGGCCGAGCGCATCCGCCACAAATTCAAGATCAAGAACACCACCGGCTACAGCCTGAACGCCATCGTGGATTTCGAGGACCCGTTCGAGATTCTGCAGCACCTGCTGGTGGGCAGCGAGGGGACCCTCGCCTTCATCTCCAAGGTCGTTTACAACACCGTGGTCGAACACCCGCACAAGGCTTCGGCCCTGATGCGTTTCCCGGATGTACGCTCCGCCTGTGAGGCCGCCACTGCCCTGCGCGGCGGGGCCGTTTCCGCCGCGGAGATCATGGACCGCGCGTCCATCGCCTCGGTTCAGGACAAGCCCGGCATGCCCGAAGGGCTCGACAAGCTCGGCCCGGACGCCTGCGCCCTGCTGGTCGAGGTCCGTGCAGGTTCGGCCGACGAGCTGCAAAAGAAGATCGAGAGCGTCAAGGAGATCATCAAGGACATCAAGCCGCTTGAACCGCATCAGTTCACCAACATCCCCGCCGAGTTCGGGAAGTTGTGGAACGTGCGCAAGGGGCTGTTCCCGGCCGTTGGCGCGGTGCGCGAGGCCGGCACCACGGTCATCATCGAGGACGTGGCCTTCCCCATCGAGTCGCTGGCCGACGGCGCGCTGGACCTCCAGGAACTCTTCCGCAAGCACGGCTACGACAAGGCGATCATCTTCGGCCACGCGCTGGAGGGCAACCTGCACTTCGTCTTCACCCAGGACTTCAACGCCCAGGCTGAAATCGACCGGTACGAGGCGTTCATGAACGACGTCACCGACATGGTCGCCAACAAGTACCAGGGCTCGCTCAAGGCCGAGCACGGCACCGGCCGCAACATGGCCCATTTCGTGGAATTGGAGTGGGGCCGCGACGCCTTCGCCCTGATGCGCGAGATCAAGGCGCTCTTCGATCCCAAGGGGCTGCTCAACCCGGGCGTCATTATCAACGACGACCCGCGCGCCCACCTCAAGGATCTCAAGCCTCTGCCCGTGGCCGACGACATGGTCGACCGCTGTATCGAGTGCGGCTTCTGCGAGCCGGTCTGCCCGTCGCGGACCCTGACGCTGACTCCGCGCCAGCGCATCGTGGCCTACCGCGAAATCTCCCGCCAGGAGCAGGAGGGCGACGCCGCCGAAACCAAACGCGCCTTCCACGACAGCTACGACTATGACGGCGAAGCCACCTGCGCGGCCGACGGCCTGTGCGGCACCCGCTGCCCGGTGGCCATCGACACCGGCAAGTTCATCAAACAGTACCGTTCCTGGGGGCATGGCCGTTGGGCCAATGCGGCGGCTTCCTTTACGGCCAACACCATGGGCATGACCGTCCATGCCGTGTCCGGTGCGTTGCGCGTGGCCGGAGCCGCCCATGACGTACTCGGCGACCGCGCCATGGACGCCGTGGCCGGCGGCCTGCACAAGGGTACGGGCAAGCGCATCCCCCGGTGGAACACCTCCATGCCCCGCGCCGCCACGCCCGCGCGACTGGAAACCCCGGCCACCGGCAACCGTGTGGTCTACTTCCCGAGCTGCGTCGCCCGGCACATGGGGCCGGAAAAGCACGACCCGGACAAGTCCGCCATCCGCGACCGCACCCTGAGCCTGCTGGCCAAGGCGGGATACGAAGTGATCTACCCGGCCAACATGACCAAGCTGTGCTGCGGCCAGCCCTGGGAATCCAAGGGGTTCATCCAGCAGGCCGACGCCAAGCTGCAGGAACTCGAATGCGCCCTGCGCGCGGCTTCCAACGGCGGCGAGCTGCCCATCCTTTGCGATACCAGCCCGTGTCTCTACAGGATGAAGGAGCACATCAAGGGGCTCAAGCTTTACGAACCCATTGAGTTTGCGGTGCAGTTCCTGACCGACAAGCTGGAGTTCACTCCGGTCAACCGCAAGATCGCCCTGCACGTCACCTGCTCGTCGCGCAAGATGGGGCTGGCCGAGCCCATGGAGGCTCTGGCCCGTCAATGCGCCCGCGAGGTCGTCGTGCCGGACGAGGTCTTCTGTTGCGGTTTTGCCGGTGACCGGGGCTTCAACTATCCGGAGCTGAACAAGGCCGCGCTCAAGGATCTGCACAAGCAGCTCGAAGGCTGCACCGTGGGCTACTCCACTTCGCGTACCTGCGAGGTCGGGCTGTCCCTCCACGGCGAGGTGCCGTACAAGAACATCATCTTCCTGCTCGACGAGGCCAGCTGGCCGAAGCAGGCGGAGTAGCGGCAGGCGTTATGCCTCGGGCGGCCCTCCCGGGGGCCCCTTCGGGGAGACCAGGGAACCTTTTGTAAAAGGTTCCCTGGACCCTCCAAAACGTCTTGTGTGCCTTCGGCAGGGGCGTGTGGCGGCGGAATGCTCGGGCGTGGCCGCCTCCCGCCGTGCCGGGGGACGATTGCGGGCGGAAAAAATGGATCGGACGGCGTGCTTCCTCGCAGGAAGGGGCACGCCGTTTTTTGTTTTTGGAAGAAACGAGGGACAAAGAGCAACCGTTTCGCTTCCCTCCCCACGAAGCGATTACAAAAAGTTTAGGAAGGAAAGGGTGATGGGGGTCCGGGGGAAGGGGGAGGCAAAAAAAAGTCCCCCGTGCGCGTGTGCGCACGGGGGACTTTTCATAGTCGCTGTCTACTTGGGTTGGATGGCTTCGAGGTCCACGGCGATGTTGACCGTGTTGCCAACCATGAAGCCGCCGCCGTCCATGGGCGCGTTCCAGTCGACGCCGTAGTCGCGGCGGTCGACGGAGAACAGGGCGGTCACGCCCCGGCGGGTGTTGCCCCAGGGATCGACGATCGTCTCGTTCATGCCGGTGACGGCCAGCTCAACGTCGTGGGTGGTGCCCTTGATGGTCAGCTTGCCTGCCACGGTGTAGCCCTTGTCGGTCTGGATGACCCGGGTGCTCTTGAAGGTCATGGTCGGATGGATTTCGGCCGCGAAGAAGTCGCCGCTCTTGAGGTGTGCGTCACGGGCCGCGACACCGGTGTTGACGCTGTTCACCTGGATGGTGACGTCAAAGGCGGTGGGCTTGTCCTTGTCGAAATCAATGGTGCCGGACACGTCCGGGAACATGCCGCGAACCTGCGCGATCATCAGGTGTCGGATGGAAAAGTGGGCGGCGGAATGGTCCGGGTCAAGTTTCCAGGTCTGGGCGTTGGCCGTTCCGGTCAGGGCCAGGATCAACAGCAGGGCTGCGGGCGCCAGCAGCGCGCGCAGAGAGTTAATGTTCTTCATGTTCATAATCCTTGTTTTGTTGTACGGATTCGATCTCCATCCCTTACCATAAGCTGTTTTCCGGGAATCGCAAGAGGGCCTGTCGATTTAAGAGAATGAAGGCGGCTTGGGCCGGGACTTCCTGTTTTTGGCGCACAGCCGGTAGGTCAGCAGTGCGCCGAAGATGGCGCCCACGACCAGGGTGCCGAGCAGGAGCAGGATGCGCGAGGTGGCGAAGGTGAACCAAAGAAACGAGACCTGGGTCTGCTCGGTGTTCTGAAGCAGGAAGATGATCCACAGAACAACCAGGGTGGCGATGGCGCCGAGCCGTACTTTCTGCCAGGTGGTCATTCCGGTTTGGGACTGGTTCTGATCGATGTGAGATGGGGTGTTGTCCATGAGAATCTCCTTGTCCGGGGACTAGATCCATTTTCGTTTTTTGAAATACAGGAGCATGCCCACTGCCACGCAGGCCATGCCGCCGAGAAGAAGGAAGTAGCCGTAGCGCAGCTTCAACTCGGGCATGAAGTCGAAGTTCATGCCGTAGACCCCGGCCATGAAGGACAGGGGAATGAAGATGGTGGCGAAGATGGTCAGAAACTTCATCACGTCGTTGAGGCGGTTGGCCACGGCCATGTTGTAGCTGTTCAGATGGTCGTTGAGCATCTCCCGGTAGATTTCCACCGCCTCGGCGACCTGCTCGGCCATGTCCGCGAGATCGCGGAGGTACGGGTTGATCTCTTCGGAGATGAGTTCGTTCTCGGTCTTGACCAGCTTGAGGGCGATCTCCCGGGCCGGACGCACGGCCCGGCGCACGAAGGCCATTTCGCGGCGATAGCCGTTGATCTCCTCGAGCAGGTCCGGGGAAGGGTCGTCCAGGAGTTCCTCGTCAAAGGCCTCGATGCGTTCGCCGAGGATTTCGACGACCTTGAGATAGTGTTCGAACACGCAGTCGAGCAGGGCGTAGAGCAGGTAGTCCGGTCCAAGCTGGCGAAGCCTGCCGGATTTGCGGCGGATGCGTTCGCGCACGGGCTCGAACACGTCGCCGGGCTGCTCCTGGAAGGTCACCAGACAGCGGCCGGTGAGCACGCAGGACAGCTGTTCGGACAGGATGCGGTCCTGATCCTCGTTGATGGAGAGCATCTTCAAGGTGATGAAGACCATGTCCGGAGACTCGTCCATCTTGGGCCGGTGGCCGGTGTTGACGATGTCTTCGAGGATGAGCGGCGAGATGGAAAACGCCTTGCCCACACGCTCCATGACTTCGGGCACGTGCAGACCGTCCAAATTGAGCCAGGAGGTGGTCCCGCTGGTCAGGCAGGGCGCAAGCGCGTCCGCATCGGGGACGACTTCGTCCCGCAGGTTTTCCTGGTCATAGTCGATGATTTTCAGACGGGGGGCGTCGATCTTTTGCTGACCGACAAAGATGAGGGAACCCGGCGGTTTGCCCGCAGTCTGGTCGTATTTTCTCAGGAATCTGGCCATGGCTTCTCCGGTTTTTTCTTGTGGCGGCAAGGATCGTCGTGCACGCCGCCGTTGCCGGAAACTCCAAGTATGATATATCTTATCGACAACGGATGAAACCGTTTTTGCACCGGAAAAGTCATCAAGGGAGTATTTGCATGGTTTCCACGGATACGGCGGGTTGGCTGGTCAGGGTCCTTCTGGCGTTGGTTGTCGGAGTGGGCGCGTTCACGCTGATTCGTCTGTTCAAGGGCGGTCAGGCACGCCGCTGGCGCGACCTGCGCGAGTTGTTGTCACGGTCCATGAAGCGGCGGGTGGTCCTGTTTCTGACGGTCTTCGCCTCGGTGGTGGCCCTGTCCATCCTGGCTGCGCCGTCCCAGTTGCCGACCGGCTGGTCCGGCCCGGCGGTGACGGCCATGAATACGGCCTGGGTTCTCCTGGCGGCCTGGGCGGCGACACTGTTCATGTCCGCCATGACAGGTCTGGTCCGCTGGCGTTACGACATGGATGTGGAGGACAACCTGGGCGCGCGCGAGGTCCAGACCAAGGTGCGCATCCTGAACCGGATCATCGTGGTCATGATCTGGTTTGCGGCCGCAGCCGCCATTCTGATGCAATTCGAGCGGTTTCGCCTGCTGGGCGGGACCATGCTGGCTTCTGCAGGTGTCTTGAGTATCGTGCTCGGTATTTCCGCCCAGAAGACCTTCGGGGCGATCATCGCGGGTATCCAGATCGCCCTGGCCCATCCCATCAATCTGGACGACGTGGTCATCGTCGAGGGCGAGTGGGGGCGGATCGAAGAAATCTCCTTCACCTACGTGGTCGTACGCCTATGGGATATGCGCCGGTTGGTGGTGCCGATCACCTATTTCACGGAAACCGTGTTCCAGAACTGGACCAAGAAATCGGCCGAGATCATCGGCTCGGTCTTTTGGCAGGTGGATTACAACACCCCGCTGGAGCCGCTGCGCGCCGAGCTCGTCCGGCTGTGTGAAAACTCCAAAGGGTTGTGGAACGGGAAGACCTGCGTGCTCCAGGTGACCGACGCCGGGGTCGACTCCATGACCCTGCGGGCCATAGTGAGCGCGCCGGACGCGTCCAAGGCGTGGGACCTGCGTTGTCTGGTGCGCGAAGGGCTGATTACCTTCCTCAAAGACCATTATCCCGAATGTTTGCCCAAGCGCCGTTTGTTGCTGCAGGAGAGCGTCGCAGAGGGCGATTCCAAGGCGTGACCCGTATTCCAAGTTGTGCGTCGAGGGGAAATCGTGCTAGCATAGGCTATCGTCTTTCTTGGAGAACGGTTCCGGGAAGGGCGCTCAAACCTGAATATAAACGTTGGAGTTGATTATTATGATGGGATTTGGCGGTTTACTCGGACTGATAGTGCTGGTGCTGGACGTCTACGCGTTGGTCAAGATCTTTCAGAGCTCGGCTGGTACCGGGGGCAAGGTCCTGTGGATCGTCCTGGTGCTGCTTTTCCCGGTGCTCGGCTTTCTGTTCTGGATGCTGCTGGGCCCCAAGCGCTAAGCAGATTTGTTGAACTCTGAGTTGGTCAGCGCGCCATCCTGGCGTCCATGACCATTTCCGAATACTCGTCCACCGAGGCCTGAGCCTGGCGCGGCGCGTCAAACCGGGCGATGTGCATGATCGCATCGCCCTTGTAGACCGAGGCCAGTGACTGGTCACCGATGATCATCCCGTCCCTTGGCGCGATCAAGTCCGTTGACTTGCCGCCCAGGGGATCGTGGATGGTCCCGAGGACTTCGTCCTGGGCCACGTGCTGGCCGAGCTTGGCCACGGCCCGGAACAACCCGCTGGCCGGTGCTCTGCACCAGGCCCGATCCGTGGCTATCTGCAGCGGGACCTGCCTGCGCTTGCGCCTGCTCGGCGGAAGCATACCCAACGATTCCAGCACGGAAGTGATGCCACGCAACCCCGCGCGGATGGAGAACTCGTCGAAGCGCAGGGCCTCGCCCGCTTCGTAAAGCAGCACGCGCACACCGCTTTCCATTGCCGCGGCCCGCAGCGACCCTTCCATGCCCGACAGGTCCAGGGCCAGCGGCGCGCCAAACGCCTCGGCCATGGACAGGACCGCCGCATCCTCCATGTCGCCACGGATGTGCGGCAGGTTCCGGCGATGGTTGGAGCCGGTGTGCAGGTCGATGCCGTAGCCGCATTTTCTGACCACGTTCTCGAAAAAGACCGATGCCAGTTCGGAGGCCAGGGAACCGCCCTCCTTGCCGGGGAAGAACCGGTTCAGATCGCGGCGGTCCGGCAGATAGCGCGTGTTGGCCATGAACCCGTAGATGTTCACTATGGGGATGGCGTACAGGGTCCCAGCCAGTTGATTCAGCCTCTTCATGCGCAGCAACCGGCGAATGATCTCGATGCCGTTGAGCTCATCGCCGTGGATGGCCGCGCAGACGAACAGGGACGGGCCTTCGCGCCTACCGTGGAAGACGTGGACCGGCATGGCCGAGCCCTGGCGCAGGAAGGTGTCGGGCACGGGCAGGAGCACGGTGGCGTGGCTGCCCGGGGCAACCTTCTGGCCGCCGATGTTGACGTGCGTTCTGGTCATTTCCCTGTTCCCTTTTCGTGGCAGCGGGGGGGGGCTAGCCCTTGCCGCGCGTCTTGGTTTTGCCGGGTTTGGCGTTCTTCTCGATGAACTCGATGATCTTGTCGGCGATGTCGATGCCCGTGGCCTTTTCAATGCCTTCCAGGCCGGGGGAGGAGTTGACCTCCATGACCACCGGACCGTGATTGGAGCGCAGCAGATCCACGCCGCAGACGTTCAGCCCCATGATCCGGGCGGCCCGAACAGCCGTGGAGCGCTCCTCCGGGGTGATCTTGACCGGCTCGGCGGTTCCGCCGCGGTGGATGTTGGAGCGGAACTCGCCCTTGCCCGCCGTGCGCCGCATGGCCGCGACGACTTTGCCGCCGACCACCAGACAACGGATGTCGGAGCCTTTGGATTCCTTGATGTATTCCTGGACCAGGATGTTCGCGTTAAGACCCTGGAAGGCCTGGATAACGCTCTCGGCCGCGTGCCGGGTCTCGGCCAGTACCACGCCGATGCCCTGGGTGCCTTCGAGCAGCTTGACCACCAGGGGGGCGCCGCCGACCACGTCGATGAGGTCGCCGGTGAACTTGGTGGAACTGGCGAAGCCGGTCACCGGCAGGCCGATGCCCTTGCGCGAGAGCAGTTGCAGGCTGCGCAGCTTGTCGCGGGAGCGGGTAATGGCGATGGACTCGTTCAGGCTGTACACACCCATCATTTCGAACTGGCGCACGACGGCGCAGCCGAAGAAGGTGATGGACGCGCCGATGCGCGGGATGACCGCGTCCACGGCCTCCACCCGCTCGCCCTTGTAGTGAATGGACGGGCTGTGTGAGGTGATGTTCATGTAGCAGCGCAGCGGGTTGATGACCTCCACCTGATGGCCGCGCGCCTTGCCTGCGTCGACCAGAGCCGTGGTGGAATACAGGCTGGCCTTGCGCGAGAGGATGACGATTTTCATATAAACTCCTATCCTTTGTTCCAGTGTGCGTACGCTCTTTTTCCGGGAGCGTTTCCGGCCTGCATGGACAGCGACGGATCGACCACCAGCCGCCCGGACATGGCGTTGCGTCCGAGAAGCATGCGGAATTTCATTTCGTCCCGATTGGTCAGGGTCAGTTCGATGGGCCAGGTCCGCCCGGCCAGAAGCAGGGTGGTGGCTATGACATGACGGTTCTGGCTTTGTCCACCCGAATTGGTCACTTTTCTGCGGTCAAGCAGGGGGGCGGTACACGGGATGACCAGGTCGTCATTGCCCTGCAGAGGATGGACGTTGAAGGCCACGTATTTCACGCCGTCGCGCTCAAAGGGTTCGACGTCGAAGGCGTGCAGGGCCGAGGTCCGGGCTCCGGTGTCCACCTTGACCTTGACGGCCGGTACGTTCAGGTCGGGCAGACCGACCCATTCCCGCCAGCCGATGATCATCTTCGGTTCTTTGGGTTTCTTCATGAACTTGGTTTTGGTTTGTCGGCCCGTCCGATGGAGCGGGCCGGTTGCGGCGCGGGGGCGAGGCCCCGTGTGCGCCAGGATGCGTTACATATAGAAGAATGGCAACAGGAACGAAAACGCTCCCCACATGATCAGCACAAGGGGCACGCCCACCTTGAGGAAGTCGGAGAAGGCGTACTCGCCCGCGTTCATGACCAGCAGGTTGGTCTTGTACGCCATGGGCGTTGCGTAGCTCATGTTCGCTCCGAACAGCACGGCCAGGACAAACGGCTCCGGGGGCAGGTTCAGGTGCCGGGCGATGGACACGGCGATGGGGGTACCGATGACCGCGGTGGCGTTGTTGGAGATGACATTGGTCAGTCCGGCCATGAGGAGCATCAGGCCGCTCAGGACCATGGCGGGCGAGGCGTTGCCCGACAGGGCCACGAAGACCGAGCCGAGATATTGGGCTCCGCCGGTCTCGATCATGGCTGTGCCAAGGGCCAAACTGGTCACGACGATGAGCACGACCTGGGCGCTCAACGCCCTGGTGGCGTCGCGCCAGGTCAGGCAGCCGGTCAGGATCATGAGCAGGGCGCCCGCCGTGGCGCTGATGGCGATGGGCAGCACGCCGACTGCGGCTGCGACGATTACGGCCAGCATGATGCCCAGAGCGAGGGAAGCCTTGCTCGAGTAGGGCAGGTCCATGGTCGAATCGAGGACCAGGAAGTCCGTGGTCCCCTTGAGGTCGGCGATGTTCCGGCGCGGACCCTGAACGAGCAGGATGTCGCCCACGCGCAACCTGATGTCGCTGACATGGTCTTCGATGCGCTCATAGCGTTTGCCCGAGCGGTGAATGGCCAGGGCGACGAGCCCGGTGCGTTCGAAGAAATGGTAGTCGCTCAGGGTTGTCCCGTGGAGCCTCGACCCCTGGAACACCGCGATTTCGGTGATCTGCTGGTCCGGTTCGCTCATGGCGCTGTCGTCGATGATCGGCTCGTCATCGGACCCAACCGGGAACAGAGTGCCACTCAATATCGTCTCGAACTCCTTGAGCTTCTTGGGCGTATCGCTGACCACCAAGTGGTCGCCGGGCGCCAGGACCACGTCGGGCAGGAGCATGAGCTGGTTGCCTTCGCCCCGTTCCAGGGCATCGATCTTCATTTTGTTGCCGGTCATTTCCAGGGCCTTGAGCAGCGGCTGGCCGTCCAGGGGGCCGCCCTGGGTCACGGCCAGGTGGGCGGTGAAAATCCTGGGCGAAGCGTCGGTCAGGCATATCTTGCGTTCGGGCAGCAGGCGCGGGGCAATGAGCCAGAGGTAGAGCGTGCCGATCAGACCCGCGATCACGGCCGGTACGGCGAAATCGAACATGTTGAACGGGGTCAGCCCCATGTTCATGGCCACGGCTACCACCAGAAGGTTGGTGGAGGTGCCGATGGTCGTCGTGGAGCCGCCGAGCAGGGTGGAGAAGCCCATGGGCATGAGCACCCTGGCCGCCGGGGTGTCGGTTTTCAGCGACACGCTGATGAGTACGGGCAGGAGCAGGACCACCACGGGAACGTTGTTGATAAAGGCGCTGATGAACCCGCCGAGAATCAGGGTCAGGAGCAGTGACAGGCCCGGACTGACCCGCCAGAACCGGGCCAGGGTCCGGCCCACCGGGTCCAGCGCGCCGGTGCGCAGGATGCCTTGGCCCATGATCATCAAAGCGCAGACCGCGACAAGGGCCTCGTTGCCGAATCCGAGGAAGAAGTCCACGGCGTGCAGGCGCGTGCCGTCCGCTTCGAAGGGAGCGACCTCGAAACCCACGGCAAGACACACGAGGATCACCAGGCTGGATGTCTCAAGGGGAAGCTTGTCGCGGCTGAAAAGGATCAGCGCCAGGCCGGTGAGCAAGAGGACGCCGACGGCGTGGGGGTTGGGTGGAAGGGGAATGGTCATTGCGGTTCCTGTCTGTCGCGAGGCTGAGGGTGAATGTCGGCCTTCCGGCCTGGAAAGGAGTGTATCATAATTTGCGCCGGTCGGTAATGGGCTGCGCACCAGGGATTCTAACCGTATTCCGTCCCTTTGCTTTTCGTGCTACGGAATGGCGAGATACCGTTCCGAGCATCATACGACCAGCCAAAACGCGGAGGACTAGGTGGAATACCAGAATCTTGAGCAGTGCGAACAACGCATCGCCGAACTCGAACGCGAACTGGCGAATTCGGAAAGGCGCTGGCGCAGCATCCTCGAGAACATGCCCCAGATAGGCGTCAGCCTGGACGCGCAGGGGCGTGTGGTCTTCGCCAACCGCCATCTCCTGGAACTCACCGGCTGGACCCTGGAGGAAGTCCAGGGGAAAAGCTGGTTCGACACTTTCGTGCCCGGGGATCTCCACGAGGAAATCCGCGAGCTGTTTTCGGTCACCATGGGCCACAAGGAAGTGGGGCCTCATTCCTGTTACGTAAACGATATCATCACCCGCGACGGAAAGCGGCGTACTGTATCCTGGTTCAATGTCCTCAACATGGATTCCGGGGGAAGCCTGCTGGACGTGACCTGTCTGGGCATCGACCTGACCGCCCAGGAAGAGGCCCGAGAGGCGGTCCAGATCAGCGAGGAGCGTCTCAAGCTCGCCCTTGATGCGGCCAACGATTCCGTCTGGGATCTCGACTGCTCGACCATGGAGGTCTTTGTCAGTCCGCAGCTGGCAACCCTTTTGGGGTATGTCCCGAATTCCATAGACGCCAGGTACGAGGCCTGGGCTGCGCTTATTCATCCCGATGACATGAAGATCCTCAAGGAAGTCTTGTGGAACGCTGTGGAGCATAAGGGCTCCTTCGAGTGCGAAATCCGCATCAAGGCTGCGGACGGCAACTGGAAGTGGGTTCTGGACCGGGGCAAGGTGGCCGAGCCCGTAGAGGGACGGACTTCGGTCCGCATGGTCGGGACGCTGCAGGACATCCACGCCCGCAAGACAGCCGAGGAGGAATTGCGGCGGGCCAAGATGGCGGCAGACCTGGCCAACAGCGCGCTCAAGGTCAACATGACTCATCTGCGAACCCTTATGGAGACCATGCCGGAGCTGGTCTGGGTCAAGGACGTGGGCGGGGTCTATCTGTTCTGTAATCATCGTTTCGAGAAGCTGTATGGAGCCAAGGAAGCGGAAATCATCGGCCGTACGGACTTCGATTTCGTGGACGTCGAGGTGGCCAAGTCCTTCCGCAGATTCGACCGGGCCGCGATGGAATCGGGCAGGCCGCAGATCAATGAGGAAACGGTCGCCTACCGTGACGACGGCCACGTTGAGTATCTGGAAACCATCAAGACCCCGCTGTACGACAGCGATGGCAAGTTGATCGGCGTACTCGGCGTGGCCCGCGACATCACCGAGCGCAAGCGCATTCTGGACGAACTCAGGGAGAGTGAGCTGCGCTTCAAGGTTCTGCACAACGCCTCCTTCGGGGGCATCTTCATTCACGATCACGGGATTCTGCTCGACTGCAACCAGGGGCTCTCGGACATTACCGGGTACAGCCAGGAGGAGCTGATCGGCAAGGACGGGCTCTTTCTTTTGGCCGAGTCGGTGCGCGACGAGGTCGCGGAAATGGTTCGGCAGCAGGTCGAGCGGCCCTACGATACCGTGGGCCTGCGCAAGAACGGAGAGGAATACCCCTTGCGCATCACGGCCAAGAATATGCCGTACCAGGGGCGTATGGTCCGGGTCGTGGAATTCCGGGACATCACCGATTACAAACGGGCAGAGGACAAGCTCAAGGACAGCGAGCGCCGTCACCGGGTCATCTTCGAGAACTCTCCCCTGGGCATGATCCGCATCAGTCAGGAAGGCCGTATCCTCGACTGCAACGACCGCTTCGTGGAGATGATGGGGTCCGGGCGGGAGTCCCTTATCGGGTTCCCGATGCTGAACATAAACAACCGCAAGATGGGCCGGGCGCTGGCAACGGCCATCGCCGGACAGCCCTCGGCCTACGAGGATTATTACGCATCGGAGACCGGAAAACGGGAGACCTTCCTGCATATCCAGTTCAACCCCGTGGCCCCCGGCCACTCGCCCACCGAGGTCATCGCCACCCTGGAAGACTTCAGTGAACGAAAGCTGGACCAGGACGCCTTGAGAGAGGCCAAGGAGCAGGCCGAGGCCTTCAGCCGGTCCAAAACGGAATTTTTGACCAACATGAGCCATGAGATCCGGACCCCGCTCAACGGGATCATGGGGATGCTCCAGCTCATGCAGGCTACCGGTTTGAGCGAGGAGCAGACCGAGTACACCGGCGCGGCCCTGCAGTCCACGAGGCGGCTTTTGAACTTGCTGACCGACATTCTGGACCTGTCCAGGGTCGAGGCGGGCAAGTTGGTGATGCGGAGCGCCCCCTTTGATCTGGTCGAGACCTGCGAGCAGGTGTGCGACCTGTTCAAGCTGACCTCGACCCAGTCCGGAGTTTCTCTGGTCTGCAACCTGGGGGAGGACCTGCCCCGCCGTGTGACCGGGGATGCCGTCCGGCTTCAGCAGGTTTTGACCAACCTGCTGGGCAACGCCTTCAAGTTCACCGCCTCCGGCAGGATCACCCTGTCCGCACACAGGTTGCCGGATCCGAAGGGTGGCGGTTACCGCATTCTCTTCTCCGTGGCCGACACCGGCATGGGCATCCCGGACGGCATGGTCGATATCCTGTTCGACGCCTTCACCCAGGTCAGCCATGGGTACACGCGCCAGCATCAGGGAGCCGGGCTGGGGCTTTCCATCTGCCGGAACCTGGTCGAACTCATGAACGGCACCATGTCCATCGAAAGCGAGGTGGGCGTGGGCACCACCCTGTATGTTTCCCTGCCCTTCGGCCTCGGGGGCGACACCGAAGACACCAAGGTCAACGGGGACAAGTCCCGGTCACAGGGCTTCATCCGTCCGCTGAACATCCTTTTGGCCGAGGACGAGCGGGTCAACAGCCTGGTCATGCGCCGTATTCTGGAGAAGCGCGGGCATTCGGTAGTCACCGTGGAGAACGGTGAGCAGGTTCTTGAGACGCTTCCCTCCGACCGTTTCGACGTCATCCTCATGGATATCCAGATGCCGGTCATGGACGGGGTGGAGACCTCGCGGGCCATCCGGGCGGGAAAGGCCGGGGAGGATGTTGCCCGGATTCCCATCGTGGCCGTCACCGCCTACGCCATGGTAGGGGATCGCGAGAAGTTTCTCGAGGCGGGCATGGACAGTTACGTGGTCAAACCAATCGAACTGGAAAAGCTGGAACAGGCCTTGGCGCAGGCCTGCCCTGGTAGTGTCGCATGATCGCCGACCGCCCCCGACGCAGCGTCGGGTCCTTGGCGTCAGTGCTGCTCGTCCTGGCGTCGCTCATGGTTGCGGTGCCGTCTCACGGGGCGGACAAGGCCCCACCCTGGTGGCCCCTCCAGGTCAAGAGCTGGTATGGCATCTACGATCCGGGCCGCAAGGAGCCGGGCCATGCCGCGGACAGCTTGAACCGTCCCCGGCTTGAGGAGTGGATGCCGCCCAGAGCGCCTTCGGGCCGGTATACCGTAGGCGTGTGCGTCCCCCATCTCAAGGATCCCTACTGGGTCGCCGTCAACTACGGCATCATTGCCGAGGCCCAGCGGCTGGGTTGGGCGTGCGCATGACCGTGGCCGGTGGATATGGCGAGGGAAAGCGGCAGGAAGCACATCTGCGGACCCATCTTCGGGACGGGGTTGACGGCGTCATCCTTGCCGCAGTGGATTACGAAGGGTGCGGTCCGGTCATAAGGGAGCTGCGTGAGGAGGGCATTCCCGTGGTCGAGGTGATCACCGATATCCTCGCTCCTGCCATTGCGGCCAAGGCTCTCGTCTCCTTTCATGAAGTCGGCTACCTGGTGGGTGAATATGTTTCCCGGCACGCGGAGAAGGCCGGTCTGGACTCGTTGCGTATCGCCTTTTTTCCCGGTCCCAAGAACGCGGGCTGGTCGCCTGAAACCCTGGCCGGTTTCATGGAGGCCCTCGAGGCCTACCCCGGCCGGGTGGATGTGGTGGACGTGTCCTGGGGGGACACGGGGCACGAGGAACAGGCCCGGCTGGTTCGCAGGAGTCTGGCCGAAAACCCCGGCATCGACTATGTGGTCGGCAACGCCCTTGCCGCGGAGGCGGCTCCGGAAATCCTCCGCGAGATGGGCCTGGCTGGCAAGGTTTCCGTGGTCTCTACCTACATCATGCCTTCCCTGTACGACTCCATCGCCAAGGGCGACGTGCTGGCCGCTGCCGCCGACCTGAACGTATATCAGGGCCGCATGGCCGTGGACATGATGGTCCGCATCTTCAACGGCGAGGTGTCGGGTCGTGACTTCCCCTTCCGCTCAGGGCCGTTCATTCCCATGGTCACCTCCCAAAACATCGCGAACTATCCCTACGAGGGATTGTTCGGACCGCGCGATTATCTACCGGTTTTTCATCTAAGGCCGGGGGATTAGGGTATGTTCAGGCTGGGCGATTCGCGCATACGTACCAAGTTGTATGTGGCTTATGCCGGAGCCTTTCTGATTATATTTCTGGTGTCCGGTGTGATCATCCATGCCCAGATCAGGACGTTGCTGCAGGAAAATACCGAGGCCGAGCTGTCCAGGACCACCGAGGCGTTGCGTACCATGGTTCGCGCCACGGTGGACGTATCCATCCGCAACTACATGCGCGCCGTGTCGGAGAAGTGTCTGGACGAAGCGCGAAGCCTCAACAGGCAGGTCCAGCGTGGTCTCCTGACCGAGGCCGAGGCCAAGGACAGGGCGCAAAAGGCGTTTTTGAGCCAGAGCATCGGCCGAACCGGACATGTGTATTGCCTGAACAGCCAGGGCGTCATGGTCGTCCATCCTAAACGCAGCCTGGTTGGCGTGGACATGTCCGGGATGTCCTTCGTGCGCGAGCAGATACAGCGCAAGGAAGGGTACATGACCTATGAATGGAAGGAGCCACTGGAGACAAAAAAACGTTCCAAGGCCGCGTACATGACCTATTTCGAGCCATGGGACTGGATTATATCCGCTTCTTCCTACCGTTCCGAATTCGTCCAGCTGGTCAATGTGGAAGACTTTCGCAAGCGGTTTTTCGAGTTGCGTTCCGGCCGGTCAGGCTACCCGTTTGTTTTCAACTATGACGGGTATCTGCTGATCCACCCCCACCTGCGCGGGCTGCACTACCACGAATACGATTCGCCAGGGCTGAGCGATGTGGCCGAGCGGATCGTCAGGGAAAAGAACGGTCATTTCGACTATTTGTGGCGCAACCCGGGAGAGGAGGAACTGAAGAAGAAGGTCGTCTATTACAAGGACATTCCCGAACTGCATTGGGTGGTCGCGTCATCCAGCTATTACGAGGATTTTCAAGAGCCGCTCGACGCCATCGGCTACGTCATGCTCATGGCCCTGGCCGTGGCGGTGTTGCTGATGATCCCGGTTTCCTTCGGTATCGGCGCGCTCATCACACGGCCCATCGACAGGTTGCAGGAGAACTTCGCCAGGGCCGCGGACGGCGATTTCTCTGTGCGCATGGAGCAGCATTCCCGTGACGAACTGGGGCTCATGGCCGGGTATTTCAACTCCTTCATGGAGCGGCTGACCGCCTATAGCCAGGATCTGGAAACCGAGATAGCCCACCGCAGGAAGACGGAGAAGGAACTCATCGCCATGGATCGGGCCAAGTCCATGTTCCTGGCCTCGGCATCCCATGAACTGCGCACGCCCCTGACCTCCATCATCGGGTTTCTGCACCTCATGGAAAAGCAGTTCCGCACCCGTTTCCTGCCTGTGCTCGGGCCTCTGGACCCTCTGGGGCGTCAGGCACGCCAGTTCGAGAAGAACCTGAACATCGTCCACATCGAGGCGGATCGGCTGGGCAGGCTGGTCAACGACCTCCTGGATTTAAGCAAGATCGAGGCCGGGCGCATGGAGTGGCGGGACAAGACCTTGTCCGTGGACAGTGTCCTGCATCGCGCGGCCGAGGCTTCGCGAGCGCCCGCCCGGGACAATCCGAAGGTGAAACTCCATGTCGAGCCGTTGTCGGAGCCTTTGGCCATCAAGGCCGACGAGGACAAGATCCACCAGGTGCTCATCAACCTGCTCAGCAACGCCTTCAAGAATACGGAGTCGGGCAGCGTGACCCTGTCGGCCGTGAGAGTCGGTTCAGGCGTGCGTTTTTCGGTCTGCGACACCGGGCGGGGTATCTCGGAGCACGAACAGGAGCGGATTTTCGACATCTTCTATCAGGGCAGTGACGAGAACAACCGGTCGACACGCGTATTCGGCACCGGCCTGGGGTTGTCCATCTGCCGGAAGATCGTGTCCCATTACGGGAACCAGCTGGTGGTGGATTCGGTTCTCGGGAAAGGAAGCTGCTTCCGCTTCACCATCCCGGTTGCGAGGGACGAGGACTAGGACGGATCGGATTCGGTGCCGTTTTTCCTGTTCAGGGAGAACGGCAGGGAGACGAAGAAGGTGCTGCCTTCGCCCAGCGTGCTTTCCACGCGAATCTTTCCACCCAGCTTTTCGATGAGGTATTTGGAGATGGTCAAGCCGACGCCCGGACCGGACAACCGCTTGGTCATGACCTTTTCGCCGATTTCGAAGCTGTGGAAGATGGTGTCCAGCCGGTCGTTCGGAATGCCCACGCCCGTGTCCGTGACCGCGAAGCGGATCATGATCCGGTTGTTGTCCGCACCGGCGAAGTGGTCCGGGTCGATGCGCACGTCCAGGGTGACCTTGCCCTTTTCGGTGTAGCGGAAGGCGTTGAGCAGGATGTTGTTCAGCGCCTGTGATGTCTCAAGCGGCGCGCCGTACAGGGTGTCCGGCAGATCGCCGTGGGCGAGGAATTCGAACTCGACGCCCTTTTTCACGGCAAAGGCGTGGAAGACTGCGGCCAGCCGGGACAGAACCTTGGGAAAATCGAAGAATTTCTGCTCGATGGAGACCGCGTCGGATTCGAGCATGGTCAGGTCCAGGAGCTGGTCGAAGAGTCCGGCAAGCTGGGCGGCCCCGTCATGGAGCGGGCGGATCAGTTCCAGCCGCTCGGGGTCGGTGTCGATCTCGAGCAACAGGCTGGACAGTCCCAGGATGTGGTTGAGCGGGGTGCGCAATTCGTGGCTGATATTGGCCAGAAACGCCGACTTGGCTCGGCTGGCTTCGTCCGCCATCTCCTTGCTCGTCTCCAACTCACGAGTCCGCTGGCGGACCTTTTCCTCCAGCACCCTGTTCTGGTTGTAGAGGGCCAGATGGGTCCGGATGCGGGCCTGGACGATGGCCGGGTTGACCGGCTTGGTGATGTAGTCCACCGCGCCGAGGGCGAGCCCCTTGGCTTCGTCTTCACTCTGTGATTTGGCGGTGATGAAGATGACCGGTACCGGGCTTGTCCGGTCTTCGCTCTTGAGCCTGCGACAGACCTCGTAGCCGTCCATCTCGGGCATCATGATGTCCAGAAGGATGATGTCGGGAAGCACGTTGCGGACGATGTCCAGAGCCGTGACACCGTTGAGCGCCACCAGAAGCTTGTAGTCATCCTTGAGGACATCCACCAGCAGGTCGATGTTCAACCGGTTGTCGTCGACTACCAGGACTGTGGGACGTTCGCTCGTTAACATTGGTGCTCCATCCATTCAGGGACTATAGAAGATTTACCGCATTTCCGATTACGGAGCAAGGGACTCTGTAAAGTAATCCTGCGGGCTTCTGAGATCAAAGTCCCTTTTTCGGATCGAAGTCCTGGCCCAGTGCGGCTGGCGCTTCGATGGACCATCCCTTGGAAAAGGCCTTGAGGAACGGGTGGCGGCGCACGATATCCTGAATCCAGCCCATGCGGCCCATGTTCACGGCGAGCAGGGTCAGGATCATCATCGGGAAGGGTGCGACCTGGAAGACCGGGGCCGGAATGGACGGGAAGAGCTCCTGGAGATAGATGCCGGAGACCTGCAGGGCGGCGAAGAAGAACGCGCCCAGGGCGGTGCGCACCGGGTGCCAGCCACCGAAGATGACGATGGCCAGGGCGATCCAGCCCGCGCCTTCACAGCCTTGCGGTCTGCCCCAGCCGGGTTTCACGGCCAGGGAATATGCGCCACCGGCCAGCCCAACCAGGGCGCCGCCCGCCAGACAGTAGTACAACCGCACCAGACGAACGCGGATGCCGCGTCCGAAGGCCGCCCGGGGGGACTCGCCCACGGCCCGCAGGCGCATGCCGCCTTCGGTGCGGTACATCCACCACCAGCAGAAGGCGATGGCCGCCAGGCTCAGGTAGACCACCGGGGATTGGGAGCCGAAGATCAGCCCGACAAAGGGAGCCTTGCCCAGCCCCGGGATGGTCCAGAGGCCGAGGTCCGGTCCGGGTTGGCGGGAAAAGTTGTGACCCAGGAAATAGGCGAGGTCGCGGGACAGCAGGGTCAGAATGAAGCCCACGGCCAGTTGGGACTGCCCCAGATAAATGCCGATGACGCCGAGCACGCCCGCAATGGCCGCGCCCACGCCCGCTCCTGCAAGCATGCCGAGCCAGGGGGAATCGAAGGTGGCCGAGCAGGCGAACGCCGCCATGGCCGAGAGCAGGATGGAGCCGTCGAGCGACAGGTTGATGATGCCCGCCTTCTCGGTCAGGGTCTCGCCGAGGGTGGCCAGCACCAGCGGCGCTCCGGCCATCAGTATGGCGGCTATGGTCAGGGCGAAGGTGTCCATGATCAGTCCGCCTCCTTGCGTTGTCTGAGCCACAGCCTCAGCCCCTGCACGATGAACAGGGACAGGACCATGATGCCCTGGATGACGCCGGACAGGGACGAATCCAGGCCGAGTTGCAGCGGCAACTGGATGGACCCCACGTTAAGCACGGCGAAGAACAGGCAGATGAACGGGACCAGGGACAGTCGGAATGAAGCCATCATGCTGACCAGCAGGGCGGTGTATCCGTAACCGGACGAGATGTTCGGCAGCAGCCTGTGGTAGACGCCCAGAACCTGCGTGGCTCCGGCCAGGCCGGCAATGCCTCCGCAGAGCATGAACGCCTGGAGCAGGCGGCGGCGCGGTCCAAGAGAGAAGAGAGTGGCCGCCTTGGGGTTCTCGCCCACGGCGCGCATCTTGAGACCCCACTTGGTGCGGTGGAGCAGAATGTAGACCAGGATCACGGCGGCGCAGGCCAGGGCCAACCCCACCCAGCTGACCGACATGTTGCCGAGCCGGGGCAGCCACAAAGAGACGTGCAGGGGTTTTGTGCCGGACATGGACGCGATACCGGGCCGCTTCCACGGGCCGAAAATGAGCCACAGGGTCACGCCCAGGGCCACGAAGTTCAGGCCCAGGCCGGAAAAGATTTCGTGCACACGGCCGAAGACGCGCAGCAAACCGGCCAGCAGGGCCCAGAACGCGCCGCCCACCATGGATGCGGCCAGGGCCAGGATGATCACCCCGGCTCCGCCGCCGCCCTCGAAGGGACGCAGCGCCGCGGTGCAGAAGATGGCCCCCATGATGACCTGCCCTTCCACGCCGATGTTCCACAGCCGGGCCGTGAACGGGATGAGCAGTGCCACGGAGCAGAGGGTCAGGGGGACCCATCCGGCCAGCACCCGGCCGATCTTGGACCAGGAGCTGACCCCGCCCTTGAAAAGCACGTAGATGGTTTCGAGCGGCGGAGCGCCCGCGGGCCAGGCCACGATCACGGTCAGGAACAGGGCCAGGAGCAGGGTCAGGGCGAGCCAGCCCAGTTGGGTCAGGAGGGAATCGCGGTTCATGCCTTCGCCTCCTTGATGTCCTCGTATTTCTTGCCTGCCATGAGTGCGCCGACCACCTCCATGGAGATGTCGTCGCCCTCGACCACGGCGGCCAGGTTCCGGTCGTAGAAGACGATGACCCGGTGGCTGTGTTCGAGCACTTCTTCCAGATCCGGGGAAAAGAAGATCAAGGCGGCTCCGTCCGCGCAGCGGCGTTTGAGGTGGTTCCAGACCTGCCGGGCCGAGCCAGCGTCCAGGCCGCGCGTGGGGTGTTCCATGAGCAGGAGCCGGGTCTCGTCCGGGATGAGCGAGAGCAGAAGCCGTTGCTGGTTGCCGCCGGACAGCTCCACGGCGTGGGTTTCCGGGTGGGCCTGGAGGTTGAACTTGTCCACGCACTGGGAGCGGTAGAAGTCGGACAGGTCGCCGTCCCTGTCCGGGAAGGCGAGGGTGATGTGTTCCGTGAGGTTCAGGTCCGGGAACAGAGCCAGCCCCAGGCGGTCGGCGGGGACGAACTGGACGCCCGCCTTGCGCAGGGCGTTGAAGTCGTTTGACGAAAATTTCGATCCGTCCAGCTCCATCTCGCCGCCGGGCATGCGGTCCAGGCCGCACAGGCCGCGCAGAAATAGTTCCTGGCCCGAGCCGTCGAGCCCTGCAAGACCGATACATTCACCGGGTCTGGCCGTGAAATTCAGTCCGCCCATGGAGTACTTGGGTCCGGCAAAGAGCACGTCGCGCAGGGCCAGCCTGGGCGTGCCGCTTTCCGGCGGCAGTTCGGGCAGGGGCTCCACCTCGCCGTCGGCGGCATCGCCGAACATGAGGTGGACCAGCTCCCGCTCGTCGTAGGGCGGGTTCAGGGTGGAGACCAGCCGTCCCTGGCGCATGATGAAAATGGAGTCGGCCATATCAAAGGCCTCGGACAGCTTGTGGGTGACCAGCACGATGGTGTGGCCCTCTTCGCGGGCCAGCTTCATGAGCAGGTCGAAAAGATCACGCTTCTGTTCCGGGGTGATGCCGGTGGTCGGCTCGTCCAGGATCAGGGTGGTGGCTCCGAGATCCAGCAGGCGGAGCAGCTCCAGCAGCTGGCGCTCGCCCACGGTCAGGCTGGACACGGGCTCGTCGGGCAGAAAACAGGCGTCCAGTCGGAAGGACAGCTCGCCGATGATGTCGACCACTTCCTTCTTGCTCCGCTTGGGCGCGCCGAGCTGGAAGTTTTCCCACACGGGCATGGCCGGGAAATCGAGCGGGTCCTGATAGAGCATGCCCACGCCCTTTTCCCGGGCCAGGGCCGGAGTCAGGTGGGTCAGGGACTCGCCGTCGATGACCAGTTCGCCGGACGTGGGCCGGGTATGCCCGGCGAGCACGCGCATGAGCGTGGACTTGCCCGCGCCGTTTTCGCCTACCAGAGCATAGATACGGCCGGGTTCAAGAGTCAGGCTTATGCCGTCGTTGGCCCGAACCCGGCCGTAGTGCTTATGTATGTCGTTGAGAACGATCATCCCTATTCGGGGGAGGACAGTCCTTCCATGCCCTGGAGCAGCTGCTCCATGTACCAGATCTGCTTGTCGGTGGCCGTTTCCCCGGACTTCAGGAACGGCGTGCCGTCCTGGTAGTTCAGGGGGCCGGTGAAGAGGTTGACCTCGCCGGAACCGAGCTTGGCGATGAACTGGTCGAGAGCGGCCTTGACCTCGGGGGTCACGCCGGGGCCGGGCATGAAGCCGACCGGGGACTTGTCGGGGTTGTTGATGTCGGCCCAGTAAGGGGCATCCCACTCGAAGCCGGGCTTGTAGGTGCCTTCGGACACGGCCTTGGCAAGCTTGAGGAAACCGGGACCCCAGTTGAAGTAGGGTACGCCCAGACACAGGTTGCCCTGGCCCTCGCAGGCCTTTTCGTAGTCGTACGGCAGGGCCCAGACTTCCTTGCCCGCGTCGCGGCGCTGCTTGGCGACGACAACGTTGTCCGGGGTGTCGATGCCGGAGATGACCACGTCGTAACCGGCGTCATACAGGGAACCGGCCACCTGGGTCGGGTCGGCGGTCACGCCGGGAATATTGAACCAGAAGCCGATCCATTTGACGTTGAAGCTCAGGTCCTTGGCGTCCTTGCCGCGGACTTCGGTCCAGGCATAACGTGCGCCCAGGTAGGCGGCGGAAAGAAGGCGGCGGGTCTCTTCGTTGATCAGCGGGCCGACCACGCCGATCTTGCCGGTCTTGGTGGTCATGGCCGCGGTGAAACCGGCAAGCATCTTGGCGTAGATCATCTTGCCGAACAGGTTGCCGAGGTTGGCCGGAGCGGTGCCGTTCCAGGCGGAGTCGCCCGAGGCGTGAACGAAAATCTTGTCCGGGTGCATGGCGGCGGCCTCGAGGATACCGTCCTTCATGTCGTCGGAACCGGCAATGATCAGGTCGGCGCCCTTTTCGATCAGGTCGTCGGCGACCTGCGGGATGGTCAGGCCGGGACGGTCGGCGGGGTTGACCTTGTCGAGGTAGATCAGCTTGGCGCCGTCCATGTGGGCCTCGACATACTTGCCGCCCTCGTACTGAGCCTGGCTGTATCCCTTGTCATTGTAAGGGCCGACCAGGATCAGGCCGATGGTGAAATCTTTGGCGAAAGCCAGGCCGGACATGAGCATAAACGCGCTCAGGACCAGAACCGGCAGCATGGTAATACGTTTCATCCTCTCCTCCAGATTCATTGCCCGCCCGTACGGTGCGCGGCGTGTGCGGCGGACTGTTGTGGTGTGGCGGCCCCAGGGTGGGGGCGGCAAAAAAGCGGCGGGACCGGTGTAGCCGACACTCCCGCAAAAGTCTATTCTTGGATTAGAAGCCGGGGTTGTGTCAACAGCTTGTTCTTTCGGTTAATGATATGTACGGACCGCTCCGCGCCGGCGCCCGGCGGCGGGGCGAGCCCACTTGACCATGGCGTTCGGATGTTCTATCTGAACATTCAGTCAGCTGGATTGACGAAATGCAGCCGCGCGGTTTTCAACAAACGCCGCGCGGCCTGTATCTTTTTTTTACTCTCCAACTGAGAATACACTTTAGAGAGGTTTTTTGACCATGGATCGCATTCCCATTTCGAAACAGGGATTTGAAAAGATTTCCCAAGAATTGGAAGATCTGAAGGCCCAACGGCCGGCCATCATCCAGGCGATCGCCGAAGCGCGCGCCGAGGGTGATCTCTCCGAGAACGCCGGGTATGACGCCGCCCGCGAGCGCCAGGGCATGCTCGAAGCGCGCATCACCTACATCAATTCGCATATGCCGCTGTTCGACGTGCTCGACCTGAACACCCTGTCCGGCGAACGGGCCATTTTCGGGGCCACCGTGGTGGTCGAAGATATAGAAACTGAAGAGCGCCGTACCTTCACCCTGCTGGGCCCGGACGACGCGGACCACAAGAAGGGCTCCATCTCCGTGCTCTCCCCCATGGGCCAGGCCATCCTGGGCAAGGAAGAGGGCGACGAGGTCATCGTGGATGCCCCGCGCGGACGCATCGAATATGAGATCGTTTCCGTCGAGTTCCGCGGCGAGGCCGGCCTGAAATAGGCCAGCGCACACCTGAAGCCACATCCGCTCCGCCGCCCAGGCGGCGGGGCGATTTAGCCATGCAGCCAACTTCGCCTCCTTCTCTCGGGGAGTTCGACCCCGCCATCGCCTGCCGCGGCTGGTGCGTCCGCTGCGGCCGTGAACACACCCTGCCCATCGGTTCGGCGCGCGGCCCGGCACTCGATCTTTTCGATCGCATGGAGGCGGCGGGGCGTATTGATTTCGATTCCCCGGAACCCGACCCGCGTTTGTCCACCGACTACCTCTACGGCAAGGCCGGGGGGCAGATGTTCGGTGTGCTCACGGCCCGGGACAGAACCGGTGCGGACGTGATCCTCAAGGCGTTTTCCGGCCAGTACAACTCCATCTGGGAGGTTGAGGGCTGGGTGCCGCCGCTCGTGGACACCGTCCGGTTCAGGCGGGACACCTTCGAGGCCGAGCAGCGCATCAAGGTCCTGGGACGCGAGATCGTGGCACAGCCCCTGGGTTCGCCCGCCCGCGACCGGCTCATCCACAAGCGCAAACGGGCGTCCGCGACCCTGATGCAGGAAATCCACGCCATGTACCGGCTGCCCAATTTCCGAGGCCAGGTCGTGCCGCTCCCCCTGGCCGTGCACCCCGAAGGCAACGCGCCCACGGGCACGGGCGACTGCTGCGCCCCCAAGCTGCTCGGCTACGCTGCCTCCCATGGACTCACTCCTCTGGGGTTGGCCGAGTTCTATTTCGGCCGGACCAACCGCTCGGGCACCCGTGAACACGGCCGTTTCTATCCGTCCTGCCTGGACAAGTGCGGCCGCATCCTCGGCTTCATGCTCTGCGGTCTGGAGGGCGCGTGAATCTCCCGGAAGGGCTGAACGTGGTCTACGAGGACGACGTCCTCGTGGTCGTGGACAAGCCGTCCGGCCTGCTGTCCGTGCCCGGCAAGGGCGAGGCCAACCAGGACTGCGTGGTCGCCCGGGTCAAGGCCCGGTACCCCGGCTGCATCGACCAGCCCTCGGTCCACCGGCTGGACCAGGACACCTCGGGACTGCTCGCCCTGGCCCTGACCGCAGAGGCACACCGCGATCTGTCCGGCCAGTTCATGGACCGGCTGGTGGGCAAGCGGTACATTGCACTCATCGACGGCGAGGTCGAAGGGCAGGGCGGGACCATCGAGTTGAAGTTCCGGCTGGACCCGGACAATCGTCCGTATCAGGTCTATGACCCGGTGAACGGCAAGCGGGGCGTGACCCGCTGGCGCAAGCTCGGCGTGGAAAACGGCCGTACCCGGGTGGAGTTCATGCCGCACACGGGCCGTACGCACCAGCTTCGTCTGCACTCGGCCCACAAGAAGGGGCTGGGCTTTCCCATCGTGGGAGACCGGCTTTACGGCACCGGCACAGGTCCGGGCCAGCTCAAGCTCCACGCCTCGCTTCTGCGCTTCCGCCATCCGGTGAGCCGCGTCCCCCTGGAATTCGTTTCTCCGGCCCCCTTCTGACCCCACCCGGCCGGTATCAGCTTGAGCAGGGCCGGATACCATTTTTGTGCTTTTTTTCGGCGCCTGCCGGGCGTCTTTTGCGATCACCCCGAAGTGCCTGTGGTTGCGTAATTTTTTTCTTTCCATTTCCGTCAAAGACTTCAGGAATGAAATGACATGGTTGTGAAAAAAAAGGTTTTTTTTCACAAAAATGTCATCGATAAAAGGCGAAAATCGGGGGTTAAACTACATTTTCGTAGTAAATATCGATTTTCTGAGAAACCCCATCCGCGTATCCTCCTGTATATACGAACTTTTCATTGTTTGGCATATAACTTGGTATAAAGGGCGTCTAGACTACAAGGGTCAGGCGCCCTTTGGCCCGGCCGGACGCCGGAAAACCCATATTTAATTGCCTGAAGGAGTATTACATGAGCGGATACCAGACTCGTCAGAACGCAATCAATGCGGTGACCAACTATCAACCCAGCATCGAGACCCTGAATTTCGCGGAGACTTCTCCGGCCGAGATCTTCGGCTCCAACGTCTTCAACGAAAAAGTCATGAAGGCCATGCTGCCCAAGGAAGTCTACAAATCCTTGATGAAGACCAAGATGGCCGGCGAGAAGCTGGATCCGTCCGTGGCCGGCCCGGTGGCCGCCGCCATGAAAGAATGGGCCATGTCCAAAGGCGCGACCCATTACACCCACGTTTTCTACCCGCTGACCGGCCTGACCGCCGAGAAGCATGACGGCTTCCTGAACCCCGACGGTGAAGGCGGCGCCATCGCCGAATTCGACGGCAAGCTCCTGATCCAGGGCGAGCCCGACGCCTCCTCCTTCCCGTCCGGCGGCCTGCGCGCCACCTTCGAAGCCCGCGGCTACACCGCCTGGGATATGACCAACCCGGCCTACATCCTCGAGAACCCCAACGGCACCTTCCTGTGCATCCCGACCGCCTTCGTCTCCTGGAAAGGCCACGCTCTGGACAAGAAGACCCCGCTGCTGCGCGCCAACCAGGCCCTGAACAAGGCCGGTCGCCGCTTCCTCAAGCTGTTCGGTTCCGACGACGGCAACATGGTCGTCTCCAACGCCGGTCCGGAGCAGGAATACTTCCTGGTCGACCGCAACTTCTTCTTCGCCCGCCCCGACCTGATGGTCTGCGGTCGCACCCTGTTCGGCGCCAAGCCCTCCAAGGGCCAGGAGCTGGACGACCACTACTTCGGCGCCATTCCCCGCCGCGTGCTCTCCTTCATGATGGAAGTCGAGCGTGAGCTGTACAAATTGGGCGTTCCGGTCAAGACCCGTCACAACGAAGTGGCCCCCGGCCAGTTCGAGATCGCTCCGGTCTACGAGCAGTCCAACCTGGCCACCGACCACAACCAGATGGTCATGACCACCCTGAAGTCCGTGGCTAAAAAGCACGGCATGGCCTGCCTGCTGCACGAGAAGCCGTTCGCCGGCATCAACGGCTCCGGCAAGCACCTGAACTTCTCCATCTCCACCGCCACCCAGGGCTCCCTGTACTCCCCGGGCAACACCCCGCACAAGAACATGCAGTTCCTGGCGGTCACCGCGGCCACCATCCGCGCCGTGGAAAAATACTCCAAGCTGCTCCGCGCCGTCGTCGCCTCTGCCGGCAACGACCACCGTCTGGGCGCCAACGAGGCCCCGCCGGCCATCATCTCCATCTTCCTGGGTGAAGAGCTGGCCGAGATCTTCAACCAGATCGAACTGGGCGACCTCAAGGGCTGCAAGTCCAAGGGCTGCCTGGAGCTGGGCGTCGACACCCTGCCTCCCCTGCCCATGGATTCCGGCGACCGTAACCGCACCTCCCCGTTCGCCTTCACCGGCAACCGCTTCGAGTTCCGCGCGGTCGGTTCCAACCAGTCCATCGCCGGTGCTCAGGTTGCCCTGAACACCATCCTGGCCGAGTCCCTGGACTTCATCACCGACGAGATCACCAAGATCACCGGCGGCAAGAAGGCCGGCCTCAAGGAAGCCTGCCAGAAGGTCCTGCAGGGCATCATGAAGAAGCACGGCCACGTGATCTTCAACGGCGACGGTTACGCCGACGCCTGGCAGAAGGAAGCCGCCAAGCGCGGTCTGCCCAACCTGAAGACCACCCCTGACGCGCTGCCCGCGCTGGTCGAGAAAGAAGTGATCGCTGTCTTCGAAAAGTACGGCGTCCTGTCCAAGGACGAGCTGCACTCCCGCTGCGAGATCTACTACGAACAGTACTGCCAGCACATCGTCACCGAGTCCCTGCTGACCGTGAAGGTCGCCAAGACCATCATCCTGCCCGCCGCCATCCGCTACCAGGGCGAACTGGCTCAGGTTGCCGCCTCCATCAAGGCCGCCGGCATCGAGCCCCGCACCATCCTGCTCCAGGAAGTCACCGACAAGCTGCGTGACCTCCAGCAGGGCATCGTGGCTCTGGAAGAGATCATCGCCAAGGATGACTTTGACTCCCCCGAGGAAGACGCCAAGTACAAGGTCGCCAAGACCCTGCCCGCCATGCTCGCCGTCCGCGAAGTGGCCGACTCCCTCGAAGGCATCGTGGCCGACGATCTGTGGCCCCTGCCCAGCTACCAGGAAATGCTCTTCATTAAGTAAGCGCGCTCCTGCCAAGCGCAAAACAAGGGCCTCGGCTTATGCCGGGGCCCTTTTTTTGCGCTTGTCGGAGCGCGGTGCGGCTTTCGATAGCGGGCCATCCGCACATTTTTCGAGGGCCCGCCTGATCCTCACGTACTGGGGTACGCTGCGGTCAGGCGAACCCTCGAAAAATGCACGGCTGACCCACTCTCGAAAGCCTTGGTCCGTGCGAGCGCGGGGGGAGAGCCGCTGTCGGGTGGCGTTGCCACCCGAGTCGCTCCAGGGAAGAGGGGGGGGGGAGAAAAGTCGGTGTCGGGTGCCGGGACCGAGTCAGTTTAGGAGAGAGGGGGAGAGAGACGCTTTCGGGGGCCGGGGACCCGAGTCGCTCCAAGGGTGATGAGGGGGCGTGAGTTGGGGAGAGCCGCTGTTTGGAGCGTTGCCCCAAAAGCGCTCCATGGGGGGGGCATGCCACACCCTGGTCTCACGGTTGCTCGGGGGAGCCGGAGCCTGTTCAGAGGCTAGTCGGTCTTTCCGTCCAGATCGTTGAGCAGGCGTACTTCCCGTTGGGGGAAGGGGATGGAGATGCCGTGTTCCTTGAAGGCGTCCCAGATGTTGAAGAGGACTTCGCTTTTGACGTTGCCGATGCCGCTGTTGGCGTCAGCGATCCAAAAGCACAGCTCCATCTCTATGGCCGAGTCGCCGAAGCCGGCAAGCCTGCCCAGGGGAGCGGGGGATTTGAGGACACGGCGGGTATTGTCGGCCGCCTGTTCCAGGAGGTCCTTCACCTGATGCGGGTCGGAGCCGTAGGCCACGCCCACCGGGATGATCAGGCGGATGTTCCGGTTGGAGTAAGTCCAGTTGACCACCTCGTTGGTGATCATCTGTTCGTTGGGAATCAGATATTCCTTGCCGTCGCGGGTCAGCACCAGGGCATAGCGCGCGAACATGTTGTGCACCGTGCCGAAGACCCCGCCCACCTCGATGGTGTCGCCGGGTTTGATGGACTTGTCGGCCAGCAGGAGAATGCCCGCAATGTAGTTGGAGAAGATGGTCTTCAGCCCGAAGCCGACGCCCACGCCCACGGCGCTGGAAAAGATGGCAAAGCTGGTCAGGTCGATGCCAACGCTGGACATGGCCAGGAGCAGCGCGGCGGTGTACAGGGCGATGTTGACCAGCTTGGCGATGAGCACCTGCAGGGAGGGCGACAGTCCGGCGCTGGTCCGGATACGTCTGACCATGACCTTGGAAACGGCCGAGGCGATCTGCAGGCACAGGGCGGCCAGGAATATGCCCTTGATGACGCCGTACAGGGAGATCGACGCCCCGCCCAGGGACACGTTCATGCCCTGCAGGTAGGTGGTCATGGGCTGGAGCAGCCCGCTGACCTGCAGCAGGGCCAGCAGCCAGATAACCACCGCCAGCAGCCTGGACAGGAACCGGTTGGGTATGAGCAGGGTGAGCAGCCGGATGGCCACCCAGGCAAGAGCCAGATCGCTGGCCGCGAACAGCCAGCGCGGGAAATAATCCAGCAGGACCGACGCGCCGATGCAGATCTGGGCAAAGAACACGAAAGCCAGGCAGGTTCCCACTCCTGTGGGAGTGAGGATGATGGACCGCAGCACGTCGTTGCGCACGGAGCGCTCGATCCAGGCCACAAACCTCGGCCGGGCGATCCGGCCCAGGGCATAGGCCACGGCCAGGCCGCCGAGGATGCACGACCATTCAACGGCCGCATGGGTCGTCAGAAGGTTGGCCTGCAGCCAGTCGAGAATCGCGTTGTAATAGGTCTCAAATCCCATTTCAGGGCGGTCCTTTCGCTAGGCGGCTATTGTATCTCGCAGAGGTATTCCTGAATGGATTCGTTGCCCTTGCTGTCCGCGATCTTGATCTCGAGCTTGAACCGGCCCGAGGGGATCTCCACGTTTTCGGCCTTGATGCTGTTACCTTCGAGATAGGGAGCCAGCCGCTGGGTCAGGTTCTTGGAGAACCATCCCTTGCGCGCCCTGATGTTCAGGGTGTTCATATCCACCTGGGCAACGCCGTCCTTGAAAACGACCAGCAGGCTCAGTTGGGAGGGGGATTTGATGACCATACCGTTGTCGGTATTCTCCACCTCGGGGGATTCGAAGACGATTTTGGGCCCCACACCAAACCCTATGCCCTTGGAAGCCACGCCCTTCTCCCACTCCGCGTCGTCCAGAGCCAGCTCCTGGGCCTCGTCCGCAGAGAGCAGAGACAGCGATCCGGCAGTGGACACGGAAGGCATGACCAGCAGCGCGGTGAGCAGGGTAGCGGCCAGGAAGAGGTGCATTGTCTTGAGCATGATATCCCTCCTAATTGCCCGATTGGGGCTGTTCCTTTTTCTCGAAAACGACCTTGTCGATGATGCCGTTGCCTTTCTGGTAATATACCAGGGCATTATAGTCTGCCACCGGTGAATAGATGGCAATATCCTTGAGGTAGTCGTAGGCGGCCACGAGCATGGACAGCACCTCCGAGAAGATGCCCTTGTCCTGGGTCACCGGGATGAGCTTCACGCTCCCGCCGAACTCTTCGACCTTGGAAAACCAGTGGTCCAGCCTCTTGGGAATGGAGTTCAGGGTAATGGCCGCCGGGAAGACGAGGGTCACTTCAGGGTAGTCCTGGGACAGGCAGGCGGACAGCTTGCGGTCGAAGCTGTCGGAGTCGAAAAATTCGACCCGGTCCTGGGGCTCGATAACGGCCGGAGCCTTCTTGGGAGCGCAGGCCGAGGTCAGGAGGACAAGGCACAGCAGGGCCGCTGTCGCCAGAGAGATGGATTTTTTCGTCGCGTTGAACATGGTCTCTCCATGTGGCTGAGTGGGGTTTGTCATTGGGCTGCGCGGGACGATTACTTGATTTTCAGCAGGAGAATGCCTGCCCCGTAGGGCTTGCTCTCGGGCTTGGGCTGCTGCGGCGTTTCCGGCTCGGGCTTTTCCTTTGCCTGGATCACGACGAAGCCCCGGGTGGAACCTTGGTCCATGGTCCTGAAAGCGCCGTCGCCATAACCCTGCCGGTAGAAATTGACCGGGAACGGGGAATGGAAAATCGCGACCAGCGCCTTGCCCACGGGCGGGGAGGCGGTCAGCTCGAAGGTGTCGGTCGGTCCGGGGATACTGACGGTCCGGCCCGCCTCCACGTGATTGTCCTGATGGAACTTGTTGGGAAAGAGAATGGTGGGGGCCTTGTCTCCGGGCTGGATGGTGACCACGTTGAGGTAGCCGTCGGTTTCGGGAGTGCAGGAGATGTTCAACGGCTCCCCGACCCGGAAGACCGTGCCGTTGGTCCTGACCTTGACGTCATAGGCGGCATGGCCCGCGATCTTTCGGATCTGGGTGATCCAGTCCTCGGCCTTTAGTGCCTTGGGAACAAACAGGTTCTTTTCATTGTGCGCGGCGTCGCCGACCAGGGCCGGGCTGTAGACCATGGCCGGTTCCGGCACCGCGTCCGAAATGTAGCGGGTAGTCTCGTTGTAGAGCGTGGTCATGTCCAGGCTGCGGTCCTTGCTGGCCGATTCGACCGCCTTCTGGATACCGAGAGTGAAGAAGCTGCCTTTGGTGGAAGCCTGGGCCCGCTGGTTGTCCTGGGCCGCGCTCAGGGCCGAGTAGTTGAGCGGTTCGGCCGTATCCATGGATTTGTCGAGTAGGGAGACCGCCCTGGTCGTCCGGGGCATGCCCGGATACTCTAGGAACTTGGGCACGATGCCTTCGTGCTTTGCGGTCATGGCCCGCGTGGCGGTGCCGCTGTGGCAGGCGTCGATGAGAATGAAGACGTTGGAGGACCGCATCTTTTTGAGCATGTCCCGGAACATGTCGTCCACGAGCACGTTGTTCAGGGTGTTCACGCCGAGGGATACGTCGTTGCAGACCAGGACTTCGTCCGCGTTGTCGCTTTCGTCCTTGTCCGTGTCGTAAATCTGGGAGCCGTGCCCGCTGAAATAAAAGAGGGCGCGGTCCTCGGGTCCCACGTCGGCGATGAGCCACTGATCCACGGCGGTGCGGATATTCTTGAGCGTGGCCTGTTCGTCGGTGAGTATCTTGATGTTTTCCGGCTTGTAGCCCAGAGTCAGGGCGACCTTGTGCATGGTCTCGATATCTTTGTCGATACCCGGAAGATCAATGCCTTTCATCCGGTACTTGCCGATACCGATGAGCAAGGCCTTGTCGGCGGCGGCCGCCGGTATGGTCGAGAGAATCAGCAGAAAGAGAACAAGGAATGGGATCAGTCGTTTCATGGCGTCGTGGCCCTTTAAGAAATTGTTAACAAAAATAATTTCATAGAATGCCCAATTAATCAACATCGCATCGCTTGTGGAATGAGACGGACAGATGACTTTTTTTTGCTGTGTGCAACGCTTTTTTCTCCATAGGTTGCGCATCGGGAGACAACCCGGTATCTCTATTCACGAAGGAAAACCGTCTGCAAATCAGGGATGTTCGCGCCTGTGAATTGGAAAAAAGAGATGTTGGCGAATTGGGAACGGCTTGCCGCGTTGTCGCGCAAGCGGTTTTCCGATGAGAATTTGGCCGATGAAGCCCTGTTGTACGTCTCCGGCGAGTTGGAGCGGGACGGGTGGAAGCGGCTCAAGTCATTTGAAGGGCGGTCCAGCTTCGGCGCGTACCTGCTGCACGTCGCGGCCCGGCTTCTGGAAGATTTCTCACGGAAAAAATTCGGCAGGGTCCGTCCCAACAAGTGGGTACAGGAACGCGGTGGCATATGGTTGTCCCTGTTCCGGATGCTCTGCCTGGAACGACAGGACGACGAACGGATCGTTGATGTCCTCGCGGCGGCGGTACCCGGCGGCCGGTCCAGGGAATTCGTCCGAAAGGCCGTTGTGGACGTCAAAATCCACGTCCCCGACTGCGGCAAGTACACGTTGCCCAGCCAGGACGACGGCGTGGTCGTGGACGATCTGCCCGGCGACGGCAGTGGTGTCGGGACCGGCAACCCGGCCTCGGATTTGAGCGACCGCCAGAGGGCGGGCGCGCTGGCCTGCCTGTCCTGGATGGTGGGCGGCGACATGGACTTCGAGTCCGGAGCGGCGACGAGCCTGGCGGACAAGATCTCTGCCGTGGGGCCGACGCTCAACCTCGATGCCGAGGACAGGCTCTTTTTAAAAATGATCTACCGGGAAGGCATGAACGTCAGCGCGGCGGGGCGTATGCTCGATTGGTCGGCGTCAAAGTCTCACGGCAGGTTGAAATCGGTGCTGCGGGACCTGCGGGATGCCTTCGAGAGCGCGGGAATAGGCGAGGATTTGCTCGCTTTCATACAGGATGCGTAGGGCAGGCGAAAATATGGATAATCGTTTGAGCGATGAATATCTGGCCGAGCTGGGCCTTGCCGCAACCGAGACGGACCGAACCCCGGGGCCGTGTCCGTCCGCCGAGGATCTGGCCGCGTTGCAGGAAGGACGTCTGGATGCGGCCCGCCGTACCGAAGTTCTGGCCCACCTCGACGCCTGCGCAGGGTGCATGGCCCGGTGGCTGGCCGTTTCGTCCGATGGCGCGCTTCCGGTTGCGGACCCAGCGCCCAAAGCTTTTTCGCCTCGTCTGATTCAAGCTGTGGCCGCAATCGCGGCCGTGGCTGCCTGCCTGTTCCTCGCCGTTCATTTCATCCCGATGGCCGGGAGCGAACCCGACTTTGTCCGTTTCGTGGATTCCGGGTATCGGCTCGTGCTGGACGACTCCAGCCTGTACGCCGAACTCGACGGCCCGGTTCGGGAGCTGGCCGCCTCCGTCGAAACGCGGTCCGAAGAGACCCCGGCCGCACGGACCTTCAAGGCCGGATGGCAGGCCGGGCTGGTTGCCCTGGGCAAGGGCGAGGTCGCCACTACGGACACGGCGGACAATGAGCGGGCGGCATATGTCTTTTCCGCGGGACGCTGGAGCGCCCTGCTCCATGCGGTTTTGAGTGTCGACCGGACGCCGGGGCAGCAGTTCTGGAAGGAACAGGCACGGGTCGCCGTGGAGTTCCGGGACAAGACGACGCTGCTGGCGCCACAGGATCGGGAGCGGCTCAACGCGGTGTGGGGGGACATGACCACGACCATGGAGCGGCTGGCCGAGGGGCCGGAAACGGACCGTTACCGCGACCGGCTGCGCAGGCTCCTCAAGGGGCTTGGCCGGATACTGGGCGAATTGGATATTGAAGCCGGATAAAAAATCAGGCCGTGTCCGTCGAATAATGATATGAACAGCCAATTCTCAATCAAGCTCCTCAGGCACGGGATTGCGGCCGGGTGGTTGCCCGCCCTGACCACGGTTTTTCTCCTTCTGGTTCTGTCGACCACAGCCTTCGGGGCGCAGAAGCGCGCTCTGCTCATCGGCATCAACGACTACTCCAAGACCGGATTCCAGTCTCTGGGCGGGGCCATGAACGACATCGGCCTCATTCGCAAGGTGCTTGTCTCCCGGTTCGGTTTCGCGCCCGGCGACATCGAGGAGTTGGTAAATGGCCAGGCCACGCATTCGGCCATCCGCGATGCCTTCCACCGGCTTAGGGACACAGTCAGCCCCGGTGATTTCGTCTACATCCACTATTCCGGCCACGGTTCATCGGTCTGCGACATCAGCGGTGACGAGGGGCCCGGCGGGATGGACTCCACCTGGGTGGCCTCCGGAGCCAGAGCGCAGGCAAAGGCCAAGGCCGGTCCCGTGGACTGCGGCCGGTCGCGGGGGCAGTCCACAGCGTCCGCACCCTGGCCTGACGGAATCGATTCCTACGATATTCTGGATGATGAGCTGAACGGCTGGCTGGTGGAACTTGGACGCGTCACCGACAACATCGTGTTCGTGTCCGACTCCTGCCATTCCGGCACGGTGTCCCGCAGCTTCGTGACCAGGGCCACCCGTGGTCTGCCACGAGATACCCGGCCCTATGTCCCCGGCAAAATCGAGACCGGGCCGCTCAAGGGCGTGCGCGTCGGCGCCTGCCGGGATGACGAGAAGGCCGGTGAATACAAGGCCGGAGACAAGGTCTACGGCATGTTCACCTGGTTCTGGGCCAACGCCCTGATGGAGGTCGGCCCGGACGCAACCTGGCAGGATCTGGTCAAGAAGGCCTCCGCGCTCATCGGCTACGAATACGCCGGATATTCCAATCAGCACCCGCAGATCGAGGGCGGCATGGACCAGCTGGTCTTCGGCGGCAGCGGCCGTGCGGCGGACGACAAGATTTCCGTGGCGAGCGTGGACGACGGGATGGTGGCCATCAACGCGGGCAGCCTGTCCGGTGTGACCGTCAACTCGCTGTATGTGGACACGTCCCTGCCCGGCGACGGCGACGATCGGTACGTGCGCATCGTCTCGGTGGAGCCGACCATGAGCATCGGCGAGACCACGGGGAATCCCAAACCCGGCGATCTGCTGTCCCTGGAGCGGTACTGGCCCGAAGGCTCGGAGAAATCGATCTTCGTCCGCGCCGATCTGCCGGGGGACGCCATCTACGCGGCCATGGCCCGACAGGCCGTGGAAGACATGCCCCAGTTCGAGGTCGCCCCTGACGCGGCCTCGGCGGATTTGGTCCTGGATATTATTCGTCCGGGCAGGTCTTCGGGCAAGGACATGGCCGCCGCACTGCAGAACGGACCGCCCGCTTCGGATGGCGACGCCCCGGTTCAGTGCTGGATCCTTTCCCCGGACGGGCGTCCCCTGGCCGGGGGAGGGCGCAGGCTGTCGCTGGCCGTGACCGCCGGTTGGGAGAGGAAGCTCGAGGACGCTCTGGAGCGGGTGTCCCGTGTGCGCCATCTCCTGACCCTCAAGTCGCCTCCGGGTACGGCCCAGCCCGTGATCATGGAAATGACCATATGGAAGCCTGCCAAGCCTGGCGAAACGGGCGAAGTGCGGGAGATCGGCGGCAGGCGATACGCGCGTTGGGGCAGTTTTGATACGGATGTATCCGACACGGCCGTCCTTTCCGTGGGGGATGTGCTGACGTTTAGCATGTACAACCGAAGTGATACGCCGTATTACTGCTATCTTGTGGATATTACGGACGACGGGAGGATACTCCCTTTTTATCCCACTCAGGAGCGAGGCATGGAATCGGGCCGTGTGCCGCCGGGGCAGACCCTGGACACGGTCGGGGAGATGTCTCTGGAAATGGACCGGACCGGGCGTGAATATATTCAGATGATCGTCAGTCTGGACCCCGTGGACATCGGCCTGCTCAACCAGCGGCGCGCAAAGGGCGCGGACAAGGGCTTGAACGCGGGCGCGGGGTTTCTGTTGCCCGGTTCCGGCGGTAGCAAGGGGTTTGGAAAGGGCGTGGCCCCGGCCCAGTGGGCAACGGTGAAATTGGCCCTGGATATCGACGTTCGAAGCGAGGACAAGTCATGAACAGCCTGAAACGGTTCCTCTTGATCGGCCTGGCCCTGTGTCTGGCTTCACCCGTTTTTGCGGGCAAACCCACGAACCGCAGCACAGAGCCCGGAGCCAAGTCGGCCCAGGTGGAGATGATCGAACGGTACGCCCTTGCCGCATCCATGGCCGATTACGGCGAGAGCACAAAAAATCCCGTGGTCTTGTTGGCCGCGGCCCAGGTCATGAAGGACGCGGGACTCGGGCCCGAGGCGGACGAGGACTCGGCACGCATCCTGGAGTCGGCCATGCGCAGCGCGGGCACGAACCTCAAACTGCGTTCGCTCATCACTGCCGAGATGCGCAGACAGGGCGTGCGCGGCAATGTTCGCGGTCCGGCCAAGCGGGTCAACCGGCTGGAGCCGAGCGGCATGGCCGAGCACGACGTCCGGTTTCTGGCCGGAGAACGGGCGGCGGTGTATGTCAAAAGCCGTGAATCGAGCCGGTTCAAGGTCTCGGTGTATGACGAGAACGGCAATCTGGTGACCGCCCGGGACGGAATGGACCGGGAGTGCATGGTCCAGTGGACGCCGGACTGGGACGGCCTGTTCACCATCGAGGTGGACAACAAGGAACAGGGGGCCGAGCTGGCCTACCTGATGCTGACCAATTAGTTTCCGAGGGAGAGTGAGGATGCGTCGGATATTTTGCGTGGCGGCCTGCCTGATGCTCGTGGGAACGATGCTGGCCGGAGTCGCCCTGGCCGGGGATGTGGTCGACAGCGGGACCCTGGTCGAGCAACTCAGCAAGACCGACGGGGGCGTGATGCGCACTCGTGGTTTTGTCGTGACCAAGGAGGCCGCAGCGCCGGTCAGGCCCTCAGCGACCATCTACATCTATTTTGCCACGGACAGCGCCGTGATAACCGGTGAGCGCTCCTTCATGCAGCTCGACGAACTGGGCCGCGCCCTGACCTCCAAGGCTTTGCAAACGGCGCGCATGGAGATCGGCGGCCATACGGACAGCGTGGGCAGCGAGGCCTATAATCGGCAACTTTCCGAAAAGCGGGCCAACGCGGTGAACGAATATCTCAAGGATAAGTTCGGAATCGAGGCGGCTGTGGTCAAAGGCTACGGCGAGTCCGCCCCGGTGGCCTCCAACGAGACAGCCCAGGGCCGGGCCAAGAACCGCAGGGTGGTCGTCACCCGGCTCGACTGAGGTCGCGGGGAGTCCTGGCGTTGAAATTCAAGTGGAAGCTCCTGCTGGTCCTGCTCGTGGTGGCCCTGTTGCCGCTGATGGCCATGCGGCTGGTCATCGAGGACGCCGACGAGGAATCCGCCAGGATTCTGGCCGAGCGGTTCGGCCTGGGTGTTTCCATGGGCAAGGAGATGGATGGCGAGGACCTTACCCTGGCCCTTGAAGACATTCTCATTGCCCGTAACGAGTCCGAGATGCTTTCCACTGCCCGCCGGTCGGCACGCACCGCCGGAGACCGGTTTCGGCTCATTTCCCAGATGCAGCGGGAACAGCTGCGGATTCTGCAAGGCGAGACGCCCCTCGGCTCGGATTCGGCGGACGGAAAGGCGCATGGCGGTTACTGGGCCTGGTCCGAAGAGGGCAAACGTCTCAGGCTGAAGGTCGATTTCGCCTCGGCCGATCAGGTTGCCGAAGGACAGGACGATCCGGCGGAGGGAAATCACTTTTCCCGGAACGCCCTGGCTGCCTTCAGATACGGGAAACAATCGTTGCCCCGGCTGGCCCTGTGGCAATGGGCCGAATCTCCCGGAGGGGCTGTTTGTCTCTACCCCGGCCTGACCGAGGATATGGCCGATGTCCGGCAGGCGTTGGCTTCGCTGGCGCGTCAGGCGGGCGGTGCAAACCTCTCGGTACGGCCCAGCCCGGCCACGCGGGAGTTGTTGTTGCTGTCATCCCTGCGCAGCGACGGCCGGGACGCCTCTTCGGTCACGACCGCGGCGGCAATGAGTGATCTTTTCGACCGCAGGGACGCCGTGGACCTGCCCGACCGGGTACAGTGGTTCTTTGTTCAGGAGGACGGCGCCCAGTTGCGGGTTCTCGCCTCCAGGGTGCCAGATGACGACCCTCAATCCCTGTTCTGGGGCCAGGGCGGTTCCCTGCCCGACCTTCCGGCAGAGCAGGGGAGCACCCTGCTGACCGGTTTCGAGGACGGCGGGTACGGATCGTTCCGCACCGGCGCGGGCGACGCGGACCACCTGTGGGTCTATTCAGGGCTTGGTGTGCGCGGCCTGGGCGTGATCCTGGGTCTGTCGGTCTCCTCCATGCTCAGCGAATCGCTTCAGGCCGAGCGCTTCGTCAACCAGACCATATGGGTCAGGCACCGGACCATGATGCTGGTCATCTTGGCTCTGGGATTGCTGACCCTGGCCACGGCCTTGACCCTCTCGAACACCATGACCCGGCGGATGGAACGGTTGGCCGAGGCGTTCAGGAAGGTGGCGGCGGGCGACTTTTCGGTGCGGGCGCGTGTTGGCGGCAAGGACGAACTGGCCCAGCTGGGGGCGACCTTCGACGAGATGGTTCCGGCTTTGGACGAACAGGTCCGCATGAAACAGGACATGGCCGTGGCTCGGGGCATCCAGCAATGCCTCATGCCCGAGGATGTCCCGTCCGTACCCGGCCTGGATGTGGCCGGGATCTCCATTCCGCACGATGAGACCGGCGGGGACTATTATGACTTCTTCACCTTTGACAACGGCGAGGTCGGGGCGATCGTCGGCGACGTGACCGGCCACGGTATCCCGGCGGCCTTGCTCATGGCCAGCTCGCGGGCGTTCATCCGCGCCAACCTGGACGGCGAAGTGGACTCGGGGCGGGTTCTGACCCGCGCCAACGACCTGCTCTCTCAGGATATCCAGATGACGGGCCGATCCATGACTTCGTTCTTCTGCCTTGTCGATCCGCAGCAACGGGCCGTGCGCTGGTCCCGCGCCGGGCACGACCCGGCCATCGTCTATCTGCCCGGGACCGGAGCGTTTGAGGAACTGGCCGGAGACAGCGGGCTGCCGCTGGGCGTCATGGACGGGATGGAGTATGTGGAAGATCGGCGCATACTGCCCGAGGGGGCCGTGGTCTTTTTCGGTACGGACGGGGTATGGGAGACGCACGGTCAGGACGGGGAGTTGTTTGGCAAGGACCGGATACGGGACCTTCTGAAATCAAACGCGACCCTTTCCGCATCGGATATCGCCAAAACCGTGGTGTCCTCGGTCCGGGACTTCGCGGGCGAGGACGGCGTTGAGGACGACCTCACCCTGATCGTGCTCAAGCTGAGCTGACGATCCTTCCTTTTTCAGGCTCGATAAGGCCTACCACCACCCGCGCTTTTCCTTGCCGATAAACTGGTCCAGACCATCGTCCACGGTTTTCTGGACGAACGCCAGATAGTCGTTCAGCGGAAAGAAGGCATCGGGTTGGGCCATGAAGTTCGTGTAGGTCTTGAGTTCGCCTTTACGGGCATCGTAAAGATAGCAGAGAACGACGATTCTCCCCCGTATCCTGTTGGCGCGCTGGTCCATGGCCACGGCCACCAGAGTGTCCGCGTGCAGTTCCTTGGCAATCAGTTTAAGGGTCAGGGTATCCGGCGGGCCAGCGGCGCCTTCCGGCCAGAGAGCCGTTTCCCTGTCTTGTCTGAGCGTGTAGGGGTGTACCTTCTTCAACTCGCCTGCAGCGGAAAACACGGGGAGGAGGTCGTCTCTTTCGGCCAGTGACTCCAGCACTCTCTGTTCGGTCTTCGGGTACCATTCGGTTTTCGGATGATTCCCCTGCCAGCCGAACGCCATGGGGACCACCGAGAGCACCAGTCGGCCTTTGGCCTGGCTTTTGGCCTTTTTCTGGACTGTCAGGGAATCGACGTCGGTCAGGAGGATGCGCCTGTCCGTGGGGCTGCTCATTTGCAGCGAGGCCACTTCCTGGCGTACGGCGGCCAACTGGGCCTTGAGTTCCTCTTCGGTCTGGCCGGAACTCGGCGCGGGAGCGGGTTGCTGGGGCTTGTGGGCTTCCTGACGCAGGTCGGCCACCTGTTGCTGCATGGCCGCCAGTTGCGCCCTGAGTTCTTCGTTCGATTCGTCGGGCTCCCGTTTTTGGGCCAGCTCGGCGTTCTTTCTGGCCTGCTCCTGGAGAGCCGTCATCTGCTGTTGCATGGCCAGAAGCTGTGCCTTGAGGGCTTCGGTCTGCGGGTCGGGGACCGGCGCGGGCGGGGGAGTGGGCGCGGCTACCGGTTCGGGCTGTTTCTCGCGGAAGTAGAATTTGCCGATCAGGGACGAGGATTCCCACGGGGTCTGCTTTCCCTGGGTATCCTTGATCACGCCGCGCCGGACTTGCATGAAGGTGTCGTAAATGTCCAGGCCCGGTTCGCGCATGGCCTTGAGCAGGTTCTCGGTGTAGACGCCGTTGCGCCCTTCGCCGTCTGCGGCCACCGAGCCCGGCGCCGTGGCATAGGCCATGATGGAGCCGGTGGGTGCGTCCATGCGTGCCAGACCGGTGGTCTCGGAGCGCATGCTGCGGGCGAAGGGGTTGTTGCGGCAGGCGTCCAGGATGATGATGTTCATCTGGTTGCCCGCCAGTTTCAGGTGGTCGAGGATGCGGCCTGCCGAGACCGCTTCATAGGGTACGTCCGCCTCGCTCTCGATGTTGGCGTCCACCGGGATGAGGAAGTTCTCGCCGCCCACCTGGATGCCGTGGCCCGCGAAATAGAACAGGCCCACGCCGCCATCCGCCAGCCGTTTGGAAAGGCCGCGCACGGCGTTTTCCATCTGCCGCCGGGTGCCGTTGGTCAAGAGAGTGACCTGAAAACCGAGTTCCTTGAGTTCGTTGCTTATGTCCGTGGCGTCGTGGACCGGGTTGGCCAGCGGCATGCCCGGATAATCGGAGTTGCCGATAACCAGGGCGGTTTTTGGGGACGTCGCGGCCCTGGCGGGGGAGGGCAGGAAGAGGTTGATCGCCAACAATGCGACGATGAGGGCGAGGAACTTGCTGGTGCGCACGGCAGACTCCGAAAACAGGGTGAGGCTTAACTTTTGATTCGTACAACGGATACGTACCAATAACTGCCCGGTTGTTCAATCCGAACATGGGACGTTACGCCGCGTCCCGCTATGGAGTATGACGGACACGCAGGCCGATTTCGTCTGAACGGTCCGTAAAAATGGTCCGGTCGGCCCGCTCGTGAAGCTCCAGGGATGCTTTGCAAGGAAGCTGAAACGAAAAAAGGGCCCACACGCAGTGCAAGCCCCGTTTGTCGTATCGGCTGGCGGTTACTCTCCGGAGATTTTGAGGGCGTCGGCCCTGGAGCCGTCGTCGTACCATTGCAGTTCGATCTCGCACTTGGCCTTGTCCTTTTTGCGGGCGAGCTTGAGTTCCACCTGCATGGAGTCGGGCACGCCGAGGACCAGGGTCTCGTTCTCGTTCTCGGCGCGGATGACGCCGGATTCCAGCGAATCGGCCAGGTCCTTGAGATAGGCGACGACATGGGACGTATCCATGGTCTGTTCGATCTTGATCTTGCCTTTGCCCATAGTCATCTCCTCGTTGCTCCCGGCGGGTTGGAACAGAGCGGTCCTCGGGGCGGCCGGTTCGGCATCCTTTGTGGCGCAGGCCGGGGGAGCGGGTTGCGTGGTTTGGTCAACGGGGCGGTTTTCCGTCATCGGGGGGACCGCAGCCGGAGCCGCGTCCGGAATGACCCAGTCCAGTGGGTTTGTCCCGAGTCTTTCGTCGCTCATGGAGCACCTCTGCGAAGCAGTTCCAGGGCCAGGTTCCGGTAGTCGGCGGCCCCGTGGCTGCGGGGTTTGTAGGTGAAGATGTCCTTGCCGAAGCTGGGGGCCTCGGCCAGGGAAATGTTGTCGCGGATGGTCGTTTCCAGCAGGGCCTCGCCGAAGTAGTCCCGGATCTTGCGCCGGATTTCCCGGTTGAGTTTGCGGGTCCGCTGGTAGCGGGTCATGAGAATGCCGGACAGGGCCAGGCCCGGGTTCCAGCCTTCGCGGATGGCCTTGACCGTCTCCATGAGTTTGCCCAGCGATTGCAGGGCCAGGAACTCCGGCTGCACCGGGACGAGCAGTTCGCCGGCGGCGACCATGGCGTTCAGGGTCAGCATGCCGAGGTTGGGCGGGCAGTCGATGATGGCGAAGTCGTAGCCCTCGGCTTGTGAGAGCGCGTCGCGCAGCCGTGTCTCGCGGCTTTGCGCCGAAGCCAGGTCCACCTCGGTACCGGCCAGGGCCACGGAGGCGGGGACCACCTTGAGCGGTCCGACCTCCATGGTCACGGCGTTCAGTGGGCATTCGCGCATCAGGGCCGCGCCCATGGTCCGGGGCAGCTCGTGGGCCATGATGCCCAGGGAATAGGTCAGGTGCGCCTGGGGATCGAGGTCCAGCAGCAATACGCGCTTGTCCTGCCGGGCCAGGGCGGCCCCGAGGTTCACGGCAGTGGACGTCTTGCCCACACCCCCCTTCTGGTTCAGTACGGCAATGGTGCGCATGGGGCTCCGTTCGGTCTAGTGCGTGGTGTGCAGGGTGATCTTCTTGATGACGTACTCCCGGCCGTATCGGCAGGTCAGGGAGTTGATCCGCTCGAGTATCCTGTCGCGTTCGTCTTCGAGCATGTCGGGATTCTCTTTTTCGATGCCGAACAGGTCGGCGACCTCGTTCCATTCGAAGCTCTCGTGCATTTCAGTCATGGTCAGTTCTCCGCTATGCGCCTGGGCGCAGGGTTTTATTTGTCTCCGGCGGGTTTGGCCGGTGCTTTTTTGACAGTCTTCTTCTTGGCGGTCGTCTTTTTGGCCGCCGCTTTTTTGGCCGTAGGCTTTTTTGCCGCCGCTTTCGGGGCAGCCGCCTTGGCTGGGACGTCGGATACGGTTTTGGCAGGGGCCTCCGCCTTCTCGGCCATTGCCGGAGTCTTGGCGGGTTCCTTCGTTGCCGGGGGCCTAGCCTCTGTCTGCACCGCAGGGGCTCCGCCCTCGGGCTGAACAGCGGGCACCGTGGCGGGTTGCTTGTCTCCGATCTTCAGATCCTCGGAAGCGGCCTCGCTCCAGCTCAACTCGAAAGCGATCTTCTGCTTGTCCTTCTTGGTCTTGGCCTCCACCTTGATGGACACCTGGGGTGCAGGCTTCATGACCACGTGCTCTTCGCCGCTTTCCAACACGATGGTGCCGGAGCGGAAGCTTTTGGCCAAGTCTTCGATGTAGGACAAGGCGTCCTTGTATTCCAGGACCTTTTTGACACTGATTTTCTGCTTATCCACGTTCGCAACCTCCTTTGGGTTGGCCGTCAGCACAGCGACAGTAAAAATTCGCTCAACGCATGTCCGTCGATGTTCGGTCCGCTCTGTTCCGTGACCAGCGGGGCGTCTATCACGGTGAAACCGCGCTCTTCGAGGCGCTTCTTGTCGATGCCGCCCGTGTATTCGCCGTTTTTGGCGTCCACCAGGACGTAGCCGAGGACCTCGCCATCACCGGTCCCGGCGTCGGCGCGCAGGTGGCGGCACAGGACATCGGCCCGGTCGGCCACGGACATGCCCGGCGTCTCCGGGTCCGCCCCCGTGGACGGGACGAAGATCTTTGGGCAGGTGTTGGCGGCCACGGCCCGGCCCACGCCGTCCACCAGCAGGTTGGCCACGACACTGGAATAGAAGCTGCCCGGCGGGTAGCAGATCAGGTCCGCCTTGCCGATCCACTCCCTGGTCTTGTTGCGGATGGTCGTGCGCACGCGCTCCTCGGAATCCGGGGAGGCGGTCAGCCAGATGTCCTCGACGGGCGAGGCGAGCGGGGCGGACTCCTTGCCGGTGATCAGGTGCTGGCCCACGATGGTTTGGCCGTCGGTGAGGCGCACGGCCAGGTGCAGGTCCTTGTTCACGGTGGGCCGGACCACGCCGCAGACCTGGACCAGCTTGGAAAAGAGATAGATGACCGGGTCGAGCTGGCGGCGGTTGGACAGATACCCGGCGGTCAGGACCAGGTTGCCGATGGACGCGCCCCTGAGATCGAAGCTGCCGGGCATGCGCTCCAGAAACTCATAGAAATGGTTGCGGATGATCTTGCGCATGGGGTCCGGGATGCGCCGGACAAGGGGATGCACTCCCGCGGCCATGGCGTCCAGTTCCCCGCGCAGGGCATCGGGCTCGCCATCCTTGGGCAGCCGGTTGGTGAACAGGCTGTATATTTCGGGATTGCCTTTGACGGACTGGTCGGCCAGGGCCATGAGCCGATTGCGGATGTCGCCCACGGCGGGCATGGCGAACGCCTTGCGGATGACCGCCGAGCTGCCGCCCGAGTCGAACGGGGTGATCAGGTGGATGGAGTTGTGGGTGTAGCGGATGAGTTCACGGGAGGTGTCGCGCAACGCAGTACCACCGCTGAAGAAGAGCACGGAAGGCCCCAGCTCTGGGGCCCGCCTGAACTGTTCCAGCTTGCGGGGGTCCGGGATGGTGACGTCCCTGGTGACTCGAATGCGCACTGTCCGCTCCGTCAATCGGCCGGAAGATGGCCGGTTTCCATGAAATGCAAACATACATCGGAAGCGCGGTCGAAGTCCACGCCTCCGGCTATCTCGATGATTTTTGTCCGCGCCAGCACCTCGGCGTAGGCGTCGATGCCCGGATCGTCCTGCCGCGCCGGATTGTCGGGCAGGTAGAATAGCCCTGTGGACTTCATGAACGCGGGCAGAAGATCCGTGCGTTCCCTGGGGTCCACAAAGGCGGCGCGCATGGGCGTGTCCTCGCGTTTCCAGTTGAGTATGACCAGCGCGTCCATGGGGCAGCGCAGCTCGAAACGGCCCGGTCCGTAGCACTCGTCGATGAGCGCGTCGTACTTGTGCTCCAGTTGCCACAGCTCTTCCGGCGGCATGGCCAGGCACTTTTCGCGCAGGTCCGGCTCCACGATGCGGCTCAGGTCCGGATTGTTCAGGGCCGTGCCCGGATTGATGCGCGGCTGCTTGGCCACCCCGTACATCATCAGGCCGTTGCCGTTGGGCTCGACCATGACCCGGTCGTTGGAGATGAACGTGGTTCCCTTGCTCATCAGGTGCAGGGCGAGGGTGGACTTGCCCGCGCCCGAGAACCCGGCCAGCGAGATGCCGCGTTCGCCCCAGCGTACGCCCGCGGCGTGACCCAGGAATCCGCCCCGATTGAGTTTCCACTCTATGAAGCGGTTGTTGACGAAATTGATGACCTGGTTGGAGTTGGCCAGACACGGACCCACGGCCACGTTCTCGCCTTCACCAAAGAGAAAGTGCATGCCGGTCAGCCGCTTGCGGACCATACGCCCGTCGGGAAGATCGACCCACTCCTCCTTGATCTTGTTCTTGCCGGGATCGGGCTTCTTGACGTTGAACGTCAGCCCGCATTCCACGTCCGGACATTCGTGGGCAGAGATGACGATCTGCGGTTCGCCCTCGCCGGTGACGAATTCCTTGAAATAGTCGGCCAGGGCGTCGTTCAACTCGTTCGTGGAACTCATGACCCGGATGCGGCAGCCGCCCAGATCAAGAAAGAGTTCCCGTTCGGCCGGGCAGGCCGATTTCACGGTCTCGGCCAGCTCCTTGCGGGTCGTGCCGGTCAGCTTCATTTGAGTCTCTCCATGACATAATCCACGTAGCGTGCGGCGGCGTCGATGCCGCTGGTCTCCTGAATACCCCGGAAGCCTCCGAACACGGAGACCTCGAAGACGTACGGGCCGTCGTCAGTGATGGCCACGTCCACGCAGGTGAAGTCGAGGTTGAAGTCGGCCTGCGCCTTGCGGGCCAGTTCGATGATCTCGGGCGCGGGTTCGTAGGGTCGGTACTTGCCGCCCGAAGCCGTTGTCGTGTTCCACGCCCCGTTGGTCTTGCACCGGGCGTAGGTGGTCAGGTACTCGCCGCCCAAAAAGGCGATGCCCAGGTCCAGGTCGCCCAGGTTGATGGTTTTCTGGATGTACATGATCGGGTGCTCGGCCCGGTATTCCTCGATGGCCGCCCGAGCGTCGGGACCGTTTTTCAGCACGAACATGCCGCGCGCCTTGGAGGTATAGAGCGGTTTGAACACGGCCTCGCCGTAGTTTTCGAGCGCCACCAGCGCCTGATCCACGGACTCGGTGATGGTCGTGGGCGGCATGGGGATGCCCTTGAGCTGGAGGGAAATGGTGCAGGACAATCGGTCCAGTGCGCGCAGGATGGAGTAGGGCGAGCTGAAAATCTTGAGGCCCTTCTCGTGCAGGAAGCGCAGGACCTCAAGGCGGTCCAGGAGGTCGGGGGAGTAGCGCGCGCCGATCTTCTTGATGATCAACGCGTCGAAGTCCGTCAGGTTGTGCCCGTTGTAGAAGGCGTTGCCCGAAGGCAGGTCCAGTCGCACGTCCTCCATGTTGATGAGCACGCGCTCGCCGCCGGTTTTCTCGGCCACGGTGTCCGCCAGTTTTTCGGAGGACCAGCCGCCCTCGATACCAATGACTCCTATCTTCACGAAACGGCTCCTTGATTGCCTAGTAGTAGAGGACGTCTTCGGGCAGGGAGAATTGCTCCCAGGCCCCGCCCCGGTATTGCGCTATCTTTTCCAGCAGGAACATGGACCGGTTGTACATCTCCTTGGCGAACTTGTAGTTCAGCTCGAACCGGGTGGAGGTGTAGAAGCTGCGCGCCAGGGCGAAGGCCAGGCGCGCCTGGACCGTGGTGTCGCGATTGCGCTGGGCGAATTCGTTGATGAACCCGTAGAATTGCCGGATGACGGCGTTGATGCGGTCGCGGTGCTCCCGATCGAACAGCGGAACGCGGAAGTTGGAGACCAGAAAGACCGAGGCGTCCTGGATGTAGTCGAAGTCCCGCGAGCGGTACAGATCGATGTAGTGGATCTGCTGGGCCTCGTGGTTGTAGACCACGTTGTTGATGTTGAAATCCCCGTGAATGAATACCGAGAAGGGCGCTTCCAGCTCGTCCTCGGCGTTGGCGCAGGCCGCTAGCAACGCTTCGGTGGAGCAGACCTCGGCCCCGCCCAGGGACTTGGGGGTGCGCCAGAACTCGGGGTGGGTCTGGAGCACGCCTTCCAGCCGGGACTGTATCTGCCACATGTAGTTGGTCTTGATAGGCAGATCGACCATGGTCTTGGTCCAGGTCTCGATGACGGTGTTTTCCAGGATGAACAGGGCGTTGCGGACCAGCTCGTCGTCTCCGGAAAGGATTACCTCGTCCAGCGTGCAGCCGTTGAGGAACTCCACCAGCATGGACCCCTTGTCCGCGTCCTCATGGAAGCCGTAGATGTCCGCCACCAGGTCCGGGAAAAGCTGTTTCCAGCGCTGGATGGACTCCCGCTCCTTGCGGATCTTCTCCAGATTGCCTTCCTTGTAGATAGACCCCCGCTTTTTCTCCTCGGAGGTCAGCTCGGCTTCGCGCTGCTCCACCTTGCCGATGCGACAGCCCGACCGGGTGCCCCAGATGGCGCTGAAGTCGATGTCGGAAAAGGAGTCGCTGAACCCGGATTTGGTCAGGGTCTGCTGCAGGGCCTCGAACTGTTCGATCTTGATGCGCTCGCCAAGCAGGGAGAAGATGATCGCCTCGCCGATGTTCAGCAGCGCGTCGCCCACCCGTTCGAAATACCGGAAGATGAACAGCACCGTGACCAGGGACTGCGCGTCGCGGCCCAGGCCCATCTCGTTCATGACCCGGTCGAAACGGACTTTGTACACATTGTCGAGCATGGGCTCGGCCTTGCAGATGTACAGGGCCTTGGACATGTCCTCGTTGTGGTAGGCTTCCAGGATGGCGCCCAGCCGTGAGAGCATGATCTCGAAGACCTCTCCGTAGTCGTAGCGTTGTACGAAGGATTGGTCATCCAGATATTGCATCTGCTTGACGATGTTGACGAAATAGTCCGCGATCTTCTCCAGGTTCACACAGATGACCTGGATGGCCCGGATCTTGTTCAACTGGCGTTTGTCCAGGGAATGGTCCAGGTGGATGCGCGAGTAGCACTTGTTCTCGATGATCGTCTTGAGGTTGTCGATGTAGTCGTCGCGCGAAGTGATCTTGGCGTACCGCTTGCGTGACGGCGCATCCATGAACTTCTGCGTGGAACGGGCCTGATTCTCCACTTCGAAGACGATGAACTTGAAGTTCTCGTCCAGTCCTTCGAATGTCATCATTGGTTCAGCTGACCTTGAGGAAGGCGTCTTCCGACGGCTGGATGGAGGGGGCGTCTTTCCAGGACACCTTGATGGAGAGCTTGTTCTCAGCTCCCTTTTTCTTTGCCTTCACGGTGAAGTTGAGCAGTCCCTGCGGCGCCAGGTGGATCTCGTCGCCGTTGGTGGACAGGTCGATGGAGTGTTTTTCAAACCCTTCGATCAGGGATTCGAGGAAGTCCTTGATGGACTCGCAGTCCTGGAGAGAATCGAACACGAATTTTTCTTCTGCCATGGGGGTATCCTTGCCTGCCTATCCCGCCAGGCGGGCTTTGTACTCCTTGATCACAGAGCGTCTGGAGATGTTGTTGACGATGAGTTTCTTGCGGATGCGCAGGTCGTCCCAGGCCGGCTGGTAGCCGATTTCCCGGGCCGCCTTTTCCGTTTCCTGCTGGTCCACGGGCTTGGTCTTCTCGCCCATGTGGCAGTCGTCGCCCATGAAGATGAGCTTGTCCCTGCGTGACGCGCGCCGCCCGTTCTGCTCGTTGACCACGGAGATCAGAAACTCCGTGTATTCCTGCGACTGCGGGTTCCAGACCTCGATGCCGTCCACGTCGTAGTCGCGCAGCAAAATGGGCCAGAACTGTTCCGGGTGGGGGATGACGACGCATCCGCCCAGGGATCGGACCTCTTCGATGACCTCGCTGGCCCGGTAGAAAAAGGACAGGTTGAACCCTTCCTTGACCAGCTTCTTGACCGCCTTGAGATACGCCTGGATGCGGTCCGTGGCGTTGTCGCCCAGCTCCGCGCGCATGGCGTCGAACCAGTTGCGCAGCAGCTTGTTCTTGACCGACATGCGCGGAACGTCCGTCCAGTGCTTATCCAGTAATTGCTCTATCTTGGAGACGTTGATCCGTACGAAATCGATAAGTTCACGATCGGCGCCCGTGGACTTGGCCGCGCGTTCGATGCGCGCCTCGTCCGGCTTCGTGATGGTGTGCATGAACTCGAACAGTTGCCCCGAGCGGTACTTGAAGGTGTGGGCCAGCATGGACTTGAGCACGCCCGCGTCCTGGACCCGCTCGTTGGCGAAGTGCAGCAGCAGCTGGACCTTGCGGTTGAACCCGGAGGAGAAGCAATCGACCTCCACCCCGGTGTAGCCGTCCCAGCTCAGGAGCTCGTTGTGCTGGGTGGGGATGAGCAACTCGTCCGTGCGGTTGGGAAACATGGCGTCCACCCGGGCACGGATGTGCTCCATGGGCACGAACTCCGGGTGCCAGTGCGCGGCCAGGAGGACCTCCTGGCGCACGAACACGTTTTTGGGCGAGACAACCTGCTCGATCTGCCACGGTTCGAGGTCCGTGGAGACCACGGCGAAAAACCGCTTCTCGTCGGCCTCGGTGATTTCCTCGGTGGCCTCTACCGGGATGGTCCGGCAGTCGCAGGTCTTGGGGTCGTTCTTGATCAGTTTCATGGGCATTGTCCGGGGTCGGGTGTTTCAGTCGTACTTGGCGTGGCAGCGGCTCTTTTCGTGGACCAGGGCGTCCACGGCCGCGTGCATCCGCACCAGATCCTCGGACTCGAAGGCCGCCTTGAGCTCGGCGCAGACGTTGCTGTAACTCTCGTAGTATTCGTCCCCGTAGCCGGGGTAGGTGACCATCAGGGCCGAGTCCGCCAGGAAGGCATCCACCGCATCCTTGGGCGGCATGATGCCGTCGTGGGCCATCTTGACCAGCAGCTTGAAGCTGGTGCGCATGCGCTTCTTGAGGTCCTTGTACTTGGGCTTGACGACCTCGCCGTCCTCGCCCACAACCTCGGGCGCGCACGGCTTGGCGGCTTTGAACTTGGCCTTCAGGCTGATCTGTCCGTATTCGTTCTTCACGCCGATCTTGATCTTGCGGAAGTCGTCCACGCAGGCGAATTCGTCGTGGCCCCCGTTCTCCACGGCATCGGCCAGCTCGCGAAAGAAGGCGGCCAGCTCCTTGGGATCGAGGTATTTGCTGATTGTCATGTCGTTGCTCATGGAAATCTCCCTTGGAAAATAAGTGTTAAGACCATACCGGGAAAAAGCTTCGCAATACAATGCGCGTTTCTGAATTGTCACAATTGTTCACACAGTCGGCGGCAGGCGAGACGCCTTTAGCCGAGGGGCGCAGCCATTCCATTTTGATGGAAATGCTGGTACCCAGTCGGTAATAGCCGGAGGTTTTCATGATACGCCTATTCGCCCGATTTGTCCTGGCCGCCGTCATCTTTTGGGGACCGGTCTCCGCAAGCGCTTTTGACGTGACGTTGCTGCACGTCAACGACTCCCATTCCTACCTCGACCCCACCGCGGAAAAGATCACGCCGCAGGACAAGCCTACCTATGCCCGCCTGGGCGGTTGGGCGCGTATCAAGACCGCCGTGAACGAGGTCCGCGCGGAAAAGGACAACGTCATCCTGCTTCATGCGGGCGACGCGGTGCAGGGCGGCCTCTACTATTTGAAGTACGGGGGCAAGCCTGAGATGGAATTTCTGGACAGGCTGGGTTTCGACGCCTTCACCCTGGGCAACCACGAATTTGATAGGGGCGCGTCGTATCTGGCCGGGGTCCTGGGCTTTACCAAGGTCCCGGTGCTCTGCGCCAATCTGGACGCATCGTCGGTTCCGGCCCTGGCTGCAAAGGTCCGGCCCTATGTTATTGTCGAGCGGGGCGGGCAGCGGGTCGGAATCGTCGGCCTGATCACTCCGGAGACCAAATTCATTTCAGCCCCGGGCGACGTACGGTTCTCCGACACGGTCCACATGGCCACCCTTATCGTGCGGGAGCTTCAGGCGCGCGGCGTGAACAAGATCGTGCTGCTGACCCACGAGGGTTTCGAAGCGGACAAGCGGCTGGCCGCCGAGGTCCCGGGCGTGGATGTCATCGTGGGCGGCCACTCCCACACCCTGCTCGGCAACGCGGGCATCGAAAGCATGGGGCTGCGTCCTGCCGCCGCCTATCCCACGGTGGTCAAGGGACCTGACGGCAGCGACGTGTATGTGGTCACGGCCTGGAAATGGGGCCGGGTGCTCGGCCGTCTCGACCTGACCTTCGACGACGAGGGCCGCGTCACCGGCGCCGAGGGCAAGCCGCTACTGATCCTGGCCGACGGCTTCAAGCGCAAAAACGACGCCGGGCAGAAAGTGGCGCTTCAGGGCGCGGACAACGAGGAACTACTGGCATTCATCCAGGCCGACCCCGAGGCCGCCGTGGTGGCCGCCGACCCGGCAGCGCGTAAATTTCTTGGTCCCTACAGCGAGGGCGTGGAGGCCATGCGCACCGAGGTCATCGGCGAGGCCGTCCTGCCTCTGCCGCATATCCGCGTACCCGGCATCACGGACTCCGGCGAGTCCCTGCCGCACGGCAGCCTCATCGCGCCCCTGGTCTGCCAGTCCCTGCTCGCCAAGCTCAAGGAAACCGGCCAACCCGCCGACATCGCCCTGCAGAACTCGGGCGGGGTGCGCGAGTCCGTGGACCAGGGCGACATCACCATGGGTACCGCCTACACGCTGCTGCCGTTCAACAACACCCTGGTTCTGCTGGGCCTGACCGGCGATCAGGTTCATCAGGCGCTGGAAACCGGCGTGGATCGGGGCGGAGGTGCCTTCCTTTACACGGGCGGGTTGCGTTACACTGCGGACATGCGCCGTCCCGAAGGCGACCGCGTGCTCTGCATCGACACACTCGACATGGCTGGCAACTGGACTCCGCTCGACCCGGCCCGGATCTATCGCGTGGTCACCAATTCCTACCTCGCCTCGGGCGGTGACGGCTTTGATGTCATGAAGGCAGCCGTCTCCAGCTACGACACCGGCTTCGTCGACGCCCAGGCGTTCATCGACTACGTGCGCCAGCAACGCATGCTCAAGCCACTGCCTACTACCGGCGTGAGGTACATCCCCGCGAAATGAGCCTCCAGCGGCTGGGGGAAGGGGAAGGAAAACCCTTTGAAAAGGGATTTCCTTCCCCTTCCCCCAGACCCCCATCCCCATCCTTTCCGAAACTTCTTGTGTGCCTTGGGCAGGTCCGTGCCGGGGGAAGGTTCATTTTGCGCGGGTGTCGGGTATGCCCGGACCTTTCGCTACGGTTACCCGCACCGCCAGGCAGCGGGGCAACGATTTGTGACAAGGCGTCTGCTTTGGCTGGGGCGTGGAGAAGGCCGATTTACCGACCTATCCTCATCCGCGAAGCGGCTATAAAAAGTTTGGGAAAAGGAGGGGATGGGGGTTCGGGGGAAGGGGAGGAAAGAACCCTTCACAAAGGGTTTTTCCTCCCCTTCCTACGGCGGCCGGAGGCACTCAGCAGTTTTGCCAGGTGCCTGCTTCGGCGCTTCGGAAAAGGGCGTCCACGGTATGCTGGTTGGCGAAGGTGTCCATGAGGGAGATGGGCACCGGGGTGTCTTCGAGAATGGACTGGGCGAAGGCTTCCGCCTGGGCCGTGTACTGGTCGCAGGCGTCGAGCGTGATCGTTCGGGTTTCATCGCCCTGTTGGAGCAGAATTTCGGTGGGCTGGTCCGGCGGGGCGTTGAACGGGATGATGATTTCGATGCGGCCCTTGTCGCCCAGGACGTTGACCCGCTGATAGGGGGCCAGCTGGGTGGAGCAGGTGAAGGCGGACATCCTGCCGTTGAAGTCGAGCATGCCCGAGAAGGTCCTGTCCGTGCAGAAGCAGGGATCCTTGTCCATCCAGCCGAAGGCGCGCCTGGGCTGGGCGTCGAACAGCAGGCGTGACAGGGAGACCTGATAGCAGCCGATGTCCATGAGTCCGCCGCCGCCCATGTCGGCCTTGTTGCGGATGTTCTCGGGATCGTCGTTGAAGTAGGAGAAGAAAGACTGGATCGAGGTCGGCCTGCCTATGGCGTCTTCCTTGATGAGCCGTTTGGTCTCCAGCCATTGCGGGTGGAAGCGGTACATGAACGCCTCCATGATCTTGATGTCGGGTCGCGAGGCCTGGGTGTTGATGAGCCGGTTGACCTCGTCGTCATTCAGCCCCAGAGGCTTTTCGCAAAGCACGTGCTTGTTGCGGGCCATGGCCTTGAGCGTCCATTCCACATGCAGGTGATTGGGGAGGGGAATATAGACCGCATCGATTTGCGAATCGGCCAAAAGTTCTTCGTAACTTCCATAGGCCTTGGGGATGCCCAGTTCTTCGGCTACCTGGCTCGCTGCTTGCGCGTTGCGGGAACAAATGGCCGTAACTTCGCAGTTTTTTGCACGCTGCATTCCGGGAATGACCTTGGTGCGGCCTATCTTGGCGGTGGACAGTACGCCGATGCGGATTTTTTTCATGGGCTCCCCCAGGGTTGACGGTGATTGCCGCCACCCAGTATAACCGGAATCCGTTACCACGCAAGCGCGGATATCCCCGCGTCCCAGCCACCAACAACCGGAGAGAGCATGACCGCATTCGCCAACGTCACCGTTAACAAAAAAGCCAACATCTATTTCGACGGCAAAGTTACCAGCCGTGTCGTCACCTTGAGCGACGGCAGCGTAAAGACCCTCGGTATCATGCTGCCCGGTGAATACGAGTTCAGCACCGACAAGCCGGAGTTCATGGAAATCACCGCCGGCGAGCTGTCCGTCCAGCTGCCCGGTTTCGACGAATGGGTGGCCGTGACCGCAGGACAGAGTTTCAACGTCCCCGGCGAGGCCAAGTTCCGTCTCAAGGTCAGCACCGTGACCGACTACTGTTGTTCTTACCTGGATTAGGAGGGAGAATGTCCGAACAAGGCCAGAGAATCGAGTTTGAAGCCAAAGGCCCCTATCTGTTCCAGGTGTTGTCCGATCCGCCCGAGGCCATGCTGCTGGAAGACCACGAGGTCTGTTTGTTCCAGTTCGGCCAGTTGTTCCTGCCGGTGGCCCTGTCCGCCTGCGCCCCCATGGCCGAGGCCTTGACCGAGATGTCCCAGGACGCTTCGGGCCCGGCTGGCGAAGGCATGATCCCCCTGCAGTTCGACCTTTCCGAAACGCTGGAGTTGCCCCCGTTGACCGGTGTCGTCGGGACAAGCTACCAGCACGACGATGTGATCTATCTCGATGTGTTCTTCGGCGAGACCCAGGCGCGGCTGTGCTTCTCCATTCTTGCCGCGGCGGTTATCGGTCAGGTCTTGTCCCAGGTACCCAAATAGCTCGGCCCATGGACCGGGATCGGCCCATACCGGACAAGCGGCTTCAACCGCGCCTTGCGACGGCGTGGTTGTTGCTGTGCCTGCTCCTCATGGCCGTTCCCTGCCGGGCCCAGGCTCTTCCCGACTCCATCCTTCTGACCAGCGGGGAGTGGCCGCCGTTCTATTCCGCCTCCCTGCCCGGCGGCGGATTCGGCAACCGCGTCATCAGCGAGAGCTTCGCCCTGGCGGGGATCTCGGTCGATTTCATGTTCCTTCCCTGGCGCAGGGCCATGTCCATGGCCGACAACGGGCCTCCGGCCGGGTCGGCGGGCTGGCTGCCGCTGGAAGGGCGCGACAGACGGTTTCTCTTCAGCGATCCGGTTTTTTCCTCGGACAGGGTCTTTTTCTATCGACGGGACACCTCGTTTACGTGGCAAACCTTGAACGACATCCGGGACCTGCGGGTGGGCATCACCCTGGGCAGTGCCGAGGAGTTCCCTTTCGAGGATGCCATGGCCGGAGGAAAAGGGAAGCTGGATATGGCCGTGAGCTACGTGGCGGGCATGAAGATGCTCATTGAGGGCCGCGTGGACGTATACGCCTGCAACAAGTCCGTCGGCCTGTTCGTCCTGGCCAGACGGATCGATTCGGGCGCGGACCGGATTGCCTACGATCCCCGCCCCATATTCACCGAAACCAACCACCTCATTCTCAGTCGCAGACTGCCCTATGCCCAGGAGTTGATGGACCGGTTCAACGCCGGGCTGCGAAAGCTGCGCGAGAGCGGTCGCTATGACCGTATTCGGCGGGTATATCCCGGTCTGAACTGACCTCTTCGTACCCCCTGCCGGGGGGCGATTTTCCCTTCCCCTGGTTGACAATGTGCCGTTTCTGTGATTTTTTTTCGGGTGTACCGCAAACGTTTGCGGCAACGTTTGCGGTGCGGTCCGCACCGGGCCCGGAGAGGCAGGGAGTTTTGGGAAAGGCTTCCTCTTCGGGGCGATCTTCTAGGGTTGAGGGGAAGGCATGTTTTTCGAGGATCATCCGCACAGGCGGTTGAACCAGCTCACCGGCGAGTGGGTGTTGGTTTCTCCACACCGCACCAAACGGCCCTGGCAGGGCCAGCAGGAAGCGCCCGACCGGGCGACTCTGCCTTCCTATGACGAGCACTGTTACTTGTGCCCCGGCAACGGCCGGGCGGGCGGTGCGGTCAACCCGCAGTACACCGACACTTTTGTCTTCACCAACGATTTTGCCGCCTTGCTGCCCGAGCCGCCCGAGGCGGGGCTTGCTCCCCAGCAGGACGGCCTGCTGGTGGCCGAGGCCGAGACCGGCACCTGCCGGGTCATCTGCTATTCTCCGCGTCACGACCTGACCCTGGCCCGGCTGGGAAGGGAACAGGCCGCCCGCGTTGTGGACGTGTGGTGCGACGAGTTCGCGCATCTGGGCTGGCGCGAGGACATCGGCTACGTCCAGATATTCGAGAACCGGGGCGCGGCCATGGGCTGCTCCAACCCGCATCCGCACGGCCAGATATGGGCTACCCGAGGGGTGCCCATGTACCCTGCCGCCGAGGACCGCCGTCAGGCGGAGCACCTGGACCGGAAGGGCAAATGTCTGCTCTGCGCCTACCTGGAGACCGAGCTGGAACGGGGTGAGCGGATCATTTTCGAAAACGATTCGTTCGCGGCCTTGGTGCCGTTCTGGGCCTTGTGGCCCTTTGAGACCATGATCCTGCCCAAGGCGCATCTGGCGAACATCCTGGAGATGTCGCCCGAGCAGCGCAGGGACCTGGCCGACGCCATGGTCCGGCTGAACGTGCGGTACGACAATCTTTTTCAGACCTCGTTCCCCTATTCCATGGGGATTCACCAGGCCCCGACAGATGGTGGAGAGTATCCGCACTGGCATTTCCACCTGCATTACTATCCGCCGTTGCTCCGTTCCAAGTCGGTCAAGAAATTCATGGTCGGCTACGAGATGATGGCCATGCCTCAGCGTGACCTGACCGCCGAATCCGCGGCCGCCCGGCTGCGCGAGCAGTCCGAGGTCCACTACATGGATACTCCGGGCAGCGGAGAGAAGGCGTAATGACCACTGCGGCCGCATACGCCGAGGCCCTGCGCCGGGGAGCATTGGACCCGGTCCTGGCCGAGCTGTATCGGCCCGCGGATATGGCGGCCCAGCGCGTCCGCTATCTTGATCTTCTGGACTGTTTCGAGACCCGTTTGGGGGCCGGGCCGGCGATCATGGTTCTGGCGCCGGGGCGGACGGAGTTGGGCGGAAACCACACCGACCACAATCTGGGCGTGGTTCTGGCCGCCGCCGTACACTTCGACTGCCTGGCCGTGGCCCGCGCCAATAACGACGGCGTGGTGCGCATCCGCTCCAAGGGGTTCGACGGCGAGATCGTCGTGGATCTGGCCGAATTGGCTCCCCAACCAGGCGAACGGGAAGCCTCCGAGTCCCTGGTGCGCGGCGTGGCCTCCTGGCTGGCCGGAAGCGGTCGCAAGGTGGCCGGGTTCGACGCGTGCGTGGACGGGGAAGTCCCCATGGGGGCGGGCCTGAGTTCCTCCGCTGCCTTCGAAATTCTGATCGGGCGGATTTTCAGCGAGCTTTTCAACGGAGGGGAGTGCTCGCCTCTGGAGTTGGCCTTGGCCGGGCGCGCGGCCGAGAACACCTATTTCGGCAAGCCGTGCGGGCTCATGGACCAACTCTCCTGTTCCGCGCAGGGCATTCTTTCCATCGACTTCGGCGATCCGTCGGCGCCCGTAGTGCGGGATGTCGAGTTCGACTTCGAGCAGACCGGCTACCGGCTGGTCGTGGTCGACACCGGCGGTAGCCACGCGGACCTGACCCCGGACTACGCGGCCATCCCGGACGAGATGGGACGGGCCGCGCGCGCCCTGGGGCAAACCCATGCGCGGGGCCTGACCGTGGACGCGGTCCTGGCCCATGTGGCGGACATTCGGGAAGCCGCAGGGGACCGGGGTGTGCTCCGGCTTATCCATTTCATCGAGGAAACCGACCGCGCCGTCGAGCAGGCGGAAGTCCTGGCAGCCGGGCGCATGGACGATTTTCTTCAGCTGGTGCGTAAATCCGGTGATTCCTCCTGGCGGCTGTTGCAGAACTGCATCTCGGCCACCGATCCTCTTGACCAGCCCATCCCCCTGGCCCTGACCCTGACCGAGCGGTTCCTGCGCGGTCGGGGTGCGTGCCGCATACAGGGCGGCGGTTTCGCCGGGACCATCCAGGCCTACGTGCCCGAAGCGATGTTCACTCCCTACGCGGAGTACATGGAGGAAATCTTCGGCCAGGGGGCGGTCATGCCCCTCAAGGTCCGCAAGCCCGGCTTCGAGCGTATCGTCCTCGACGGGGAGGCGCGCCCATGAGCCAGTTCACCATCAAGGACCTGGCCCGCAAGCTCGGCGTGTCGCCGTCCACGGTGTCGCGCGCCCTGCGGGGGCACCCGGATATCAGCCCGGCCACCAAACAGCGCGTGGCCGAAGCGGCCGAGAAGTACCACTATCATCCGAACCAGCTCGCCCAGTCCCTGCAAAAGAAGCGCAGTAACGTCATCGGCGTCATCGTGCCTGCCATCCGGCACAACTTTTTCTCAAGCGTCATCAGCGGGATAGAAGAACTGGCCTATGACAACGGCTATACCATCATGGTCTGCCAATCCAACGAAACACTGGCCCGCGAGATCCTCAACGTCCAGGCGTTGGTGGCCAACCGCGTGGCCGGGCTGCTTATCGCCATCTCGTCGGAGACCACGACTCACGAACACCTTGCGCGGGCCATGCGTCAGCATGTGCCCCTGGTCCAGTTCGACCGGGTGGTGGAGGAGCTGGACACCGGCAAGGTGGTCGTGGACGACTACGCGGCTGCCTTTGGCGCGGTGGAACATCTCATCCAGTGCGGCTACCGGCGCATCGGCCACATGGCCGGGCAGGACGGCATCGCCCTGAACCGCAAGCGTTTCGAGGGATACCGAGACGCCCTGGCAGCCAACGGCCTGCCGCTGGAGGAGAAGTTCCATTTGCACGGCGGATACCGTGAGGAAGACGGCCGCGCCGGAGCCGAGCACTATCTGGCCCTGGACGAGTTGCCCGAGGCCATCCTGGCCATCAACGATCCGGTGGCGGTGGGGTTGTACACGCGGTTCAAGGAAGCGGGCGTGCGCATCCCGGACGACATCGCCCTGGTGGGCTTCTCCGACACCCCTGTTGCCGCGCTTCTCGACCCGGCCCTGACCTCGGTGCACCAACCCGCCTTTGACATGGGCAAGACAGCCGTGTCCCTGTTGCTGCGCCAATTCGACGAGGGGGCCGATTTCATTCCCGAGACCGTGGTGCTTGCTACCGATTTGCGGGTGCGGGGAAGTTCCGTTCCGAAGGGGGGACTATGCAACTGAGCGCACGGCCCTTCGGCGTGACCCCGGACGGCACGCCGGTGGAACTGTACACCCTGACCAATGCGCTGGGCATGGAGGCGGACATCGCCACCTACGGCGGGGCGTTGGTCCGACTGACCGTACCCGACCGCAACGGGATACTGGCTGATGTGGTGCTGGGATACGATAGCCTGGACGGGTATCTCGATGACTGCTGCTTTTTCGGCAAGCTGGTCGGGCGCGTGGCCAACCGTATCGGCGGAGCGCGTCTGGTGCTGGACGGCGAAGAGTACGAGCTGGACCGCAACAACGGCCGTAACCATCTGCATGGCGGGGCGGGCGGATTTCACAGCCGGGTCTGGAAGGCGAAAACCGTCGAAACCCAGGCCGGGCAAGCACTGGTCTTGCGCTATGAAAGCCCGGACGGGGAACAGGGCTATCCCGGCAACCTCGCGGTCTCGGCGATATACACCCTGACCGACGACGGGCTGCGTCTGGATTTTTCCGCGGCCACGGATAGGACCACGGCGGTCAATCTGACCGCCCATCCCTATTTCAACCTGAGCGGTCGGCCGGGCGCTGACTGCCTGCGGCACGTGCTGACCATCCCGGCACGCCGCTGCCTCGAAACCGACGCGGAGCTGATCCCCACCGGTTGCTTGTCCGAGGTGGCGGGCACCCCGCTCGATTTCATGGACGGGGTTGCCATCGGTGCGCGCATCCGGCAGGATTTCGTGCCCCTGAAGAACGGCGGCGGTTACGACCACTGCTATGTACTCGACAGCCGGTCCGGACTGCGGTCCGCGGCCTCGCTGGTCGAGCCGGTCTCGGGCCGGGGGATGGAGGTTTTGACCACCCAGCCCTGCATCCAGTTCTATTCCGGCAATTTCATTCCCGAAGGGTTGCCCGGCAAGGACGGCGCGGTATACGGTGAGAGGTCGGGACTCTGCCTTGAGCCTCAGGGCTTTGTGGACGCTCCGGGGCACGAGGCTTTCCCGGAGGTCACGCTGCGTCCGGGTGAAGCGTACAGGCAAACTATTTTGTACAGGTTTTTCGTGAAGTAGCGCAGTTGTGCGCACAGGCAAAAAGAGACGGTCAACATGGCAAACGTGCAATTGAAGAAGGTGGTCAAGCGGTACGGCGACGTGGAAGTGGTCCACGGTATCGATCTCGACATCCAAGATAACGAATTCATCGTCCTGGTCGGGCCTTCGGGTTGCGGCAAATCCACGGTGCTGCGCATGATCGCGGGACTGGAGAAGATTTCCGGCGGCGAGGTGCTCATCGGCGACAGGCTGGTCAACCAGGTCTCGCCCAAGGATCGCAACGTGGCCATGGTCTTTCAGAACTATGCCCTGTATCCGCACATGTCCGTGCGCGACAACATGGGGTTTTCCTTGAAAATGCGCGGCAAGCCCGTGGATGAGATCACGTCCAAGGTGGATGAGGCCGCCCGCGTTCTGGAGCTGACCCCGTATCTCGATCGCAAGCCGTCCGAGCTGTCCGGCGGCCAGCGCCAGCGCGTGGCCATGGGCCGGGCCATCGTTCGAAATCCGGACGTCTTCCTGTTTGACGAGCCCCTGTCCAACCTGGACGCCCAGTTGCGGACCCAGATGCGCATGGAACTGCGCAAGATGCACATGAAGCTGGCGACCACGACCATCTACGTGACCCACGACCAGATCGAGGCCATGACCCTGGCCGACCGCATCGTCATTCTCAAGGACGGCTACATCCAGCAGGTCGGCACGCCCATCGACGTGTTCGAACGGCCCGCCAACGTGTTCGTGGCCCGGTTCATCGGCAACCCGCCCATGAACATCCTGGAGGGGACCTTCCGAGCGGAAGGCGGCCGACGCTACATTCAGGCAGGGGCTTCCAAATTTCCGGTGGCCGACGGCCAGGGCGAGTCCTTTGCGGATGGCGCGCCCGTGCTTGCGGGTATCCGGCCCGACTCCATCAAGATGGGCGACCGCATCGAGAAGCTGCCCAAGGAATGGATGTGCCAGGGCGAGGTGGTGGTCTCCGAGATTCTCGGCGGACACTCCCACCTGGAGATCGTGATAGATGGCGAAAACGAACTCCTCGCCGAGGTGGAGGGACGGGTCGTGGCCCGGCCCGGCGAGATCGTGCCCATCGGTTTCGAGTTCAATCGGATGGTCCTGTTCGACCCGGAGACAAAAGAGGCGATTTATTAAATTTGCGGTTTGATAATCGTTTGATTTAACTGATTCTTGATTGGTTGAAGTTGAGTTTGCAAACCTTAGGAGGTACGTATGAAAAAGGCTTTTGCGAAAATGTTGATCGTCTTTGCGGCCGCGCTGCTCATCGGCGCTCCGCAGGCCGCCCAGGCCAGCGATCTGAAGGGTGAATTGGAGATTTTCTCCTGGTGGGCCGGTGACGAAGGTCCGGCTCTGGACGCCTTGATCGAAATTTACAAGAAAGAAAACCCCGGCGTTAAGGTCATCAACGCCACCGTGACCGGCGGCTCCGGCGTCAACGCGCAGGCCGTGCTCAAAACCCGCATGCTCGGCGGTGAGCCGCCGGATTCCTTCCAGGTCCACGCCGGACAGGAACTCATCGGCACCTGGGTCCAGTCCGACCGCATGGAAGACCTGACCCCGCTGTTCAAGGAGCAGGGCTGGATGGACGCCTTCCCCGAAGGCCTGATCAAGCTGATCGGTACCGACAAGGGCATCTGGTCCGTGCCGGTCAACATCCACCGTTCCAACGTCATGTGGTACATCCCGGCCAATCTGAAGAAGTGGGGCGTCGACGCTCCCAAGACCTGGGATGACTTCCTGGCCATCGCGCCCAAGCTGAAGGCCGCCGGCGTCGTGCCCCTGGCCCTGGCCCAGAACTGGACCGCCAACCACCTGTGGGAATCCGTTGCCCTGGCCTCCATGGGCGCGGACAACTGGGACGCCCTGTGGGCCGGCAAGCTGTCCTTCGATTCCCCCGAAGTGGTCAAGGCGTGGGAGCTGTACGGCAAGATCCTCGAGTTCACCAATGCCGACGCCTCTTCCCTGTCCTGGCAGCAGGCCACCGACATGGTCGTTGACGGCCGCGCCGCCTTCAACATCATGGGCGACTGGGCTGCCGGCTACATGTCCACCACCAAGAAGCTCGCTCCGGGCGAAGGCTACGGCTGGGTCGCCTCTCCGGGCACCGAGGGTACCTTCATGTTCCTGGCCGACTCCTTCGGTCTGCCCAAGGGCTCCCCGCACCGCGACAACGCCGTTGCATGGCTGAAGGTCCTGGGCTCCAAGGAAGGCTCCGACGCCTTCAACCCGCTCAAGGGCTCCATCTCGGCGCGCAAGGACTCCGACCTGTCCAAGTACAATGCGTACTCCCAGGACGCTGCCAAGGATTGGGGCAGCAACCGCGTGGTCGGTTCCCTGGTCCACGGCGTTGCCGCCAACGACACCTTCAAGAACGGTTTCGCCTCCATCATGGAGATGTTCCTGAAGACCAAGAACCCCCAGGCCGCTTCCAAGGCGTGCGCGCAGCTCGCCAAGAAGGCCGGCATCTAGCCTGAGAATATGAACCAGCCGCGCCGCGCCGGGACCTCCCGGCGCGGCGCGGCCCGACCAACCGGATTTGCATATGCGGGAAGCCTCGCTCGATAAACTGAAAGCGTTTCTGACGCTCCTGCCGTCCATGATCCTCATCGGCGTCTTCGTCTATGGGTTCATCGGCAACACCATCTGGACCTCCTTGACCGACTGGGGCGGAACGGGCGCCATGGCGCTCAACCCCGAGAAACATTTCGTCGGCCTGGAGAACTACATCGATCTTTTCACCGGATTTCTGGGCGGCAATTTCCGCCAGGACCTGGTCAACGCGGTCTACTATTCGGTCATGCTCCTGATCGGGGCGGTCGGGCTCGGCATGTTCATCGCCATCCTGCTTGACCAGAAGCCCAAGGGCGAGGACCTGCTGCGGACCATCTTCCTCTATCCCATGTCCCTGTCCTTCATCGTCTCCGGGACCATCTGGCGGTGGCTGCTCGCTCCTCAGGGCGGCGTCAACGTCCTGCCCAAATATTTCGGTTTCGAGCCGCTGACCTTCAAGTGGCTGTCCAGCCAGTCGGCCATCCTGGTCTTCAACTGGCAGGACATCCTGCGTATTCTGGTCTACATCGTCGCCTTTATCCTGATCATGGTCGGTGTGTTCAAGCTGAAGAAGGATGCGGCCCGGGCCATGAAGCGCTGGCTCATCCCCGGCATCGTCCTGGGCGCCCTGGTATGGGTGTTCGGCTCCATCCTTCCGGACGCGTTGTTCATGGAGGAGGAACACGGCTTCAACCTGGCCACGCTGGGCATCATCATCGCCACCATCTGGCAGTACTCGGGCTACACCATGGCCCTGTATCTGGCCGGTTTCAACGGCATCTCACAGGATCTGCGCGACGCGGCCATGCTCGACGGCGCGTCCCACGCGGGCTACTACCGCCATGTGGCCATCCCCATGCTCAAACCCATCACCATTTCGGCGGTGATCATTCTGTCCCACATCTCGCTGAAGATGTTCGACCTGATCTTCGCCATGACCGGCCCGGACAACGCGGCCACCGGCCACCCGGCCCTGAATATGTATCTGACCACCTTCCGCGGAAACGAGTTCTCCAAGGGCGCGGCCATCGCCATCGTTCTGTTCCTCATCGCGGCCATGTTCATTGTGCCCTACCTTGTGGGCCAGTATCGCCAGCAGGGGAGGCGCTAGATGTCCGCGCGGAAAATAACCTTCGGCAACGTGTTCCTCTATGGAACTCTCGCCGTGTTGTCCCTGTTCTTCCTCATGCCCGCCTACATGGCGGCCGTGACCGCCCTGAAACTGCCCGCTGACATCAGCCTGCCCACGGCCTGGGAATGGCCTTCCGTGGTCAACTGGGCCAGCTTCTCCGACGCCCTGGTCAAGCTCAAGCCGGACTTCATCAACTCGCTGATTCTGACCATCTGCGGCACGGCGGGTTCCACGGTGCTCGGCTCGCTCAACGGCTATGTCTTCTCCAAGTGGAAGTTCAAGGGCTCGGACGTGATCTTCACCCTGTTCCTGTTCGGCATGTTCATTCCGTATCAGGTCATCCTGATTCCGCTGTTCCAGACCTTGCGGGCCATGAATCTGTACGGCGGTCTGCCCGGCTTGATCCTGGCCCACATCGTCTACGGGCTGCCGATCACCTCGCTCATCTTCCGCAACTTTTACGCCCAGATTCCCACGGCCCTGATCGAGTCGGCCAGGCTGGACGGCGCGGGCTTCTTCTCCATCTACCTGCGCATCGTCTTCCCCCTGTCCATTCCCGGGTTCGTGGTCACCTCCCTGTGGCAGTTCACCCAGATCTGGAACGAGTTCCTGTGGGGCATCTGCCTGACCCGCCACACGGCCAACCCCATCACCGTGGGCCTGGCCAACCTGGCGGGCGGTCAGGCGGTCACCTGGAACCTGCCCATGGCCGGCTCCATTCTGGCTGCTTTGCCGGTGCTGGCCATATACATCTTCCTAGGAAGGTACTTCATCCGCGGCCTCCTGGCCGGTTCTGTGAAGGAGTAGGCCAGCGGCTTCCGATAGCGGGCCATCTGCACATTTTTTCCGGTGGGCGCTGATCCTCACGTAGACGGCTACGCTGCGGTCAGCGCCCACCGGAAGAAAATGCACAGCTGACCCACTCTCGAAAGCCTATCCCGAGGACGTAAGTACGACGGGGAAGAGAGAGCCGCTGTCGGGTGCTGCCGCACCCGAATCGCTCCAAAAGAATGCAAGGCCTTCGACTCAGTAATGAGTCGGAGGCCCTTTTTGTGCGTCATGCCCGCGAAGCGGAAATAAAAAGTTTCGGAAAGGATAGGGATGGGGGTCTGGGGGAAGGGGAAGCCCTTTTCAAAGGGTTCCCCTCTCCCCTTCCCCCGGCCGCCGGAGGCGCGGTAAAAGAAAAGGCCCGGACGGGTGTCCGGGCCTTTTTTGGGTGTATCTGTTTGTCTTCAGGGGAACTTAGTTGCGATCGCGGTCTTCCTCTTCGGAAGAACGTTCGTCCTTGCTCTCCGAGATATTTTCATCCCACAGCCCGCAGCTGTGATCGATGCAGGAGAGGCACGGTCCGGGATAATCCATGTTGGGCATAGTTGCCTCCTGGGTAAGAGTCGTTGAAAGGCTCAGTATAGAGAACCAAGATTACAACACTTGCTCATTTGTTATAAATAAACATGGAATAGATATTGGCAAGGCGGCGGCGCAAAAAAAACGCCTTCGGACCGGTTCAAGGCTTATGCGTGCTTTTGACAGTACTTGAGGAACTTGGCAGCCTCGACAAAGGCGGGGTTGATCTTCAGGGCCTGTTGGAGGTTGCTCACGCAGTAATCGCTGCGCCCCTTTTCAAAGTACACGCGGGCGAGGTTGAAGTAGACGTTCTCGTCGTTGTCCACGATCTCAAGGGATTTTTCGTAGTAGCGGATGGATTCGTCGTAGTGGCCGTTCTTGCGCAGAGAAATGCCGAATGTGTTGAACTTCTGGCGGAATTCGAAGGTGAAGGCTTCCTCCAGGCCGAGCAGGGTGTCCAGGACCTTCTTGAGCTTGTCGAAATCCTTTTTCTCGGAATAGACCTCGCCCAGCCCGTAGTGGGCTTCGATGTTCTTGTCGTCGATCATCAGGGCCTTGAGGAACTGCCGCTCCGCCTCGTCGAGGTCGCCATTGACAAAGGCGTCCTGGCCCATCTCGATCTTGCGCCTCAGGGTCTCCAGGGCCGGAACCGTGTGTACCCGATAGTAGGTCGGTTCAGGGGTGTACTGCCGCAGAAAATCCAGTTCGCCCAGCACGCTGCGTACGCCCGAGGGGACGTGGTGCGCGTTCAGCGGCTGTATTTCGAATTGGTCATGCGCGAGCTGGCGGGCGTACCAATAGGTGACGTTGTCGTGCCTTGATGCGGTACCGCCTGTGCCCACGTCGGCTTCGAGCGACAAGGAATATACACCGAGTATAGCCGGATATTCGTCCACGGCTCCAAACTCCCTTATAAATCTTCTCAAATGTTCAAGTCGAAAGAAAACTACTGCAGGTCAAGGCATATATCAATACATAATATCAACTAATTGAGCGCGTGGGAAAAGAAGAAGGCCCTTTTCAGGGCCTGTTCTCGGAGAGAGGGATTCGGATCAATCGCATGGCTTCCAGGGTTCGTTAACCTTGCGGTCGAACCCTCTGAGGGGGATGGTGTCCGGCAGCAGTGGAGCGACCAGGGGGGTGAAGGGCTCGTAGTTGTAGACCACGGCCACTTCGGCCAACTGGCAGGGCGCGCCCGGGTCGTTGTCGATGCCGTCGCCCGCAGCCTGAACGTCGGGCCAGGATCGGACCGAGATGGCGATGTTGGATTGATCCAGGGTGGTCAATCCGGCCTGGGTGACCCGGATGATGTCGTCCAGCCGGGTGCCTTCGTCCGCGCCCCGTCCGGAAGCGGCGTACCGCGCCCCGATCTGGGCCGCCTTCTGCACGGTCACGTAGGCGTATACGGCGTTGCCGCCCTCTATCACGGCCATGACGAGCATGAACATGATCGGCAGGACCAGGGCCGCTTCCACGGCGGCCAGGCCTGCGCGGCGGGTGTTGTTGCGGTTCTTGTGCATGGCTTAAACCTCCCTTAGAGCAGGCGCCAGCCGAGCTGCTTGCCGATCTGCTTGAAGATGTCGGGAATGTCGTACACCGACGGTGCGTCAAAGTAGTGGTCGTTGGTCCCTTCCTTGCTCGAGGCGATGGCCTTCATCAGATTAATGTCGGTGTTGTCGGAGGAACCGAAGCGGATGGCGAATATCTCGATGCCCGCGTCCTTGGCCGCCTGGGCCTCGTCGAGCATGTCCTGATTGAGCACGCCGCCGTCGTTGCAGTGGGCGGTGTCAACGCCCATGCCGTAGTAGGCGTTGGTCCAGTAGTTGTTGGGCCGGTACGTGGCCCTGTAGGAACCGCCGCATTCGCCGTCCTCTGTATCGCCGTCGGTGAGCACGATCATGATCTTGCGGAAATCTTCCTTGTCACCGGCCTCGGTGAAGGGCTGCGTCGGGGTAAGGATGTTGCGTCCCCACTTGATACCTTCGGAGATGACCGTACCCGAGGCCGCGCCTGTGGCGGTCTGGGAGTCGATGGCCGAGATGATCTTGCTCTTGTCCTTGCTGAGCGGGAGGACCGGCGGGATGCTGGAGCAGGTGTCCAGGGTGATGTAGCGTTGGTAGTAGGAGGGCAGGGCGTAGTATTCGTCCATGAAGTCCTCGTGGATGCCCTGGTTCAGGGAGCCGTCCGCGTTCTGGCAGCCTTCGGAAAATCCGTCCACATCCTCGCCCAGGCGGATCTTGCCCCGGAAGGGCACCAGGCCCACCTTGGTGTCGGCCGCGGCGCCGTCCGGGATAAGCAGGTCGGCCAGTTCTTCGGAGGCCTGCTTGACCAGCGTGATGGGCGTGCCCTTCATGGAACCGGAGTTGTCGATGACGAAGACCACTTCAAGCTTGTTGAAACCGGCCATGGCGCTGGCCTCAACATACTTGTCGGCCATGCCCAGGACTTCCATCAGAAGCATCCTGACCTCGGCGCGGGCCGTGACCTTGACGCTGCGGATCTCGGTACCCGCCGATATGTCCGTGACCTGGGCGCTTTCCATGTTCTTCTGAACCATGTCCTCGACGGCCTGGCTGACCACGCCCTTCGAGAGGTCCGGGTCATAGGGCAGCTCAAGGCTACCGGCGAGGGCGCCCGCGTCCACGGCGGCCTGCAGCTTGGTATGGGTCATGTACATGTTGCCCATGTCCACGGCGATGCCCACCACCCCCAGAAGGATGGGAAGCAGCAGGGCCATGACCGCGCTGGTGGAGCCTCTGCGGCCTTCCCTAGGGGAGGGGCATGGTCGTCTGCGCGACGAGCGTAAAGGACTTGTCGTTGTGCAACAGGCTTGGGCTGTCGTCTTCCTGTCCGCTCGATGATCCGAATAAATCGTAAACATAGGAAACCTCTACTGTGACGGTTTTGGCGTCGGGGTCGGTGGTCACGTTGGTGGTCAGCTTGTCGGGGTCGAGGTCGGCGACCACGGCGGCCACCAGGGCCTCCACGTCGGCGTCCTCGCCCTCCATGAGCACACGGCGGGCTCCTTCGCGGCTGGCTTCCACCAGGGAGGAGTATGTGTGCATGGCGTTGCCGCCCTGCACCATCAGCAGGACCAAAAGCGCTATGACGGGGAGCAGCAGGGCGAACTCCACTGCGGCCAGCCCCTTGCGTCTTTCGTCTCTCTTTCTCATTCCCGTTCTCCTTGAAGTCCAAAAAATGGTCCGGCGGAAGGCCGGCTAAACCGTTTAAAGCATCGGTCGTGCCAAGGTGCGGATGGACTGTGGAGATATATTGGCAACAGTCTGTTAATGATGATGAATTTTTTTTGTGACCTTTTGTGGCGAGTGATCGTAATGGGTGGTGGATGGGCCCTTTATCTATTTTTTGTGGATAACTATCCCCCTTTCATGTAGGGTCCCCTCAGGCGGAACAACACCATCAGGGAGCAGACCGGTGGCCGAGAAAATTCTTGTGGTCGATGATGACCGCGCCTTCCAGGGAATGCTGGTCGAAGCGTTGGCCGACAAGGGCTATGTCGTGGAGACTGCGGGAAGTGCCGAGGAGGGTCTGAAAAAGGCCGGAGTTTCCAGCTTTGATCTCATACTGCACGACATCCAGCTGCCCGGCATGTCCGGGCTCGAGGCGCTGAAGCATCTGGCCGAGGCCGCTCCGGGCGTGGACGTCATCGTCATGACCGGATACGGCTCCAAGGAAACCGGCGTCACGGCCATGCAGCAGGGGGCCTACGACTATTTCGAGAAGCCGTTTTCCCTGCGCGAGATGGAGGTGGTTGTTCGGCGCGCCCTGGAAAAGCGGCGCATCCAGTTGGAGCTCGCCGAGCTGAAACGGCATGGCGGCTCAAGTCCGCTGCACAACATCATTGGGCACAGCGCGCCCATGATGGCGGTCAAGGAGCGTATCGGCCGCGTGGCCGAACTCAATGCCGACGTGCTGATCATGGGCGAAACGGGTACCGGCAAGGAGCTGGTGGCCGACACCATCCATGCCATGAGCGCCCGGGCCAAGGGGCCGTTCGTCAAGATCAACTGCGCTGCCATCCCTGAGAATCTCATCGAATCGGAACTGTTCGGCCACGAAAAGGGGGCCTTTACCGGGGCCACGAGCATGAAGCAGGGCAAGTTCGAGCTGGCCAAGGGCGGTTCCCTCATGCTCGACGAAATCGGCGACATGCCTCTGCATCTTCAACCCCGGCTGTTGCGGGCCGTGGAGCAGAAACAGGCCGAGCGCGTGGGTGGGGCCAAGCCCATCAGTTATGACGTGCGCATCATTGCAGCCACCAACCAGGAGCTGGAGCAACGGGTTCAGGATGGCGGGTTCCGCAGTGATCTATACTATAGACTTAATGTGGCCACCCTGATCCTGCCCCCGCTGCGCGAGCGCAAGTCCGACCTTCCGCAGCTGGCAGAGTTCTTTCTGGACCGCGCCAACCGCAGGCTCGGAACGGATATCGCCGGGGTATCGCCCGAGGCCATGGAGATATTCTTCAACTATGATTGGCCAGGCAACGTGCGCCAGTTCGCCAATGCCGTGGAGCGCGCGGCGATCTTCTGCACCTCCGCACGCATCGCGCCTGCCGATGTGGATCAGGCCTTTTCCAACGCCCGGCCCGCCGCGGACAGCGGTGTGTACGTGCCTACCGGAGAGGGAATGCCCCTCAAACAGGCCCTGACCGAGTACGAGAAGACCCTGATCGAGAACGCGCTGCGGGCCTGCGGCGGGGTCCAGACCGAGGCCGCGTCCGCCCTGGGTGTGTCGGCCAAGAACCTCTGGAACAAGCTCCGCAAGCACGGTATCAACCCGGTATTGTTCAAGAAGTAAACTTCCTCCATACCGCTGAACGCCTCTCTCGGCCTCCTGGCAGGGGGGCATCATCCACATTTTGTGGTCTCGCCACGCCCGTAAAATCTCCCTTTGAGGGAGATTTTGCTGTCTTTTTGCCTTCGGAATTCAGGTTTGAGAGGCTTACAGTTAGCGAATCCACAATAAATAGATCAAAATAATATACCGAATTTATTGGATTAATATTTGATAACAATCTGCGAAATCAGCATACATGGTCCATCATTTGTGGATTATCCCGTTTCGGAAAGAATCAGAAAGGGGGGCGCGAGTGGTGCAGTCATGGATTTTCAAATTTTATATCCAATTAAAACAGATTGTTAAAAATTAATTTTCAACATTGGTTTTCGTTGTGGCACGCCGGTTGCTCTATGCTGGGCGTGGCTGGTGCTGAAAGGCACTAAAAAAATTTAAGACCGAATTTAAACTAAGGAGAACAAAATGAACAAGCTGATGAACCTCATTCGTGACGAAGAAGGCGCGACCGCTATTGAATACGGCCTGATCGCCGCCCTGATCGCCGCTGGCATCGTGACCGCTACCACTGCTCTGGGTGAGCAGGTTGTGTCCACCTTCGAATACATCACCGGGCAGATGGCCGGCGCCACCTCCGGCGACTCCGCCTCCGCATCGTAGAAAAGATTTAGCTAGCCGATTAACGGAAGCAGCCAGAGCAGCCGAACCGGGGCTTTCGGGATGGTCCCGTCAGCCCCGGTTTTGTCTTCGGGGGAAAGCGAAGACAACACGCGGCCGGTCCGGCACCTCGGGGGAACCATGGAAATTCTTATCAGTATCGTACTCGGTATCGCCCTTGTAACAGGGTCCATCACCGACATCCGAAACCAGCGAATCTACAATTGGTTGACCTTCCCGCTCATTCTCGCGGGGCTGGCCACCCATACCGTGTTCGGCGGTTTTGCCGGGCTGAAGTTCGCGGCTGCGGGCTTTGCCGTTGGTTTCGTGCTCATGGCCATCCCCTATTTCTTCGGAGCCATGGGAGCCGGCGACGTCAAGCTGATGGCCGGCATCGGTGCCTGGCTCGGCATGGACGCCACCTTCCTCGCTTTTCTGTTCACCTGCATCGCGGGCGGCGGCTATTGCATCGTCGTCCTGCTCCGCGATCCTTCCCTTTTCAAGCGCGTCATGCGCAACATCTGGAACGCCTTCTCCGTCTTCATCGCTACCCGTAAGATGAATTTCGCTCCCTCCACCAGCGGCGCAGCACTGCCCAGGCTCTGTTACGGCGTGGCCATCGCCATCGGAACGGCAGCGGCCATGACCATGTTCGTGTGGCAAACCGGCTCCATCTACGTCGGTTACTAAGGAGGAGACGCCATGAGCAAGTCCAAGAAGGCATTGATCCAGTTGGGCCTGGCCCTGATATTGGCCCTCGTGGCCGGCGCGGTAATTTTCCGTTGGACCAACAACATGAAGCGGCCCGCTCCCGTGGCCGCCGTCAAGACCAGTACCGTCCCTGTGGTCGTGGCCAAGGCCGCTGCCAAGCGCGGCATGAAGCTGACCGGCGAGATGCTTGAAGTGCGCAACTTCACCGCGGACTCCCGCCCGGAAGGCTCGCATGCCCAGATCCAGGAACTGGCTGGCCGCGTGCTCAACCAGGATGTCGGCCCCAACGAGGCCGTCACCGACAGGAAGCTGGCCGACGCCTCTGTCATGGGCGGTGGCGTTTCAGCCATGATCGAACCCGGCAAGCGGGCCATGGCCGTCAAGGGCAACATGGTCATGGGTCTGTCCGGCTTCGTCCGTCCCGGCGACAAGGTGGACGTTATCGTCGCCATGACCGTGGGCAGCGATGAGAAGCCGGTGACCAAGCTGGTGCTGGAGCAGGTCAAGGTGCTGGCGACCGGCACGCAGCTGCAACCGCCGACCGAAGACGGCATGACCGCCTCGGTGGACGTCTACACTCTCGAACTTTCTCCGGCCGAGTCCGAACGTCTGGCTCTGGCCGCGTCCCGGGGAACGCTCCATTTCGCCCTGCGCAACGAGCAGGACGAGGCCGCTGTCCTGACCTCCGGTTCGGACATCCCCAAGACCCTGGCCGCTCTTCGCCCGAAGCTTCCGCCCAGAAGCGTGCGTCAGGCCACCCGTATCGAGGTCCTCAGCGGGGCCTCCCGATCCACGGTAAAGTTCTAGGAGGGCCGCCATGATGAAGTCCTTCGCCATACGAATCGTTCTGATTATCCTGGCCTGCGCCCTGGCCGTTCCGGCCGCGGCGTCCGCCCCGGAAACCGAAGTCGTGTCCGTCGTGGTCAACAAGTCCACGGTCATCGAAACCGACATCCGGGTTACCCGGATTTCCCTGGCCTCCGAGGGGCTGGTGGACATGGTCCTCCTCACTCCCCGGCAGATCTACCTGACCGCCAAGGAACTCGGGTCCACCTCGCTGACCCTGTGGTCCGGCGAAAAGGTGGCCAAGGTCTACGACATCGTCGTCACCCCGGACGTGACCCGGCTGAAGCGGCTGATCCACGAGACCATGCCGGGTGAAGACGGTATTCGGGTCCTGTCCTCCGGATCGTCCATCACCCTGGCCGGCACCGTGTCCAGCACCGAACAGCTGAGCCGCGCTCTGGTCCTGGCAAAGGCCGAGGCCAAGGACAACGTGGTCAACCTGCTCAGCGTGGACGGCATCCACCAGGTTCTCCTGGAGGTCCGCGTGGCCGAGATGTCCCGCTCCGTGACCAAGCAGATCGGCTTCAACTTCGCGGCCATCGGCTCCAACTTCTCCATTTTCTCCCTGGTCAACAGCCTGGCGTCCTACGATCCGACCGACGGCATCCTGTACGCCGGGGACAGTGTCAACATGATGGGCTCCTATACCAGCGGCTCCTACTCTCTCTATGGAATGCTCAACGCGCTCAAGGCAAACGGCCTGGTGCGGATGCTGGCCGAGCCGAACCTGACCTGCGTGTCCGGCGAGTCGGCCGAGTTCCTGGTGGGCGGCGAAGTGCCCATCCCCATGCCCGGTTCGCTGGGTACCGTGGGCATCGATTACAAGCCGTTCGGCATCGGGCTCAAGTTTACGGCAACGGTCCTGTCTTCCGGCCGGATCAACCTCAAGGTCAATCCCGAGGTCTCCGAACTGGACTACTCCCGTGCCCAGCCCGTGGCCGGATACCAGATCCCGACCATCTCCACCCGCAGGGCCAACACCGTGGTCGAGCTGGGTGACGGGCAGTCCTTCATGATCGCCGGACTCATCAGCGACAACCTCAGGGAAAATTCCAACAAGGTCCCCGGACTGGGTGAGATCCCGGTTCTCGGCAACCTGTTCAGCTCCCAGGATTTCGCCTCCAACAAGACCGAGCTGGTCGTCCTGGTCACCGCCCACCTGGCCAAGCCGGTGGACATGGCCTCCCAGACCCTGCCCACGGATGGTTTCCGTGAGCCCGACGACAAGGAATTCTACATCTTCGGTCTGCTGGAAGGGCAGGGCGGTTCCGACAGCGGCAAGACTTCCGGGAAGGGCCCGGCGGCTTCGACCCAGGACACGGTCATCCGACCGGAATCGGGATTCGACGGCGAATTCGGCCATTCCTGGATCAACTAGATTTCAAACGCGGAGGACGTCATGCGAAACATCCTTATCTACATCGCCTTGCTGGGCATCATGCTTCAGGCCGGTTGCGGCACCATGTTCCAGAGCGAAAGCGGTACGCCTCCGTTCGGCAGCTCCGTGCGCATGGCCGTGGCCAGCCAGACCGCCAATCCCGATGCCGGTGGCGACGCTCCGGTGGTCGGTCTGGACGGGGAGTATGCCAACGCCCTGATGACCAAGTACCAGGCCGGCCCATCCAAGTCGGATGATTCCGGTGAAAGCGTGATTTCCGGGGCTACGAACTGAGCGGATCCTGAAGATAAAAAGGGATTCGGCCCGACGGGGAAAACGGGGACCAGCTGATCGCCGTAGTCGGAACCGACCCGCAACGAACAGGGGAAAGGGGGAACCATGAATAACCGAGTGATACCCATATCGCTGGCCGTCATCGACAAGGAGCAGCGCGATCGCCTGGAAAAGATGATCAGCGCCAACCCCATGGTCCGGCTGGTGGGCGAGGACGCCGAGGAGATGGGCGTGCTCATCTACGAGCCCGGCGACACCGTCGAAGAGGATATGCCGCACATCATCCATGCCCTGGAATCCGGGCAGGCCGAGGATGTCTACCTGGCCGGCGACGTGGCCGACCCCGAGATTCTCATTCGGGCCATGCGCAGCGGCATCCGTGAATATCTCAAGTTTCCCCTGGACGAGAACGACCTGCGCGCCGCGGTCATGCGCACCGCCATGCGGCTGAGCCTGGGCGTGGACGAAAACGACAAGGGCCGCATCTTCACGGTCGTGGGCTGCAAGGCCGGCGTTGGGACGACCACCCTGGCCGTGAACATGGCCTGCGCCCTGAACGAGCGCCAGCCCGGACGGACCGTGCTTCTGGACCTTCGCCCGCCCATGGGCGAAACCCCCTATTTCCTGGACCTCAAGTACGAATACTCCTGGGGCGATCTGGTGGCCGACATCTCCCGTCTGGACGCCACTTACCTGCGCAGCGTCATTGCCGAGCACGAGTCCGGCCTGCACGTCCTGCCCGGCCCGGCCTCTGGCGAGCGCCCGGACGAACACACCCTGTTCCTGATTCTGGAGCAGCTCCGCCACAGCTACGACTTCGTGGTCGTGGACGCCGCCACCCCCGGCGAGGACGAGCTTCCCAAGGAAGTGGAGCTGGCCGATTCCATCCTGATGACCATGCAGCTTTCCCTGCCGTGCCTGGCCCGCGTTTCCCGGCTGACCGACTCCATCGGTGGTCAGGACCCGGACGCGGACCGGCGTATGCGCCTGGTGGCCACCCGCGTGGCCCGCAACGGTTCCATTGGCGTGGCCGAGGCCGCCGAGGTCCTGGGCCGCGAGATCCCCTGGTCCATCCCCGAAGACGGCGACACCGTTCTTTCGTCCATCAACCAGGGTACCCCCCTGGTTCAGGCCTTCCCCAAGTCCTCGTCCGCCAAGGCTGTGCAGGCCCTGGTCCGAGACCTCGCGCCCAAGGCCAAGGAGCCCCGCAAGGGATTGTCCCTGCCGTTTTCCTCCCTCTTCCGCAAGAAGGGCAAGGGATCGGATTCCAATGACAATCTGGCAGGAGCGATCTTATGAACCTCGCAGAAAGACTGAACCGCAACGCGGCCAAGCGTACTGCCCAGGCAGCGGCTCCCAAGGACCAGCCCAAGGTGGCCCCCAAGGCCAAGGTCCAGCCCAAGGCGACTCCCAAGGTCGAGGCGGCGGAGCACTATTTCGAGCTCAAGACCCGTATCCACGACCGGCTCATCGACATGATCGACCTTTCGCTCCTGGATTCCCTGAGCGAGACCGAAATGCGCAGCGAAATCTCCAAGGTCACCGAGGGGTTGCTCTGGGGCGAGTTCCGCAACGCGCCCCTGAACCTGGCCGAGCGCAAGCGTATGCTGGCCGAGATCCAGGACGAGGTCATCGGCCTCGGACCGCTTGAGCCCTACGTTCAGGACCCCACGGTCAACGATATCCTGGTCAACGGCTACAAGCAGATCTACGTGGAACGTTCGGGCAAGCTGGAGCTGACCCCGGCCCGTTTCAAGGACGATGATCATCTGCGCAAGATCATCGACCGCATCGTGTCCATGGTCGGCCGTCGCATCGACGAGTCCCAGCCTCTGTGCGACGCGCGCCTGCTCGACGGCTCGCGCGTCAACGCGGTCATCCCGCCCCTGGCCATCGACGGTCCCTCGCTGTCCATTCGTAAGTTTTCCAAGGACCCGCTGGAAGTGGCGGACCTGATCGGTTTCAACTCACTCACTTCGGAGATGGCCCTGCTCATGAAGGGCATCGTCCAGTCCCAGCTCAACGTGCTCATCTCCGGCGGTACCGGCTCGGGTAAGACCACGCTGCTCAACTGCCTGTCGCGCAACGTGCCCGAGGACGAGCGCATCGTGACCATCGAGGACGCGGCCGAGCTGCAGCTCAAGCAGGAACACGTGGTCAGGCTGGAAACCCGCCCGGCCAATATCGAGGGCCGCGGCGAGATCACCATGCGCGATCTGGTCAAGAACTGCCTGCGTATGCGCCCCGACCGCATCATCGTCGGCGAGGTCCGTTCGTCCGAGGCCCTGGACATGCTCCAGGCAATGAACACCGGTCACGACGGCTCCCTGACCACCATCCACGCCAATACCCCGCGCGACGCCCTGATGCGTCTGGAAACCATGATCTCCATGGCCGGGCTGAATCTGAACCCCCTGTCCATGAAGCGCTACATCTCCTCGGCCATCGACGTCATCATCCAGGCCACGCGCCTGGTGGACGGTTCCAGAAAGGTCATCTCCATTCAGGAAGTGACCGGCATGGAAGGGGAGATGATCACCATGCAGGAAATTTTCGCCTTCGAGCAGACCGGCATGACCCCCGACGGCAAGGTGGAAGGCTATTTCACGGCCCGGGGCATCCGGCCCAAGTTCGCGGACAAGCTGGAGCGCATGGGCTTCCCGTTCCCCATGGAAATGTTCAACGTCACCCCCAGACCCCCGAAGAACAAGGAGTAGGCCATGTCCATGACACTGATCATCGCGGCTGTGGCCGTACTCGTCGTCTTCCTGCTGGTCATGGGTATCGGCTCGCTCGTGCAGTCCGGTTCGGACAAGGCCGACCGGCGCGTCAAGGAGCGCCTGAGAGCCATGGCCATGAACGCCGACATCGACGTAGCTGCCGTGGATCTGGTCCTGCGCGAAAGCACCATGAGCGAGGTGCCGTTGTTCAACCGCCTGCTCGAAAGCATGCGCTGGGCCACCCATTTCAACCGCCTGCTGTACCAGGCCGACGCCAAGGCTTCGGCGGGCGTGTACCTGCTCGGCTGCATGCTGCTGGCCGTGGTCGGCTTCTATGCCGGAACCTTCTCGGGCCGGCTGTGGGTCTCCGGGGCCGGGGCGTTGATGCTCGGGTATATCCCGGTCTGGACGCTGCAGAGCAAGAAGCGCAAGCGCATGGACAAGTTTCAGAAGCAGCTGCCCGAGGCGCTGGACCTCATGGCCCGCGCGCTCAAGGCCGGACACACCTTCGGCGGCGGCATGCGCATGGTGGCCGACGAATTCGACGCTCCCATCGGCCCGGAATTCGGCAAGACTCTGGACGAGATGAACTACGGCATGGATGCGGACCGCGCGCTGACCAATCTGGAAGAACGCGTGGACTGCCCGGACCTGAAGTTCTTCATCGTCTCGGTCAATATTCAGCGCGAGACCGGCGGCAACCTGGCCGAGATCATCGCCAAGATCGCCGCCCTGGTTCGCGAGCGGTTCGCCCTGTTCGGCAAGATTCGGGTCCTGTCCGCCGAGGGCAGGGTGTCCGCCTACATCCTCATCGCCCTCCCGTTTCTGCTGACCGGCATCCTCTATGTGGTCAACCCGAAGTACGTCAGCCTGCTGTGGACCCGCGAACTGGGCCAGAGCATGGTCTGGGGAGCGGCCATATCCATGATCTTCGGTTGGATCATCATTCGCAAGATCATTCGGATCAAGGTGTAGGGAGGCAGCCATGGATTACCAGATCATTCCTCTGTTGGCCGCTGGCGTTGGCTTCATCTCGGTCCTTCTGGCCGGGTATGGCCTGATCGGTTACCTGAGCGGGGCCAGTGACTCGGCCCGTCTCAAGGAGCGGGTCTCCGGCAAGGCGGTCAAGCGTTCGGAAGCACTGACCGCGCCGCTGGGCCACGCGCTCAAGGGAACCGTGGACTTTTTCGGACGGCTGGGCACCAAGATCGGCCCCACCGAGACCGCGGAGGTCGACAAGGGCCGCCTGCGCCTCATCCAGGCCGGTCTGCGCAAGCCCGATTCCTACAAGATATTTCAGGGCCTCAAGGGCTTCCTGGCCGTGGGCCTGGCCGGCGGCTTCCTGCTCGTCCGCTTCCTGTTCATGGACCACATGTCCACGAGCGCGACCTGCTTCGGCACGGTCCTGCTGGCCGCCATCGGTGTCTACGGGCCGGATTACTGGCTCACCAAGAAGATAAACAAGCGCAAGATGACCGTGGGTGACGAGCTCCCCGACGCTCTCGACCTTCTGGTGGTCTGCGTGGAATCCGGCATGGGGCTGGACCAGGCTCTGGACCGCGTCTGTCATGAGATGCGCAGCTCGGGCCCGGTCATCAGCTCCGAATTCAAGCTGCTCACCCTGGAACTGCGCGCGGGCAAGTCCCGCGTGGAAGCCCTCCGGTCGCTGGCCGAAAGGGTCGGTTTGGACGACCTGAACAGCCTGACCTCGTTGCTCATCCAGGCCGACGCCTTCGGCATCAGCGTCGGTCGGACCCTGCGCGTCTACTCGGACGCCATGCGCGTCAAGCGCGCCCAGCGGGCCGAGGAAAAGGCCGCCAAGATGCCTGTGTTGCTGCTTCTTCCGCTCGTGGCGTTCATCCTCCCGTCCCTGTTCGTTGTCATTCTCGGACCGGCGGTGATCATGAGCATGGATATGTTCCTGAAGATGAACAACCACTAGGGCACAAGCCAAGGAGACCATCATGAGAAAGTTCTTAATCATCACCGTGACCCTGATCGCCGGGATCGTTCTGTCCGGCTGCATGGCCAAGTCATATGACGACAAGACCTTCGATCAGTTGGCATACGGGAAGAAGTCCCCGGTCACCCTGACCAGCGAACAGCACGAGCAGGTGGGCGACGGCTATGTCCGCCGCAACAAGCCCGAAATGGCCCTGGTGCATTTCAACAAGGCCATAGAGCTGAACGGCGACAATCTCGACGCTCGGGTCAAGCGCGGCAGTCTGCTGGCGGCCCAGGGGCTGGACGAGCAGGCGCTGGCCGAGTTCAACAAGGTGCTGGAAAAGTCTCCGGATCATGCCATCGCCAATGAAGCCGCCGGTTGCGTGTATTTTCGCGCCGGGCTGTACGACGAGGCCAAGTCCCATTTGAACCGTGCCGTGGCCCTCAATCCCATGCTTTGGAAGGCCCATAATTTCCTGGGCATCATTCACGACCGCAACCGGGAGTATGATCAGGCCGCCGAGGAGTTCTCCGCCGCTCTGGAATTGCACCAGGGCAACGGCGCCGACGAGATCTACAACAACCTGGGCGTGGTCCATATCGCCCGCAAGCAGTACGTCGAGGCGGTGGAGACCTTCCGCCGGGCGCTGCAGACCGGCGGCGTGTCCGCCCGCACCTACAATAATCTGGGCTTGGCCCTGGCCCGCATGGGCCGTCTGGACGAAGCCCTCGAATCCTTCAAGTACGCAGGGGGCGAAGCCAAGGCCCACAACAATCTCGGATACGTCCTCCTGACGGAGAACCGGCCCGCACAGGCCGTGCCGTACTTCGAGAAGGCCATCGAGCTGTCCCCCTCCTACTATGTGAAGGCCGCCGACAACCTGAAGCGCGCCCGTCTGGCGGCCCGTTTCCAGGACGGCGTCACCCAATCAAGCGGTTCCACCCCGAACCCTCTGCTTCGTAAGTCCTTCCCCGACTCGAAGCAGAACCCCGGCGAGCCTGCGGCATCTCCCGCGTCCGCAGGCTCGCCTCCCCCCTCCGCCAAGGTCGTCAAGGCGGCCTTGGAGGAGCCGGGTTCGGCGGATGACTCCATAATTCCCCATGAAAAGACCTACGGGCTGCATGTCAGCTCCTGGCGTGACCACAACCATGCCTTCGCCCAGTGCGAAAAGCTCAAGAAGAAGGGGTTCTCGACCTGGATCAACCAGGTGGATCTCGGCGACAAGGGTATCTGGTATCGCGTCCTGGTGGGCGAGTTCGGCTCCATCAAGGAAGCCCAGGTTGAGCGTCCGGACGTGCTGACCATCCTGAACCTGGATCGCGCCCCGGTGTACGAGCGCGTTGACCCCAGGCCCGTGGTTTCGGCCCAACTCTAAAAACGGCAAGAATGTCTTGATAGGCACCGGCCCGCACGTCACCCCGGATTCACAGCCAGCGGCTGTTGGTCCGGGGTGCCCGCGTGTTGGGCGAACCTTCCCTTTTACGGGGGATTTTCGTATGTTTTCATCCTGGGCATGATGCCCGGCAATAGTCAGAACCGACCGGAGAGATTTCAACTTGGCAGCCGACCGCACCAAAAGCTTTCGCGTCCTCGCCGTGGACCATGACGAGTCCATGCTCACCCTCTACCGCGACATCCTCTGCTTCGAGGGCGAGGAGCCGTCCGCCCTGGAGGCGTTGTTCGGTGAGGACGCCCGGCTGCCGTCACGTGAGGAAATCGACGAGGACGCGGCCCGGCCGGTTTTTGAAGTGGTCCAGGCCTCTGGTGCGGACGGCGGGATCGATGCCATGGAGAGCGCAATGTCGGACGGCGAGCCGTTCGCCATTGCCCTGGTGGATATCCATCTTTCCGACCTGGGCGAGGCGCTGTTGGGCATCGACCTGGCAGAGGCCCTGCGGGAACGGGACCCGCACATGGAGATCGTCCTGTTGTCGGCCCGCCACAAGGTCCCCCTCAAAGAGTTCAACAAGCGGGTTCAGCCGCCCGAGAAGCTGCTTTACATCCAGAAGCCGTTCCGTTCGCCGGAGCTCAAACAGATTGCCTTGTCCCTCGGTTCCAAATGGGATGCGGAGAATCGGCTGCGGGACCTGAACGAGACCCTGGCTTCCAAGGTCGAGGCCCGGACCAGCGAACTCAACGCGGTCAACCGGCGATTGCGCCTGGATATCGCCAAGCGCGCGGCGGTCCTGCGGGAGTTGCAGGCCTCGGAACAACGCTACCGGCTGCTCTTCGAAAAGAACATCTCCGGAAACTTTGCGACGGATAGAGAGGGCCGTATTCTGGACTGCAACACGGCCTTTGCGGAGATGTTCGACTTTGCGCTGCCCGAGGACGCCCTGGGCGCGAATATCTTCGATTTGTGGGATCGGGCCGGTGGCGGGGAACCCCTTCGGGAACTATTGTCTTCCTGCGCCAGGGTATCCAGCCAGGAGGTGGTTTTTTCACGCGGACCGATCAAGCGCCACCTGATGGTCAGCTGCGACACCGTGGCCGACGGCGAGGGCGGCCGGGAAGAACTGCGCGGCTATCTCTTTGACATTTCCGAGGCCAAACGGCTTGAAGATCAATTGCGCCAATCCCAGAAGATGGAGGCCCTGGGCACGCTGGCCGGGGGTATCGCCCACGACTTCAACAACATCCTGGGCGTCATTCTGGGGTATGCCGAGATCATCGAGTCCGGCGCCGAGCCGGACTCCGGCCTGTCGCGTCGCGTCGGGGAAATCTCCCGGGCGGGCCGCAGGGCGCGTGATCTGGTCACCCAGATTCTGAATTTCTCCCGTCAGGGGCCGCAGGAGCGGCATGCCATGACCCTGACCCCGCTTATCAAGGAGGCGCTGAAGCTGCTTCGTTCCTCGGTGCCGACCAACGTGGCCATCAACACCCGGATAGAGACGGAACGGGACCAGGTCATGGCCGACCCGACCCAGATGCACCAGATCCTGCTCAACCTGTGCGGCAACGCCGCCCATGCCATGAAGGATTCGGGCGGGACCATGACCATCACCCTGGCCGATACGCTGCCGGAAGATACCGTGCTGCCGCCCGAGGCCCTTGGCAGACCGGAACATTTCGTGCGTCTGACCGTGTCCGACAACGGCCCCGGCATCGATCCGGAGGTGGCCGAGCGGGTCTTCGATCCTTTCTTCACCACCAAGAAGCAGGGCGAGGGTACGGGCATGGGGCTGGCCATGGTCCACGGCATCGTCAAACGCCACGACGGCTACCTGGAGCTGGAGAACAACCCCGGCCAGGGCGCGACCTTCCACGTCTTTTTGCCGCGCAGCTCGGAAGTGACCCGGCCAGAGGCAGACATCCCGGCGGATCTCGTGTTCCGCGAAGGGCGCATCCTGTTCGTGGACGACGAGAAGCCGCTCACGGACATCGGCCGCGAGATGCTGGAATCCATCGGCTTCGAGGTCGTCACCCGGACCTCGTCCATCGAGGCGCTGGAAGCCTTCAAGTTCAAGGCGGACGACTTCGATCTGGTCATCACCGACCAGTCCATGCCCAACATGACCGGTATGGAGTTTGCCCGAGAGATCCTCAAGATCAGGCCGGATATCCCGATCATCCTGTGTACCGGCTTCTCGGACGCGGTGTCCTACGAGCGTTTGCGCGACATAGGCATCGGCGACTTCATCATGAAGCCGATCCTCAAGCACGATCTCATGGCCTCCATCAGCCGGTTGCTGGCCGGCAAGTAGGCGGCAACCCCGCTCCCGTCACCAAACGTTCTCGGGGTTGGCGCGCTCCCGCAATGCGCACGGTTTCCTGTTAGTGGTACGATCCGGCGGATGTCCTGTTCACCGTCTGAACCTGTTACCGCTTTTCGGAGGATTCGATGCGCTTCAAAACACTGATCGTCGTGGCTGCGGCATGTCTGCTGGCGAGCGCGGCCGGGGCAATGGCCGGGGAGAACATTCAGGTGGGGCCCCGTCCCTACTACCTGGTTGAAAACATGGACGACGGCCCGCTCAAGGAGTCGCTCAGGATGTGCGCGGACAAGCCGCTCAAACGCACGGCCTTTTCCATCGGCCACCGTGGCGCGCCCATGCAGTTCCCCGAGCACACCAGGGAAAGCTATGAGGCCGCCGCCCGTATGGGCGCGGGCGTGCTCGAGTGTGACGTGGCCTTCACCAAGGACCGTCAGTTGGTCTGCCGTCACTCCCAGTGCGATCTGGCCACGACCACCAATATCCTGACCATTCCCGAACTGGCCGCCAAGTGCTCCAAGCCGTTTACCCCGGCCAAGATCGATCCGTCCACTGGCAAGGTCCTGGAACCGGCCACGGCCATGTGCTGCACCAGCGACCTGACCGTGGAGGAGTTCAAGCGCCTCAAGGGAAAGATGGACGCCTCAAATCCGGCGGCGACCACGCCCGAGGAATTTCTGGGAGGCACCCCGGCCTGGCGCACGGAGCTGTACACGGCCACGGGTACGGTCATGACCCACAAGGAATCCATCGTGTTGTTCAAGAAGCTCGGCGTGAAGATGACCCCGGAACTGAAGACCCCGAGCGTGTCCATGCCGTTCGACGGGGACTACACCCAGGAAAAGTACGCCCAGCAGATGCTCGACGAATACAAGGAGGCGGGCGTGTCCCCGTCCGACGTCTTTGCCCAGTCCTTCCGGCTGGCCGACATACTCTACTGGTTGAAGAACGACCCCGAATTCGGCAAGCAGGCCGTGTTTCTGGACGAGGACGGGCTCAAGGGGTTCAGCCAGGACAAGCCCGAGACCTGGTCGCCGACTCCGGCCGAACTCAAGGCCGACGGCGTGAAGATCGTGGCTCCGCCCCTGTGGGTGCTGGTCACGGTGGAGGACGGCAAGATCGTGCCCTCGGCCTACGCCAAGGCGGCCAAGGCCGCGGGACTGAAGATCATCACCTGGTCCCTGGAGCGTTCCGGTCTGCTGACGGATGGCGGCGGCTGGTACTATCAGTCCATCAAGGATGTGGTCCGCAAGCCCGGCGACATGCTCAGTCTGGTGGATGTGCTGGCCCAGCAGGTCGGGGTCATCGGCATCTTCAGCGACTGGCCCGGAACGGTCACGTATTACGCCAACTGCAAGGGGCTCTAACTCCCTTTCAGGTTCTGTTATTCGGGCCGGAGTTCGCTCCGGCCCTTTCTTTTGGTCCGGGAAATAGTCCGGAAAACCGCTGGTTATGTACTTTTATTGATATAATCTATAATAAATCCATGCGAATAGACGGTATCGATTTGACATGACGGCGGCGTGGGAACCAGTGTGGCAAGAACCGGAAAAGGACAACCCATGAGAATCGATACTGTTTTTGAGCAGGGGACCGGCGCGCTGAACGAGGATTTCCTGGTTGTGGACAAAAACCTGTTCGGTGTGTTCGACGGGGCCACCAGCTTGTCCTCGGCCCGTTTCGGACACGGGCTGACAGGCGGCTATCTTGCCTCGACCGTTGCCGGGACAGCCTTTCGCGGTAGCGACCTGCCGCTCAGGGAGCTGGCGGACAAGGCCAACCGGGCGATCCTGGACGCCATGCGCAAGCACGGCGTGGACATGGAGGACCGGGCGAACCTGTGGTCCACCAGCGCGGCTGTGGTCCGGGTGGAGGAGGATCGGTTCGAGTGGGTCCAGATCGGCGACTGCCTGGTCATGACGCTGCACGATGACGGCACCCATAGGGTGCACTGTGCCGAATTCAACCACGACCTCGAAACCCTGACCATGTGGCAAGAGGCCTCCTGCGAGAGCCAGGGGACGGTGCTCGACGTCATCCACGAGCAGATCGTCAAGGTCCGCCGGGGCATGAACGTGACATACGGCGTCTTCAACGGTGAGCCCGCGGCCTTGGATTTCCTGAACGCGGGCTCGCTGCCGCTTGAGGGGATCACGGATATCCTGCTTTTTACCGACGGTCTGTTCATACCCAAAAGCGACCCCGGCGAGCGCGAGGATTTCGACCGCTTCGCCGAGTTGTTCCGCGCGGGCGGGCTTAAGTGCGTCCGGGATCACGTCAGGTGCACGGAGGCCGGGGACGCGGCATGCACTCTTTACCCCCGGTTCAAGGTCCACGACGACGTGGCGGCAATTTCCATAGCCCTGTAGACCGGGCCTACCAACCCGAAACCCATTTGGAGGAATGTGATGAAACGGATTTTCACTCTGCTGTCGAGCCTGGCGTTGGTGGCGTTCTGCGCCGCTGCCGCGTTTGCCGGTACCCTTGAGGACAAGGTGGTCGTCTACTCCACCCACGGCGAATCCATGCTGGAGGCCGTGGCCGACGCCTTCGAGGCCAAGACCGGCGTGGCCGTCGAATTCATCAATCTCAAGGGCGAGCTGGCCGACAGGGTGCGGGCCGAAAAGGCCAACCCGCAGTCCGACGTCATGTACGGCGCGCCTTCCTCCGTGTACCAGGAGCTCAAGGCGGAGGACCTCTTCCAGCCCTTCACCCCCACCTGGGCCGCCGAGGTCGACCCGTTGTTCAAGGACAAGGACGGCTACTGGATCGGCACCATCCAGACCCCGGTGCTGATGTTCTACAATACCGAGATGCTCTCGGCCGCCGACGCCCCCAAGGATTGGAAGGATCTGGCCGATCCCAAATACAAGGACATGCTGGTCTTCCGCAACGCGTTGTCCTCCTCGGCTCGGGCCACCTATACGGCGCTGCTCCAGCAGTACGAAAAGCGGGGCGAGATGGACAAGGGCTGGACCTACCTCAAGGCGGTGGACGCCAACACCAAGCGTTACTACGGCAGCGGCTCGCTCCAGTTCCAGGCCGTGGGCCGCAAGGAGGCCGCCATCAGCTTCGCGGTGCTGAACTCCATCGTGGACAACCAGATCAAGAACAAGATGCCGCTTGAGACCATCGACGCGGCCAGCGGTTCCCCGGTCATCACCGACGCCATTGCCGTCATCAAGGGCGCCAAGCACCCCGAGGCCGCCAAGGCGTTCGTCGAGTTCGCCGGAAGCGCCGAGGTCCAGGCCCTGCTGGCCCGGAAGTTCAACCGCATGCCGACCCTGCCCGACGCTCTGGACGAGGCACCGGCGTGGATGGCCAAGATCAAGTTCAAGATCATGGACGTGGACTGGGGCGCCCTGGCCTCCAAGCAGTCCGCGTGGATGCAGAAGTGGGACACCGAGGTCAAGGATTCGGCCAAGGACAAGAAGTAACGGAGGCCTGGCCATGGACGAAGTGGTCCTCAAGGGGGTGACCCGGACCTTTGGTTCGACCACGGCCTGCTCCGGCGTGGACCTGAGTGTCGCCCGGGGCGAGCTGTTTACCTTCCTGGGGCCTTCCGGCTGCGGCAAGACGACCATTTTGCGCCTGATTGCGGGGTTTCTGGCCCCGCAGTCAGGCGTCATCATGCTTGGCGGCCGCGACATCACCGGGCTGCCCCCCGAGAAACGAGAAGTGGGCATGGTCTTTCAGAACTACGCCCTGTTTCCGTATCTGACCGTTGCCCGCAACGTGGAGTACGGGCTCCGGGTGCGTGGGGGAAGCAAGACCGCCATACGCGCGACCGTGGCCCGCTATCTGGAACTTGTCGGCCTGTCCGGGTTCGAGGACCGGCGCATTGATGAACTGTCGGGCGGGGAACAGCAGCGGGTGGCTTTGGCCCGGTCGCTGGCCGTGGAGCCGCGCGTATTGCTGCTGGACGAGCCGTTGTCCAACCTGGACGCCCGGCTGCGCGACCGCACCCGCGAGGAGTTGAAGAATCTCCAGCGGGAACTGGGCATCACCACCATCTTCGTGACGCACGATCAGAACGAGGCCCTGACCCTGTCCGACCGCATCGCGGTGTTCGACCACGGCAAGGTGGTCCAGACCGGCACTCCGGCCGAGATATACGGTCAGCCGTGCAACGGATTCGTGGCCGGGTTCGTGGGCGACACCAATCTCATCGAGGCGGACTGGCGGGACGGGATGGCCGTGGCTTCCGGCGGCCAGTCCATTCGGGCCGCAAGCCCGGGACCGGGCCGATATGTGGCTGTCAGGCCCCAGGATGTGCGCCTTTCTTCGCTGGATGTCCCTGCATCATCGGATGACGACAACGTCTTTGAGGGACGCGTGGCGGATGTGCAACTCAACGGGGTCTGGATCGACTACCGGATCGACGTGCACGGCATGGTCTTGCGTGCCGCTGCCCTGAATACCGTGGGCGAAGGGTTCTCGCCCTGTCCCGGCGACGCGGTGCGCGTGTCCTTTTCGGCGCGGGCGGCCATGGTCCTGGAGGCGTAGCCGTGTTTGCGGACAAGCGCCGTCTTCCGCTCCTGCTGCTCACCGCAGCCCTGGTCTGGTTCCTGGCGGGCTTCATCCTGTATCCGGCCCTGTCCACGTTCATGGTCAGCCTGGCCCCGGACGGCGGCGCGTCCACCGGGGCGGGGCTGGCCCGCTACCTGGCCTTTTTCTCCTCGGCCACGGACCTGTCCGTACTGTGGAACTCCGTAGTCCTCGGGTTGCTGACCGTGTCCGCCTGCGGGGTGACCGGCACGGCGCTCGCCTTTTTCGTGCACTATTTCGAATTCCCCTTTCGCGGGGTGGTGGACAAGATTCTGCTGTTGCCTGTGATGATGCCGGGGATCATCATCGTGTTCGCATTCGTCCAGCTCTACGGCGAGAGCGGGCTGGTGACCAAAACCGTGGAAACGTGGCTGGGCTTGGGTTCCGCACCGTGGGACTTCGCCGGGCTGCCGGGCATCCTGTTCGTGCACACCTATACCCAATACGTCTATTTCTACATCGCGGTTTCCCTGGCCATCCGGCACATCGACGGTTCGGTGGTGGAGAGCGCGCGGAGTCTCGGAGCGTCCCGGTTCAAGGTCTTCACCTCGGTCATCCTGCCGTTTCTGACCCCGGCCCTGGTCACTTCGGCAGCCGTGACCTTCATGACCGGCATCGGTTCGTTCACCGCGCCGAGCATCATAGGCGGACCGTACAAGGTCCTGACCACCCAGATTCTGCTGGCCAAGGCCAACAACTACATGGGCGTGGCCGCCGTGCAGGTGGTCGTGCTGACCGTCATCTCGCTCATTTTCTTCGGCGTGCTCCGGTACTACGAACGGGGGCGCATCTTCTCTGCACAGGTCAAGGGGACGCCCATGCGCCCCGTCCCCATCCGCAACCCGCTGGCCCGATACGCCGTGCGCGGTGCGGCCTGGTTCCTGGTGACCATGGTCGTCCTGCCGTTTCTGGCCATCATCCTGCTCTCCTTCGTGGACTCGGCCTCATGGATGGTCAGCATCTATCCGAAGCATTTCTTCCTGGACAACTTCGAGGCGGTCTTTACCAGGGCCCGGAAGTTCCGCCCGTTCCTGAACAGCGTGAACATGTCCCTGCTGGCCGCGCTGGGCTGTCTCCTGGTGGCCGTCCCCGCGTCCTTCATCATCGAAAAGACCCGCATGAAGCTGCGTTGGCTGATCGAGTTCATGGTCATCCTGCCCTGGGCCATGCCAGCCAGCGCCATAGCCGTGAACCTGATCAACGCCAACAGCACGCCCAATGTCTTCGCCTTCAACGCCATTCTGCTGGGTTCCTACTTCCTCCTGCCGCTGGGATACTTCATCAAATCCCTGCCCATCGTGGTCAAGATCGTGCACGTCTCCTTCCAGAACCTGAGCACGACACTGCTGGAGGCCTCGGCCAGCCTGGGGGCGAGCCGGTTCCAGACGTTCAGGGGGGTGGCCCTGCCCATGCTTTCGCCCGGACTGCTGGCCGGGTTCCTGCTGGTTTTCATCCACAGCGTGGGGGAATACACGGTCTCGGCCTTTCTCTACACGGCCTCCAACAAACCCATGTCCATCGCCATGGTCAACGCCATCTTCGAATACGAGATCGGTTTGTCCATGGCCTACGGCACACTGCTGCTGGTTCTGACAGGCGCGCTGGGCGCGATTATCGGCCTGGTGCGGCGGGACGCGCTGGCCTGATGAGCGGGCTAGGAACCGGGTTCCACGTAGTAGGTGATGCGGGTGCGGGGGGAGAGGTATTCGAGAGTTTCACGGGAAAGCTGGGCCAGACGGATGGATTTTTCCACGCGCAGGTCCGGCTCGTCGGCCAGGTCCACGATGAGCGCTTCCTTTTTGGGTACGTCCGGATCGTAGAGCATGACGCTGGGGTTGAGCTGGTTTTTGGGGTTTACCGCCATGACCATGCCCACCTCGCCGTTGGACAGCTCCACCACGGTGCCGGGCGGATACACGCCCAGACAGCGGATGAACAGGGCGAGCAGCCCCACGTCGAAAAGGTGCTTCTGCTGGCCGTACATGTACGACAGGGCCAGATACGGGGTCAGGGACTCCATGGGTTCGGGCCGGTTGCAGTGGTTGTCGTAGGCGTCGGCAATGGCCACCATGCGCGCCAGCCTGTTGATGTCCTCGCCCCCGAGTCCTCGCGGATAGCCTGAACCGTCCGTCCGCTCGTGATGCTGGGCCACCACCGTGGCCGCGCCGGGCGGGAAGATGTCGATGCCCGACAGCATGTCCGCACCGTAGGCCGAATGGCGTTCCATCAGTTCCTGTTCAGGGCGGGTCAGCTCGCCGCGCTTCTTGAGCAGGGTCTTCGGCAGCCTTTCCTTGCCGATGTCATGGAACAGCGCGCCCAGTCCGAGCACGGTCATCTCCTCGGCGTTCAGCTGGGCCTCCTTGCCGACGATCATGGACAGCACGGCTACGTTCATGGGATGCGAGTAGGCCGATTCGCCCCGGTCGACCACGTTCATCAGGTGCAGGGTGGATTCCCGGTCGCCCAGAAAATAGTCTGCCAGGCGCGAGACGAAATCCGCTGCGGCCACGGCCGCCTCATCCTGCCCCGCGACAACCCCCTTGAGGATGTCGTTGAAGGTCTTGATACAGGTGTTGAATCGCTTTTCACACAGGGCGATGCGTTCCTTTTTCTGCTTCAGCCGCCGGGTGCGCTCCTTTTTGACCTCCCACAGCTGGTCGATGACCTCGCGCGGGATCGATTTTTCGGCTGCAGGGGCATCCTGGATTGGCTTGGACGGGGCGGCGGGCAGAACATCCGATTTCTCGGGGATACAGATGACGTGGGAGATCCCCAGACTCTGTATCAGGGCGATCTGGTCTTCGTCCTTGATCTTGAAATTGCTGAACAGGAAGGGGTGTTCAAACCAACTGGTCGCTTCCAGTCGGATGAAGACCCCCGGTCGGAGCTGGTCCACCGAGATGCGGATTTCAGGCATGTTTTGCTCCGTCATGATTGCGAAGCATACAACAACAGCGTGTATCCTACAACTATAAGGATTGACACGCTCAATTTAAACGCCTGATTAATAACGGGTTCGTAAATCCCATGTCCGTTATCGCCCAAAAGGGGCCTTCAGCCGTTCCGCAGCGCGCCTTTGCGCCGGGCCGCCATCCCCGAAAAGCGTTGCCAACCGGCGTCAAATGGTTTATTTCTCTGACTGCCGTATGTGTTTTCCACATTCTTTCATGTTGGAAAGATTGATTTTAAGGCGGTTTGTATTATGCCTAAAAAGGCAGGTGCCGGGAAGCGTTCCCCCGTGGGCTTCTTTGCCATATTTTTCCTCATAGCCGTGGCAGGGCTGGTTTACTTTCAGACCGATCTGTTCCGGCCGGGCGTGCCCGAACGCGGGTTGTCCGGGTTGGTCTCCGTGCGGGGCTCGGTCTCGCTCGAGCAACTGTCCCTGTCAGAACAGGAAATCCTCACCATCAATCAGGCCGTGGCCAAGTATCGCGATACCTTCTCCAAGGTCGATCTGGTCATAGATACCGTCGGTCACGAGGCCGAGATTACCCCGAAAACCGTCCTGGTCTTTGCCGTGGAGTTGCAGACCAACGGCGATCTGGTGGTCAAATCCTGGAGCCGCAAGATCCCGCGCGGAAGCATGGTCTCGCAGCTGGTCGGCTATATGGGCAAGGCCGCTCGCGAGTACAAGGAATTCAAGCGGTTCCCCGACGTCAAACAGAATTTCAAGACCCTCTACATCTAGCCGCTTTCAATCGACGCACGCAAAAGGGCCCGGACAAAGTCCGGGCCCTTTTGCGTTGCTTCCGGGGCGCTTCCCTAAACTCTCCGAAACTTCCATGTGCCTTGGGTTGGGGCGTGCCCGTAGTTCCGCGCAAGATCGTTCACGCGTCCGTACATCCGCGAAGCGGCATCAAGGCATTGCCGCAGGATGAGAAAGGGGGAAGACGGCGTGTTTCTATCGCTGGTCCATGTCCTGAAGGAGGATCTCCAGAGCGTTGAGGGAGATACGGATTTCGAGGAAGGAGTAGACCATGGACAGGATGAGGAAGAGCAGGCTGACGCCGAACATGATCTGTCCGGCAAGTTCAAACTCCTGAAAGATGCAGATCATGGAGAAGATGCAGGCGACCATGGACATGACCCCGAACCCCTGCATATGCCGGATCATGTGAACTCTCTTACGCAGGTTGTCGATCTGGGCGAGGATGGCTTTGTCGGGGTGCTGCCGGTACTGGTCGTGCAGGGTGCGGATGCGCGCGCCAAGAGACAGAAAGCGGTTGGTGAAGGCGAGCATGAACAGGGAGATGGCCGGGAAAAGCAGGGCCGGAGTGGTGACGGTCATCTGCATGAGAAGGTCCTTTGCGGCGTCCGCGAAAAGTTGCGGACAACTCGATTAATTGGTTTTTTCGAAAAGTGTCCGGCCCTTTGCGCGAGAGGGCCGGACACTGTCCATGCTAGCCGATCAAGGGGTGGAAGTAAATTGCCCAAGCCCTCCCAAATCAGCGAGGTTCAAGGCGGATCAAACGTCCATCGTCTTCATCGGTGAGCACGTATATCAGCCCGTCCGGTCCCTGGCGGATGTCGCGGACGCGGTGGCCCATGTTCAGATTCCGGTCGCCGAGGACCGTTCCGTTGCCGTCCAGTTCAATGAACCGGATCGTCTCGCTACGCAGCCCCCCGGCGATGAGATTGCCCTTGAGGGACGGGAAGGCGTCGCCGGTGTAGACCAGTAGGCCCGAGGGCGCGAAACGCCACTTCCAGACCACTACCGGGTCGACCATTCCGGGCAGGGAGTGGTGGTCCGCCACGTCCATGGGCAGGGTGTACTCCTTGCTCCATGACGCCTTGGGCCAGCCGTAGTTGCGCCCGGGTTCTATGCGGTTGATCTCGTCGCCGGTGCGGGCGGCGTGCTCGCTGACCCACAGGGTGCCGCGCAGAGAGTCGTAGGCCATACCCTGGATGTTGCGATGCCCCATGGTGTACAGGCCTGGTGCGGCGGATTGGGCGGCAAAGGCCGGAGGCTCCGCCGGGGACCCGTCGTCCTTGAGGTGGAGGAGCTTGCCCTGGTGCGAGGCCGGATTCTGGGCCTGTTCACGAGCGAGCATGCCGTCCACGCGCTGGGGCGGGTTGCCGCCGTCGCCCACGGACAGGACCAGGGTCTTGTCCGGCAGCCAGGCCATGCGCGACCCGAAGTGCTGCCCTCCGGACTTGGCCGGAGAGGCGGTGAACAGCACCTCTGCGTCGACGAACCGCTTGCCGTCGTAGCGCGCCCGGGCCAGGGCGGTATGGTTTGCCGACTCCGTCCCCGTGGACAGGGTGAAGTATACCAGCCGGTTTTCCTCGAAATCGGGGTGCAGGGCGATGTCCAGCAGCCCACCCTGCCCGTAGACCAGAGGTTCGGGCGCGCCGGGTATGGTCGAGAGTTCACCTTCCTTGAGCAGGCGAACCCGTCCGGTCCGCTCGGTGATCAGCAGCCCGCCGTCCGGGAGCCACGCCATGGCCCAGGGGTGTTCAAGCCCGGTGAGCAGGGTGGTCGTCCGGATGTTTTCGACCGGTTCGGTCCGTTCCGGCGAGAAATAGGGTTCGGCTGCGGCACTGCCTGCAACCAGAAAAATCAGGAGAAGCGTGGCAAGGGATATATATCTGTGCATGGTTGCCTCCGGTCTGTGGTGAGGGTGGTTTGAAGATGGCATCGGTCTTTCAGAATACCATGTCGAGACGGTTTTGCACAGCCTGACAGGGCTTCCGGTCAGATCGAGCCGCTCTGTCGTAAGGCTGCAGGGTGTGACATTATATCGTTTACACGAATATTTGGTTGCCATGAACGCGGAATGGTGCTTTTACTGCCCCACCGTCTTTAACGAAATCAGCCCAATCTATCATTTCAAGACAAGAATATTTATCGAATCAATGAATAATGCGTAGCGCCCTATATACTGTCGTTTTTGCCCTGATTTTGTTGACCGAGATCGCGGGGGTAGTGCGCGCCGGGGATAAACCCGTCGTTTACTGGCCCTATTTCAATCTCCCTCCGCACTTTATAGCCGATGGCGAAGCGCCGCCTTCGGGCATGGGCATAGACGTGGTCCGGGCGGTGCAGGGGGAACTGCCGGAATACGAGCATGTCCTGATACAGGCCAGCCCCCAGCGCATAATGGAAGAACTGCATACAGGGCGCGAGTCGATGGTGGTCTGCGGGCTTCTCAAGACCCCTGAGCGGGAGGAGTATACCCTTTATTCCGATATTCCGTGCCGCGTGACTTTTTCCATGACCATCGTCATGCGCCGCGAGGACCTCTGGCGACTGGCTCCGGAGGGAAGGACTTCACTGGCCTACCTGGCTGCGGACCAGGCGCAGACCTTCGGCTATATCACCGGGGTGAACTACGGGTACTTTTCGCGTTTCGTGGCGCCGCTGATGAACAATTCCGATCAGCACCGCACCGCCGCCGCACATGATGTGGGGCAGCTCCTCCACATGCTGCTCGAAAAACGGATCGACTGGTTCGTGCACGACAGCCCCGGCATCTGGTACAAGGCGGGCGAGGAGGGTGTCCGGGACCGCATAGCGCTGGTCCAGGCTACGGAATGTCCGGCGGCTCCCATCTTCGGGTACATGGCCTGCTCTCGGACCAAGGAGGGCGTTGAGATCATGGCACACATCAATCAGGCCCTGGCCCGGCTGGTGGAATCGAAACAGCTCTACGGAATACTCGGCAAATGGGTTCCGAACAGTCTGCACGCCGCCTTTGACAGGGCCTATGCACGGCGCATTCTGGCTCTCCCTCACGCCTCTGAAGAATAGATTCCACAGGTCGCTGACCGTGCCGGTGGTGGCCATGTGGTATGCTGCCGAGCGTGAGTTGCTGCGACGCGATAGCTGAAACAGCCGTCTGAAATGCAAAGGCCCCTGCATCCGATTGGAGATGCCGGGGCCTTTTCCTATGCCGTGTTGGGTCGTCTAGCCCTGAGGCCGACTGATGCCAACGGTGACGGTCTTGGCCTGGTGGCGGATGGTGTCGATGGGGCGGGTCATTTCCTCGATGGCCTTGTTCAGGATGGTCAGGATGTCGGCCAGGCGGGCCTCGGTGGCCTGAATGGCCTGGGCCTGGTTGACCAGCCAGAGCATGTAGTTGGCAAGCGCGGCAGCCACGCGGGCGGGCAGGGCCGAGTCCGTGGCGCCCGAAGCGATGCGCTCGTTGCACTCGTTCAGGGCGACGAGCAGCTTGTTGCGGTCAAAGGTCGCCGTGTCCTCGAGCATCTCGCCGATGAGCACGCGGGCCTTGCGGAACGGCTCGGCGTGGCCGTCGATGGCCTTGGCCGCCGATACGCCCCACCAATGCCCGGCCACGGTTTCGAGCACGAAGTCCAGGCCGCCGCCAGCGCGGGGCACCTTGACCGTGGCCTCGGCCACGCGGTCGAAGCGGTCCTCGTCCTCGGCGCAGAACACGATGGGCGAACCGTTGTGCGCCTTGAAGATCGTGGTCTCCTTGACCGTGTCCGTAACGACCATCTCCGGCAGATCCGAGGCCATGACCAGGGTCAGCGGCTCGGTGGAAAGGTCGATATGCTTCTTGTCCTCCGTGACGTCGCACGGGATGGATTTATAGCATAATTCCGACAGCTTGATGCGTACTTCCTGGGCCGCGATGCAGTTGGCGCCGTTGCCCACCAGCGCCCAGTAGCGGTGCACGGGCGCGTATTTGCGGGCGACCTCGGCGATGGCTTCCTTGTTCTCCAACACCTTGTCGATCTTGGCGGGCAGCCCTTCCAACGCCTCCACTTCCGTGAAGATGGACGGCTTGTCCATGGTCCCGAGGATGTCCGCCAGCCAGAGCGAGAGCAGCTTGCCCGCCGCGATCTGGGAGTAGAACGCCTTGGTCGAGGCCACGGCCATTTCCACGTCGCGGCCGTTGGAGGTGTAGATGTGCGAGTCCGACTTCTGGACCAGGGGCGAGTTGCGCCGGTTGACGATGCAGTTGACCCACGCGCCCCGGTCGCGGCACAGGTCCACAACCCGGTTGGTGTCCGTGGTCGTGCCCGACTGCGAGACCGGGATCAGGAACACGTCGTCCATGCGCTCGTCGCCCATGAAACCGATCAGTTCGGAGCCGGTGTAGGACTCGATGGAGATGCCGGTCTCGGCCAGGGTGCGGCGCAGCAGCTGGGCCACGGCCATGGCGGCCACGGCGGCCGTGCCCTGGCCCACGCTGATGATCCGGCGGATGGGCCGGGAGGCGTCCTTGAGCCGCTCGACCAGGGCCGGACCGCGTCCGAACCCCTCGGGCAGGAACGCCACCTCGCCGTCTTTCTTGAGATATTTGCCGTGCAGGGTGTTGCGCACCGAGTCCGGGGCCTCATGGATTTCCTTCTCGATGTAGTGGGCGTACTCGCCGCGGAAGATGTCGCGCGAGAAGATTTCGATCTTCTCCTCGGCCAGTTCCACGGGCTCGCCGTTGTCCAGGTAGCGGGCCACCGGGATGGCGCCCGCCGGATCGGTGTCCTTGAGCACCACGGACACGCCGCCCTGACGGTGCACGGCCACCGGGAAGGACGAGCGGGCGCGGGCGGCCATGCCGTAGGCCTCGGAGGCGACCAGCCAGCCGTCCTGGGTGCGGCCGATGTAGAAGGACTGGCCCGAGCCCTTCTGGGCCAGGAATTGCGAGTCGAAATCGTTCAGGTTCTGCATGACCACGGCCAGGGAGCCCTCGCAGCGCCGGAGCACGTCCCGGAACCGCTCTTCGGCGTCGTCGTTCTCCTCCACGCCCAGGTGGAAGAGCACGGGCAGGATCTTGGCGTCGGTGGAAATGGCCGGCGGGATGTGCGCGCCCTTGGCCAGCACGGATTCCTCCACCAGGGTGCGGTAGTTGTCCACGTCGCCGTTGAGTACGAACATGGTCTTTTCCAACCCCGTGGACATGTCGCCCTCGACCAGCCCGTCCACCGGGTGGCAGTTGGGCACGGAGATGATTCCGTTGGACGCCCAGCGGGTGTGAGCGATGATGTTGAGCGTCTGCAAGCCTGCGGACATGGCCCACAACAGCTCGTCATGCTTTATGAATTCGCGCAGAGCCGCGCCGTTGTCGCCGAGTTGGCCCACCAGCTGGGCGACCTTGTACAGGAAGCGGCAGGCGGTCCGGCCGTCGGCCAGCTTGCGCACCAGCACCTGCCGGGTGTCGGCGTTGCCGATGGCGGAGCGGTCGGCCAGTTCCTGCTGCTGCGCCGCGGTCAGAGCGGCCTCCGGGTCCACGCCCTCGGGCAGGACAAAGGCCAGGGCCACGCCCGCCGAGTCGCGGCCGCGCACCTCGAGCTTGTCGATGGACTGGAGCACCTGCTCGGCCCCCCAGGCCAGAAAATGCCGGTCGCGCACCTCGGGGTCGGCGGCCAGATCCCCGGGCATCAACGCCAGGGTCCGCTCCACATTGACCAGCACCTCGCGCTCGATCTGCCACAGGTAGTCGTCCAGGGCCTCGCGCAGCGACTCCAGCTCGTCCGTGCGCGGACCCTGCTCCAGCTTCACGGCCGCCGCATTGCGCAGGCTCCGGATGGTGTCACGAATCCCCGACAACGCCCGCATCGCCTCGGCGTCCCCCACCAGCCGCATATGCAGCCCGAAGGACATCAGATCATAAAACCGACCGGCCAACGCGGACAGCGGCTCGGTGGCGGCGAGGAGATCCGGGGTTTCGCGGAGAGCGGAGAAGGTGCTCTCAAGGGTGAGAAGCCAGCCGGTGTCCGTTATTTCCAACCATTTTTTATTGCTTAAGAAACTGGCGATACCACACATGGCGGTCGTATACTCCTGGTGGATGGTTTCGAAGATGGGCGGCAGGGCGGCGCGGGATGTCCGGTGCGCCGACGTCCTGACCGGAAGCAAGAATTACTGTACATGATGTTCCTTGGCAAGGGTGCGGCAGCGCGCTAAACCGGGGCAGGTCGAGATTCCCGATAGGGCGTGCTATGATTGATAGAAAAAGTGATTACAACAATCTTTTCAATATGTAATCTGCATGGTATGCGTTGATCAAAGGCTTGGCTGAAGTGAGGAGGAATATGGCGAAACGATGGAGTGCGGCATAATGTCCGGCAGGGCTCGCTGCTGGATCGTCCTGCTGGTCCTGTGTCTGGCATATGTGGCCGGCCCGAAATCCCGGGCCATGGCGGGTGGGGACGGGTACGTCCTCGGCATGTCCGCCGCCTTCACCGGTCCCAGCGAAGGGCTGGGGGTGGAACTCTACCGGGGTTCCATGGCCTACTTTTCCTTTCTCAACAGCCACGGCGGCATCAACGGCAAGCCGATCTCCATCCGCATCATGGACGACGGCTACCAGCCCGGCCCGGCCATCGACAACACCATCCGGTTTCTGCGGGACCAAGAGCCGTTGTGCCTGTTCAGCTACGTCGGCACACCCACGGTGACCCGCATCCTGCCCCTGCTCAAGGGGTACGGCGGCAGGCGAAAGTTGCTCTTTTTCCCGTTTTCCGGGGCGGAGCCCCAGCGTGAGCCTCCGTATGACCGATACGTCTTCAACCTGCGCGCCTCCTACCGCGAAGAGCTGGCCGGGTTGGTGGACCGCTTCATGTCCCTGAACCGCAAGCGGCTGGCGGTCTTCTACCAGGCCGACGCCTTTGGCCGCAGCGGCTGGGACGGGGCGCACCGGGCGCTCAAGTCGCATGGCTACGCACTGGTGGCAGAGGCCACCTATCGGCGCGGGGCCCGTTTCGCCGAGTCCATGAAGCGGCAGGTGGAGATCGTCATGCGCGGCGATCCGGACGCGGTTCTGTCCATCGGTTCGTACGCGGCCTGTGCCGCCTTTGTCCGCGACGCCCGCGACATGGGGCTCGATGTGCCCATTGCCAACGTATCCTTTGTGGGCAGCGAAAAAATGCTCACCCTGCTGCAGAAGGCGGGGCATGATAATGGGCGTGACTATACCTCCAATCTGGTCAATTCCCAGGTGGTTCCGAGCTACGAGGATCTGAGCCTGCCGGCTGTTCGGGAGTACCGTGAGTTCATGGATCTTTTCGCGCCCAAGGTTCCGTCAACGGCCGCCTCGGATTATGTTCCCCTGCATTACAGTTTCACGAGCTTCGAAGGGTTTCTCAACGCCAAGGCCATGGCCCGAATTCTGGAGGCCTATGACGCCTCCCCGGCGACGGGGTTGAAGGCGGCGGCCGAATCCCAGTCCAAAATGGATATCGGCATCGACGTGCCGCTGCGTTTCGGCCCCGACCGTCACCAGGGGTTGGACAGAATCTATTTCACCACCGTTCGGGGCGGCAAGTTCATGCCCATGGACGAAAGGCAGTGGCAGGCATGGCAACGATAAGGGGCATGTCCCTGTTCAAGAAGACGGGCCTGATCGCCTTCTGCCTGTTCGGGGTCATTGCCAGCGCGACTGCGGTCATGACCGCCTGGACCCTGTATGGTCTGATGACACGCGAATACGTCAGCAAGGGGACGGCCATCGCCCAGTCCATCGCCGGGGCCAGCCAGGAAATCCTGCTCAACCGCGACGCGGCCACGGTCCAGTCCATGATCGACCAGTATCTGGAGATCGAGGGCGTTGCCTATGTCTTTGTCGTGGACGCCGACGGGCTGGTGGTCTCGCACACTTTCGTTCCCGAGTTCCCGCCCATGCTCCATGATGTGCGAGGATTGCGTCACGAGATCGCCATCTCTTCGCTGGAGATTCCGCCTTATGGCCGGGTCATCGACATCTGCGCACCGGTCCTGGGCGGGCTGGCCGGGTTCGTGCACGTGGGCATGGGAAAGGAGTTGATCCTGGCCTACTTCTGGGATGTGGTCCTCAAGCTGCAACTTCTGCTTTTCTTCATCTTCTGGGGTTGCGTAGGCATCCTCTACCTGGTCATGCGGCGCGTGTCCCGGCCACTGGGGCAGTTGACGGAGTTTGCCCGCAAGCTGGCTGCGCACGACTTTTCGGCCACCATCGACATCCGCACACGGGATGAGTTGGAGGTGCTCGGCCGGGCCATGATGTCCATGGGCCAGGAATTGTCCCTGCTGTTTTCCGAGATGGAGAGCGAGGTGGACAAGGCAACCGCGGACCTGCGCGACCACATGGCCTACCTGTCGGCCATCATCGACAACCTGGCCGACGGACTGCTGGTGGTGGACGTGACCGGGGCCGTATCGGTCCTGAACCCGGCCATGCGCGAATTTTTCGACCTGGACGATACCCCGTGCAAGGGACGGTCTCCTGCCCGGCTCTTTCCCGAAGAGGTTACGGGCCTGGCGGAGCGCATCCGTCGGTGCACCACCGAGGTGCTCTCCGCCGAGATTCCCCTGTCTCGTGGGCGGATAGGCAAGGCCGTGGGCTCGTCCATTTTCGCGGAAAGCCCGGACCGCCAATGCCTGGGCGGAGTTCTGCTGATCCGGGACATCACCCGTGAAAAGGAACTGGACCAGCTCAAAACGGACTTCATCTCCACGGTCTCCCACGAGCTACGCACTCCAATGACCTCGGTGCTCGGCTTCTCCAAGATCATCCGCAAGAAGCTGGAGAGGTATGTGTTCCCCCTGCTGAACGGGGAAACGGGGGTGGAAAAGCCCATCAGCCAGGTGCGCGGCAACATGGACATCATCGTGGCCGAGGCCGAACGGCTGACCGAACTGATCAACGACGTTCTGGATATCGCCCGCATGGAGGCCGGAGAGGTTCAATGGCGCGACGAGAACGTGTCCGTGGACGGTGTCCTGCGTCAGTCGGTGGAGGCCACGCGCGGCATGTGGCAGGCCAAGGGGCTTGCTGTCGAGGTGGACGCGGCGCGCGATCTGCCTTTGGTGCGCGGGGACCGGGATCGGCTGGTCCAGGTGGTGGTCAATCTCCTGTCCAATGCCGTCAAGTTCACAGACGTCGGCCCCATCCGCTGCTCGGCGGCGCACGAGGGCGGCTTTGTCCGGATTTCGGTCCAGGACAACGGTACCGGCATAGACCGGGCCGACATGCGCATGGTTTTCGACAAGTTCAAGCAGGTGGGGGACACCCTGACCGGCAAGCCCGAAGGGTCCGGCCTCGGGCTGCCCATCTGCAGGCAGATCGTAGAGCGTCACGGCGGTTCCATCTGGGTCGAGAGCGAACCCGGCAAGGGCAGCATCTTTTCCTTCACCGTTCCCCTGGCCGAGGCCAGTCCCGGAACGGACGAGGACGAGCCGGATGCCTGCCGTGCACCCGGGACCGAGGGCGTCGATGGCGTCGGCAGAAATCGGACCACGCCCGTAGTCATGGTGGTGGACGACGATCCGGCCCTCATCGAGTACCTCTCGCAGGTGTTCGAGGAACGCGGTTACACCGTGTGCGAGGCGGCCAACGGGCCGGACGCGGTGGTCACGGCACGGTCCGTGCTGCCCGACCTGATCACCATGGATATCATGATGCCCGGCATGGATGGGCATGAGGTCATCGCACGGCTGCGGACATTTCCCGAGACGCGGGACATCCCCATCCTGGTGATCACCGCCCTGAACGGGGCCGAGGGCGAGGCCGGAGACATGTCCCTGATCAAGCCCGTGGATGACGCCACCGTGCTTGCCGCGGCCGAGGCATTGCTGCGCGGCAAGGCCTGCGGCGACGCCTGCATCGTGCTCGGAGGTCACGAGTGCGACCTCAACGGCCTGCGGGTCCTGTGCTCGGGCGAGGTGACCTTTGCCACGGCCCAGGAATTCTGGCCCATGGTGGAGGGCGGGTTCAAGGGGACCTTGTTCATTTCCTCGGATGTGATCGGCGAGGTGGAGCTGGAACGTCTATCCGGTCTCAACGGGGTTTCGGTGATCATCCTTCCGCCCTTTGCCTGCAAGGGATAGGGGGGTCACCTTGTTATTCCAATTGCGATACCCCGCCTTCTTATGGCATGATCGTACAATTGGGGGCAGTGATCGAGTTTCAATTCAACCGGTATGCTTCAAGGAGATGAGTGATGGCCAAGAAGATCCTCATAGTTGATGACGAGGTCCACATCAAAATGCTGCTCGAGCAGACGCTCGAGGAGTTGGAGGACGAGTTCGAAGTGGATCTGTACACGGCTTCGGACGGTGAGGAAGGGCTGGAATTCATCCGGAGCAAGCAGCCGGATCTGGTTTTTCTCGACATCATGATGCCCAAGATGAACGGCTACGAAGTCTGTCGGATCATCAAGGACGACACGGCGTTGAAAGATGTGAAGATTATCCTGCTGACCGCCAAGGGGCAGGAAGTGGACCGCAAACAGGGTTTGGAGTTGGGTGCCATGATGTACATGACCAAACCCTTTGATCCGGATGAGATCCTGCGCGTGTCCAAGGAGCTGCTCGAGCTGTAACCGGACCCGTTTTCGGACGTATCCCTCTGCATGACACCTTTGAAGAAATACATACGGCCCGGCGTGGTGCGCAACCTTCTCCGCAAGGCTGCGGAGCTTGCTGGCGGTCGGTGTTCGCTGGCCATCAGCTTCGAGGGCGAGGTAAGTGTCGTGGAGGGACCGGCCTCAGCGGGCGACTTCGTTGAGGACAACCCGGGGGTGAGCAGCGTCCCCATCCGTTTCGACGATATCCATTCGGGTCGGCTGTTCATGCTCACCGAAGAGCCCGGCGACAAGAAAGAGTGCGACCGGTTCCTGAATTTTCTCGCCTATTCCATCCAGGAACTGGTGGACATGGAATATGCCCGGCGGTCCATCGCCGAAGAGGCCCTGGCCAAGTATCGCGAACTGGCCCTGTTCCATCGTTCGGTGCCGAACATCAATACCTCCCTGCACATGCGCGACGTGGTCAACGCGCTCATCGACGAATGCCGTCTGGAGAACTACCCCGGCGAGCTGGGCATGATTTTTCTGCTGGAGCCTTCGCGCAAGGTGTTCCGGCTGGCCGTGCAATTCGGTTTCCCTTTCGGCACCTATCTCCAGCCCATGGTGGACAGCGTCCTGTTTCAGGAGGTAGCCCGCGCCGGCCGCGGGGAAATCGTCAACGACCTGTCGAAGGAGGGCCGTTGGGACAACGAGCTTCCCGACCTGGGGTCCATGATACTCATCCCCATCAACTCACCCAACCGGTGTGAGGGCGTACTCATCCTGGCCTCCCGAAACACCGGGGTCTTCGAGGCCGCCCATCGGCGCAGCCTGACCACCCTGGCTTCGGTGGCGGGTATTTCGGTCTCCAACGCCTTCAACTTCGAGGGTATCCAGAAGTTGATGGACGCCATCCTGCAGGCCCTTGCAGAGGCCATCGACTCGCGGGACCCCTACACGGCGGGCCACTCCGAGCGCGTGGCGCATCTGGCCACGGCCTTCGGATACGCCCTGAACGAGGCCGGAGGGTATCAGGAACGGACGTTCACCGACGATGAACTGCGCGAAATCTATTATGCGGGCATTCTCCACGACGTGGGCAAGATCGGCATCAAGGAAGACGTCCTGACCAAGCGGACCCGGCTGCCGGAGCGGCGCATGGAAGTGGTCCGGGCGCGGTTCCAGCTTTTGGGACAGTTTGACGACTTCGACTGGGGGCGGGCCTTCGAGCAGTTGTGCGACGTGAACAAGGCCATGGTCCCGGACGCCGCCTCCCTGGAATTCGTGGAACAGCTGGGCGAAAGAGTCATGCGTCGCAACGGAACCAACCTGCGCTATCTTTACGACGACGAGTTGGAGAATCTGCTGCTGACCTACGGCAACCTGACCCGTGACGAGCGCCGCGAAATCCAGCGTCACCCGGCCGAGAGCGAACGGATCCTCCAGCATATCCCCATGCAGGACGGCTACGGCAACCTGCTGACCATCATCCGTCAGCATCATGAACGCATGGACGGTTCGGGCTATCCCGACGGAATCAAGGGCGAGGACATCCTGCTTCAGAGCCGCCTGATGGCCATCGTGGACATCTACGACGCGGTCACTCAGGAGCGACACTACAAGCCGGCCTACACCCGCAGCGAGGCCATCAAGATCCTCGCCAAGGAAGTGGAGGAAGGCAAGCTGGACGCTGAGCTGACCAACTTCTTCCTGAACAATATCGAGAATATCGAATCGCTTTCCGAACAGGTCAAGGTGACCAAGGCCACACACCTGTCGGCCCTGGGCAACCTGTCCAGCCTCTAATTCCTCAAATCTTTGTGGACGTTAGCGCACCGGGCGCCGGGCGATGGATGCAAGGGGCATCTGTCCTTCGGCGAACAGCGCCTTACAGAAGAGCTTCAGGTCCAGCCGCCACGCGCGTCGCAGCTCGGTCAGTTCGTGCAGGCCGAGTACGGGCATGGTGCGGTGGCCCGGAGTGGTGCGGATGAATCTGACCTCGGCCAGCCCCTCTTCGTGAGTGAAACCGGCCCGCTCCAGGATCTCCAGACAGTGGTCCTGGTCCAGGGCTCCCAGGGCCAGTTCGGTGTCTATGCGCGCCAGGGCCGCTCGTCTGAGGCCGCGTACCTGCAGGACCAACCGGTCCAGGTCGCTTTCCAGATAGCCCAGTTCATCCAGCAGTTGCTCTGCAAAGGCGAGCCAACCGGCCATGAACACGGGGTTGGTCACCTGACAAAGGAAGGGATCGGCCAGGGCGCGGCGCTGGGAGTCGAGCAGGTGCCTGCCCGGATAGGTCTGGGCCGCGGCCATGAACGGAAATTCGCGGCGCATGCGGGCCAGATGGGCCGGGGTGTCGCGGAACCGGTTGCCGGAGAAAATCTGCGGGTTGACGTAGCAACGCGAAGGCTCGTTTTCCCATGCTCCGAGCACGGGGTCATGGTGGATGGGCCGCAGGATGGAGGCCAGATGGCGGGGCTGGGGCTCGATGCGCAGGCCCGAGTCCGCGAATACGCCAGCCAGGGGACCTTCCTGGATAAAAGCGCGAAGCCGATGGATTTCCCGGATGATCAGGTCCAGGGGAGCGAGACCGTCATCGGACGGGCCTTCATACCCCTCATACAACTCACGCCACGACCCGCCGCCGATCTCGTTCTGTAGCCTTTCCAGAGCCGCCAGGCGCGATTCGAACTCGGCCTCGGCCAGGTCGCGCAACTCCTCCACGGAGCGGTCCGTGCCCAGGACATTCTCGGCGATGTACGCAAAGGAGGGGCCGTCCGGGTCCGGGATCACGGGTCTGGAGGTGACGAACCGATCGTATTCGCGCAGGGCCGCCAGGGCATCAGCCAGGAAGCGGGGCGCCTTGCCCGCCCGTCCGAGCTCCTGCCCGCCCAGTTCGGTCAGGTAGCGGGCGCAGTCCCGGATCATGGTCTGGGACGTGGACCGGCTGGTCGGGCTGGCGGCCTCGATGTTCTCGGTAGCATGGGTCAGCATGGCGGGCACGGCCTTGAGGCGGCTGATGAATCGTTTCTGCCGGGCCTTGTCGTTCTTGGCAGGCATGTCGGCTGCCTGCTCCAGGCCGGTGAAGGCGACCTGCAGATAGAGTTCCGGGGCGTGCTCCCATGCGCGGATGCCGTCCAGTTCTGCGATAACCCCACCAGCGTTCAGAGCCAGGGCCAGGGCCCGCGATTTTTCCGAAGGTTCGGAAGCCTTTTCGGCCTCGGCCAGAAAATTGTTGCGAAAGGTCGTGAGTGCGGCCACGTGCCGGACAATGTTCCGGCCGGACAGATCGTCGAGCCGGTCCAGCCATTTGGACGCGTCGGTTACGGGAGGCATGAGCGGGAATGCGCCCGAGGCGCACATTACCGGATAGTGCTTGGCCAAATAGGCGAAGAACTTCTTGGCGACGGAGGATTTCATGGGTTCTTTGCCTTTACGATGCGGAGCTATTCGGCCTGCTCTTCGAGCAGCTTCATCGCCTTGGGAGCGAGTTCGCCCAGTTCGGCCTTGGAGACCTGGGCGTCGGCGCCCACGGCGATGCCTTTGTGGTGCAGGGTTCCGGTGATGATGGAAGAACAGAGTATGACCGGCAGGTGGCGCAGATCGGCGTCATCCTTGATGCGACGGGTCAGGGTGTGGCCGTCCATGGAAGGCATCTCGACGTCCGAGATCACCAGGTTGACGTATTGGTCCAAGGGACGCCCCTCGGCCGCGGCCAGGGCCTTGGTCTTGAGCAGGTACTGCAGGGCCTTTTCGCCGTTTTCCTCGGTATGGACCTTGAATCCGGCCGAGTTCAGGATACCGGCGATCATGTTGCGGGCCATGGTGGAGTCGTCGGCCAGCAGAACACGGTACTTCTTGTGGACAATGGCCTCGCGAACCTTGTTCGACGCCTCGAGGTCGGGCTCGCTGCCGGGGTTCAGGTCCTTGCAGATCTTCTCCATGTCCAGAATGAAGGTGATTCTGCCGGATATCTTGACCACGCCGGTTATGGAGTTGACCGTCAGGGAGGAGACATAATTGGTCGGAGCCTCCACCTCCTGCCAGCCGATGCGGTGGATGCGTGTCACTCCGGAGACGAGGAAGGCGCTTTTGGTCCGGTTGAACTCGGTGACGATGACCTTGGGCGGTTCCTTTTCGGCACGCGTCTTGTGCAGCCACGCGGCCAGGTCGATGAGCGGAATGATCTCGTTGCGCAGGTTGAAGGCACCAAGCACGGACGGGTGCGCGACTTCAGGCATCTCGGTCAGCTCGGGCATCTGGATGATCTCCAGAACCTTTGCTACGTTGATGCCGTAATAGCCGCGGTAATCGCCCCTGTCTCGGGATTCGTCGAGATAGAATTCGACGATCTCAAGCTCGTTGGTACCCGATTCCAGCAGGATCTTGGTTTCGCTCATGAACAGATTTCTCCAGGGCCCACAGGCCCGACGGTAACGTGACCATGAACATATACAAGCGGTTTGCCGGGCGCAACCCCGGACATGCGCCTATTAGCTCCGGATATCCGGTTATTCCTCGCCAATGCCGTACTTTTTGATCTTGTAGTGGATGGCCCTGCGGCTGATGCCAAGACGGTCGGCGGCGTCCTTCTTGACCCCGCCCGCCGCCTCCAGGGCGCGGATGATGGTCTCCCGCTCGTTGTCCTCCAGGGACAGGCTGGAGCCGGCCGCGGCCGGAGAATTCGCGGGCGGTGTTTCCAGTTGCAGGTCGTCTGGTTCGATGACGTCCCCGTCGCAAAAGACCAGAGCCGCTTCCAGCGCGTTCTCCAGTTCACGGACGTTGCCCGGCCAGGGATGGGATTCGAGCAGGCGCATGGCCTTGTCCGAGATTTCGGCGCGGGGCCGCTGCTGGCGGGCGCAGAGGCGGGCCAGCAGGCCGTCCGTCAGGGCCGGGATGTCCTCACACCGTTCGCGCAGGGGCGGGATGGTCAGGGTGACGACCTTGAGGCGGTAGTAGAGGTCCTCGCGGAACTCGCCGCTGGCGACCATTCCGGGCAGGTCCGCATTGGTGGCGGCCACGACTCGACAGGACACGGACCGCTCATGATTGTCGCCCACCCGGCGGATGGTCCCTTCTTGCAGGAAACGCAGCAGCCGGGCCTGCATGTCCGGTGAAATATTGCCGATCTCGTCCAGAAACAGGGTGCCGCCGTCCGCTTCCTCGATGAGCCCCTTCTTGTCCTTGACCGCGTGGGTGAAGGAACCCTTGACGTGGCCGAACAGTTCGGATTCCAGCAGGGTCGGCTGGGTGGAGCCGCAGTCCACGACCACGAACGGACCGTCGGCGCGCGGGCTGCCCTCGTGCAGTATGCGCGCCGCCATCTCCTTGCCTGTACCCGACTCACCGAAGAGCAGGACCGTTGCCGTGGACTTGGCCACCCGTTCCAGCCTCTCAAGGAAGCGGCCCATGGCAGGGGCCAGGCCGCCGAGAATTCCGCCCGGAGCCGGTTCGGAAGCGGCGGTCTTTCGGGACGGCCGGGGCTGGGGTGTGGAGGCGGGGGCTTCCGCGCGCGCCTCAAGCCGGGCACGGACCCGGCGGACCAGTTCCTTGCCGTCGAACGGCTTGGTCAGATAGTCGACGGCACCTTCCTGGATGGAACCGACGGCGTCCGGGATGGTCCCGTGGGCCGTGAGCATGATGATCGGGATATGCGGCCAGTTTTCCATGACCTCCTTGAGCAGCCCCCGGCCGCCCATGCCGGGCATCTTCACGTCCGAGATGATCAGGTCGACGGGTTCGTCGGCCAGCATCTCCAGGGCGGTTTCGGCCCGGTCGGCCAACAGCGGGCTCAGCCCCGCGGAAAGCAGGCGGGCTTCGAGCACCTCCAGGATACTCTCGTCGTCATCGACCACCATGATGGTCGGGATGTCCGGTTTACTCATGCTTGTCCTCTTCAGGCGGTTGCGGGCAGGGTGAAATGGAAGGTGGAGCCTCGGCCCGGTTCGCTCTCGACCCAGATGCGTCCGTTGTGGGCCAGGACGATGCGCCGGCAGATCGCCAGACCCAGCCCGGCCCCGTCGATGGAGTCCCGTACGCCCGGCTCTCGGTAGTATTTGAGAAAGATGCGTTCCCGTTCATCCTCAGGGATGCCCGGTCCGCTGTCGTGAACGCTGAAGAGCGCTTCGTCGCCGCTGCGTTTGACGCTCACCCGGATTCTGCCGCCCCGGCCCGAGAACTTGACGGCGTTACCCAGCAGGTTGGTCAGCACCTGGCTGATATGCGCGGGGTCGGCGGTCACGGACAGTCCTGGCTCGACGTCGGCCTCCAGAGTTGCCTCGGCTCCCCGGGCCGTGGGGGCCAGCCGCTCCAGGGCGGCATCCACCAACCCGGCGGCCTCCACCCGCTCCGGGGCCAGGACCAGCTCCTGGGTCTCCATGCGTGAAACGGACAGCAGCCGCGAGAGCAGGTCGGAAAGACGTTCGGACTCCTTTTCCGCGATGTCCAGGAACCGCTTCTGCTTTTCGTTCACCTCGCCGAAGGTCCCGGAGCCGATGAGGTCCACGGCCTCGCGCACCGAGGTCAGCGGGGTGCGTATCTCGTGGGAGAGCATGGCGATGAAGTCGGCGCGCATCCGTTCCTCGCGTCGCAGCCGCGCCGCCATGGCGTTGAAGGCCAGGGCAAGCTCACCCAGCTCGTCGCGGGACAGGATGCGCACGTCGCGGGGCGTACCCCCTGTTCCCAGGTCGCGGATGCCCCGGCGTACCTCGCTCAGGGAGCGGTTCAGGGTCCAGGCCAGCAGCAGACTTCCGCCTACGCCGACGATCAGGCAGAAGGCCAGCCCGTACATGCCCACGTCCGCCGCATGGCGGCCCGCGTCGCGGAGCTGCGTCAGGCGCGCCTCGGTATCGGCCTGGTTATCGAGCAGGGACTGTTCCAATATGTCGGTCCAGTCACTGACCGTGTTGTCCGGAGTCAGGTTCTCGTTCGGCGTGTTGGCCGGGTCCAGGGTGATCTGGTATTCCGAGGTCAGTTCCTTCCACTCGTCGGCGTAGCGGGGGTGCTTTTTGATGGTCTCGTTGAGGATCTCGCCGAACCGGGTGAGGTCTTCGACGATAAAGCCCACGGCGTTCTGATCGCCTCCCAGGATGCGATAGCGGCGGATGTTGTTCTGCACGTTGTACAGACGCTCGAGCATACGCTGGATGGCCGAGTCCAGGTCGTGGTTCTCGGTGACCATGAGACCAGCGACTTCCGCGTCGGTTCGCACCTGTTGGAAGAGATAGGCCGAGGTGGCAAAGAAGACCGCTATCAGGGCGCAGGCCCAGATGGTCAGCTTGGCGGCGATGGTCAGATGGCGGGCCTTGGGCATGGCACAAATCCTACCGTATTCTCAGTGGCGGGGCAAACCGGTCCGAGGCCCAAAAAAATCCCGCCCGACACGCCGGGAGGGCGCGGCGGGCGGCCGACGAATCCGGTGGAGAGAGAATCAGCCCCGGATCTCGAAAACGTCAAAGACCTTGTCGTATTCGATAGTGTTGCAGGAGATCTCGCCGCGGTCCACGATGGGCGCCTCGGCCAGGAGATGTTCGCGGAAGGCTGCGTACTTCTCGGCCTCTCCCTGGAGCAGAATTTCAGCCTTGTTGTCGGCGATGTTGCGAACCCAGCCCGTCAGGCCGAGGTGTTGCGCGGTGCTCTGAACCCAGGACTGGAAATTGCCCCCGGTGACCTTTCCCTCGACAGTGCATGTGTAGCTCAGCATGGTGATCCTCCGATTTCGTTGTTCAGCTTTATCTGTAATATACGGCAAAAACGACGAAGTGAAAAGGGTGTGGTGGAAGAAAGTCCCCCTCTTAGCTGTTGCCTGCACCGTCAGTCTGCTGTATGGTTTAGTCCTGCTCTGAGCGCTTCACAGCCGTGAAGCGGAGGATTCCCCATGCGCTCGTTGTTTTTTGTCGTCGCTGTTTTGGCGATGATCATTTTCTCGGCCCCGGCCTGGGCGTCTCTGCCCTATTACAATGCCGATCTGGGCTATACCATCTGGTTGCCCGAGAGCTGGACCGAGGCTCCGCCCGATTCCCTGAACGGACTGGAACGAACCGGGTGCGCCTGGCCCGGGCAATCCATGGCCCCGGACTGGCGGGCGGGCTACGTTCATCCCAGCAGCGAACGGACGTGCAGCCTCCTGGTGGAGGTCAAGCCCGGCCGGACCATGCAGGATGCCGACATCTCCAATTTCAACAGCTTCCTGGTCCGATCCCTGGCCCGGTCCATCCGCGAGGATGTCCGGCTGCCCGGCGGTCCGGTGACGGTCTTCAAGGACGCCACCTATTTTCAGGACAGGAAGACCCTGCGCATCGAGACGGAAGTGGCCAGGAACGGCGAGACCGTTCTGAGCATGGCCTACATCGTCTACACCCGGAAGGGCATGCTCAACTTCACGGCCTTTGTGGACCCGGCAGACCGCGAAGCCCGGCGGGCAGTGGACAAGGCCGTGCTCTCGGTCTACCTGGACGACAGGCTGCGGCTCGCCGACCGTTGACGCCTCCGCATGGGCCGGATACCATCTGGCAAAATGGGAACAGATGGTTCCCGGTGCGCACTTTTGTGTGCGCACCATCTGTGCGTCTTGGGGCAGCTTGCCGGAATCATTGCGTTTCAATGGCGGCATGCCCCTTGCTTCGCGGGAGTAGGAGGCCCGAGTGAAGAAGATTATCCTGACAACAGTCATCGCTCTCTCGATGCTCTCTCCGGCTTGGGCCGCGGATGTCCGCTTCCAGCCGCATTCTTTGCTCGTGGCCTCCAAACAGGATGACCGAAACGGATCCGGCGCACGAGAGGACCGTGGCGGAAACAGGCCTCCCACGGTGATCATCACGGGCAAGGGCGGCAAGGTCACCGGGGTGGAGCGGGAGCCGGACAAGCGGCCGCGCAAGAAGAAATGACGACACGCACGACGCAAAAAGCCCCCGGAACTATTCGGTTCCGGGGGCTTTTTGCGTCGTGGAGGCAGCTGGCTACTGGGCGGTGCCGCAGGCCGGGGTCTGCGGGTCCATGCCGCTTTCGATCAATTTGGTCCGGTACTCCTTGACCTCGTCCATGGAGTTCCAGCCCTCGTACATCTCAAGCCATCCGTTGAAATCCATGAGCTCCTCATCCAGGTGGGGCTCGTGCATCTTCAGCCAGACGTTGAACAGGTACATCTCGACCTTGAATTTGGCGTCGTCGAAAACCTGGGGCAGTACCGAGGCTTCGTACTTCTGGCCGTCCAGGCGGGCGGCGACGAAGGTGCAGACATTGTCCTGGGAACGCTGGTAGTCGAGTTCCGCGTCATTGACCATTTCCGCGAACGGGAACAGGCCGGGCAGGTCCTTCTCGATCTTCTTCAGCGTGTCTTCCGGGATCTCGATCCACAGCTTGTCGTCTTTTTCGACAACGAAATAAAAACGGAGCCACTGGTCGAACTGGAATATTTCGACGGCATCCTTGATCGCACTTTTTACGCTGACGCTTCTGAGCATTGTACTGATCCTTTGGAATTTGAGCTTGGAGACGGGAATATGGACATCATACCGTTTCGAGTCAAGGGGAAATCGGGCACGCGAGGGGTAGACAAAGGGGTTGCAGTTGTTATATGAAGTGCGGCTCGCAAGACAGAAATGCCCTTACCGGGCCGAAATATTAAGGAGACAATCATGGCACGCCACAAGAAGCACGAACGCAAGAAAGAACTGGACCGCAAGCGTCAACGCCGTCAGAAGGCCATCAAGGCCCGCATCAAGGAAGCCAAGGCCGCCAAGGCTTAAGGCAAGTCGTTCGCGTGCGCCGCATTTGCGGCGGCGCATCGCGTCCCCCGGGCCGCCGTCAGCGCGGGTCTGGGTATCAGCCGCGCCCCGCATGAGGCGCAGAGAATTTGCTTTTCCGTTGAAGGAATACGTTACGTCATGCCTATCTACGAGTATCAATGCCAAGCCTGCCACGCCATTTTCGAGGAGTGGCAGTCCGGTTTCAAGGATCAGGAAGTGCCCTGCCCCGAATGCGGCGGGGAATCCAAGAAGCTTATTTCCCATTCCTCTTTCCATCTGAAGGGAGGAGGGTGGTACGCCGACGGCTACGGCGCGAAGAGCGCCGGTAACCAGCCCGGCGAAGCGCAAACACCCAAGGCGGACTCCGGGACCAAGACACCGGACAAAACCGAGACGGCCCCGGCATCAGCGTGCCCCGCGAAGGCGGACACGTCCAGCGCCGGGTCCGCGTCCTAAAAGCGCGTCAAAGGCAGCATCCGCTGCCTTTTTTTATTGGGTCCGCGCCCCTTGAGTTTTTGCGGCTCCATTGCCATAGTATGCCGTTCGCGCGGCCGAGCACCCTAACACGGAGAGAAGAAAACGATGCTTGAACGGTATTCCCGTCCCGAGATGCGGGCTTTGTGGACCCTGGAGAACAAGTTCCGGGTCTGGTTGGAAGTGGAACTGGCGGTGGTCCGGGCCTGGACCGAGATGGGCGAGGTCCCGCAGGAAGCCTGCGACGAGATCGTCGAGAAGGCGGATTTCGATGTGGACCGCATTCTGGAGATCGAAGAGACCACCAAACACGACGTCATCGCGTTTCTTTCCGCGGTGGAGGAAAAGGTCGGTCCCAGCTCCCGCTACATCCATCTTGGCTGCACCTCCTCGGACATCGTGGACACGGCCAACGGCCTGCTCCTGACCCGCGCGGGCGGCATCATCGCCGAGGGCATCGACCGGCTGCTTGAAGTCCTGAAAGCGCTGGCCTTCAAACACCGGGGCCTTCTGTGCATGGGCCGGACCCACGGCATCCACGCCGAGCCGACCACCTACGGCCTGAAGTTCACCGGTTTCTACGCCGAGTTTGCCAGGCACAAGGCCCGCTTCGAAGCGGCACGCGAGAACATCCGCGTGGGCAAGCTGTCCGGCGCGGTGGGAACCTTCGCCCATTCCGGCCCCGAACTGGAGGAGCGCACCTGCGGATACCTCGGCCTTGAGCCTGATCCGCATTCCACCCAGATCGTGCAGCGCGACCGCTACGCACAATTTTTCACCGCCCTGGCCATGCTGGCCGGTGGCATCGAGCGCCTTGGACTGGAGCTGCGCCACCTGCAGCGCACCGAGGTCTCCGAGGTGGAGGAAGGCTTCACCAAGGGACAGAAAGGCTCCTCGGCCATGCCCCACAAGAAGAACCCCATTTCCGCCGAAAACCTGTGCGGCCTGTCCCGCGTCATTCGGGGCAACGCCGTGGCCTCCATGGAAAATCAGGCCCTGTGGCACGAGCGCGACATCTCCCATTCCTCGGTGGAGCGGGTCATCATGCCGGACTCCACCGCGCTGGTCGATTACATGCTCCATCGCATGGCGGGCGTGCTTGAGCGGCTCGTGGTCAAGGAGGACGTCATTCAGCGCAACCTGCTGAGTTCCTTTGGCCTCTTCTACTCGCAGCGGGTCCTGAACAAGCTCATCAATACCGGACTCAAGCGCCAGGAAGCTTACGAGATGGTCCAGAAAGTGGCCATGCGCTGCTGGGAAAACCGCGTTCAGTTCGAGGACGAGATCCGTAACGACCCGGAAGTTAATAAGCATCTCGTTTCTAACGATCTTGACGAAGCTTTTGACCCTTCGTATTACAAACGGTATGAGGATGTGGTTTTCGACCGCGTTTTTGAGGGAAACTAAAGTAACGGAACTCCAATCAAGGCTGGCCGCGACTTCACGCTGACGCCGGGGAAAAACGACGATTGTTTCGACTGTCTGCGGGCGCTGAGTGCGCCCGGGACGGCAGTCTGATCAAACGGCTTTCGTCGAGATGCTCAAGGGCTGCGCGTCGGGGAACGTAGGCTGCCGGGAACGCCTGAAGGGGGCGGAGCTCACGCTCAACGCCAACTTCATACACAGGCAACGGCTGGCCGCGGGGAAATAGGGCTCGCCGGGGAGACGCGAAATCCGGTTTCGGGGTAACCAGGAGCGTTAGTAGAGTATATGCGGGTAGTTTTCATCATCCTGACAATCATCATGTCCGCGTCCACGGCTCTGGCCGGGGGGTGGACGCCTATGCTCTCCTCCCACACCTATGGGCCGAAGCGGATCATCGCCGTGGACAAGGGAGCCCAGCAACTGATCGTCCTTGAACAGCGGTCTCCTCTGCACGAGGTTCGCCGTTTTCCGTGCACCACGGGTCAGTCCATGGGCGACAAGGCCGTTGAAGGCGACATGCGCACCCCGGAAGGCGTCTACTTCGTGGGGCATCGCATCAATCGCAAGCTGGACTGGGGGCTGTACGGCAACATCGCCTATTCCCTGAACTATCCCAACCCCATCGATCGCATCAAAGGCAAGACCGGGTCCGGCATCTGGCTGCATGGCCGGGGCAAGACCTTCCTGCCCCGCGATACCATGGGCTGCGTGGCCCTCAAGGTTCCGGATATGAAGAACGTGGCCCTGGATGCCGTCTACGGCACCCCGGTGGTCATCGCCAACGACGTCAACTGGTCCGCCGAGCCGGGCGAGAGCGAGGTCACGGCCCTGACCCTGGCCAAGATGCTTGAGGCCTGGGCCCATGACTGGGGCGCCAAGGACGACAAGTTCTTCTCCTATTACGACGCCTCGCTGCTCGAGCTGTCCGAAGGGTTGGATTTTGAAGGGTTCGAGGAGCACAAGCGCAACATCTTCGCCTCCCAGCCCTGGATACAGGTCATGGTTGGCAACGTCCAAGCCGTACCCGGTCCCGGCTATTGGGTGACCTGGTTCGACCAGTATTACCGGACCAAGGGGATGGCCTCGACCACGGGCAAGCGTTTCTACTGGGTGCAGGACGACCAGGGCCGGTGGCGCATCGCCGGGCGCGAGTACGTCCCCGCCTCGGAGCAATTGGATGCCAAGTACCTGGCCTCCAAGGAAGGCGAAGCCAGGGCGCTGGTCGAGAAGTGGCGCGAGGCATGGCTCAAGCAGGACGCGGAAGCGTACGAAAATTTTTATGAATCCGATGCCCGGCAGGGTGACCGAAAGGGCGCGGCAGACATCGCCGAATACAAAAAGACGTTGTGGGGGGAGAAGCCTCCTGTTAGGTTGGAGGTTGATGATCTGAAAGTCGCTTTGCATCCCATGGGGCTCAAGGTGGCCTTTGACCAGGTATTCGCCGACGCCAGCGGATACGCCGACCGGGGGCGCAAGACCCTGATTCTGGTGCCCGAGGGCGATACCTGGAAAATCGACAGCGAGCAGTGGAGACGGATGAGATGAGCGATTCCAAGTACAGCGTGCTCTTCATGCGCGACGACCGGGATGTGACCCGGTATCGCCTCAGCCCGTTCTGGTTGAAGATGTTCGTCTTCAGCCAGGTCTTTCTGCTGCTGTGTGCCGCAGGGGGCATCTACATGGGCGTGCGGGGCTTCCGCATCAACGCGGCGCTTCAGTCCGAGAAGAAGGGGCTGGAACAGCGGCTGGTGGATGCCGAGGTTCGTCTGGAGCGGCTGGGCAACATGGAGAAGATCCTGGAGTCCTACGATCCGGCCGAGCTGCAGTCCCTGCTGTCCGCGGCCACAACCGAGGCCGAGCAGCCGCCCGAGCCGCGTGAAGAGATCAACCTGAACAAGATCTTCACGCGCACCGACACCCGTCAGGTCGGCGTGGAGAACATGCAGGCCAAGCTGACCGGGCGCAAGCTGACCGTTTCTTTCGAGCTGAATAATCTGCAAGCTGCCAAATCCATGGCCGGACAGGCTGATTTCATCTATCTGACCAAAGACGGCCAGGCAGAGGAAACCGAGACCAACAAGGACGATCTTTCGTTCCAGATTCAACGCTTCAAGCGCATCCGGACCACCTTCCTCCTGCCCGAGGGCATGGAGCGCAAGGACCTCTTCGGGCTGCGTCTTGAGATCAAGGGAAAGGATGGCGATGTCATTTTTGCCGAGACGTATCCCTTCTATCACATTCTGGCTTCTTAGCCTGATTCTTTGCACCGCAGCTTCCCCCGCCCTTGCAGGGTCGTGGGAGCATTCCTTTTTCGCGGGCACCCAATATCCGCTCCGGGTCGTCTTTCTGCAGGGCGAACAGCCCGGCCCCACCGTCATGGTGCAGGGCGGCATCCAGGGCGACGAGTCCTCGGGCTACATCACGGCCCAGCTGCTTTCCAAGGGCAAGGTCCTGCGGGGCAATCTGATCGTTCTGCCGCGCGCCAACGTGCCGTCCATCAATCTGTGCAAACGCCAGATTAACGTGGACATGAACCGGCGTTTCGACCAGAACTACAACCGGTTCTATGAAGACCGCGTGGCCCGGGTCATCCGCTTCCTGCTCAACCAGGCCGACGCCTTTATCCACCTGCACGAGGGCAGCGGGTTCTACAACCCGACCTACGTGGACAACCTGCGCAATCCCAAGCGGTACGGCCAATCCATTATCGTTGATACCCTGGTCTACAAACAAATAGACCTGGCCCGGACCGTGAACACGGTGCTGGACGAGTTGAACGACCACATCGGCATGAGCGATTACAAGTTCCGTCTGTTCAACACAAAAACCTTCGACCAGGGGACCGATTATCCGGAGATGCGCAAGTCCCTGACCTGCTACGCCCTGGCCGAACACAACATCCCGGCCATGGCCGTCGAGGTCTCCAAGTCCATCCGCCAGATCGCCTGGAAGGTCCGCCAGCAATTGACCGCCACGCGCATGCTTCTGCACCGTTTCGGAGTGGAGGTCACTCCGCCCGATTTTACGGATGAGGACGTCCAGGCCTACGCCCGCACCGGGATCAAGGTCACGGTCAATGGCCGAACTCTGGGCAGCGACGGGGTCATCAATCTGGCTCCGGGAACGACCCTGGCGGTCAAGTCGGTATCTTCCGGGCCGAGTGAATTTTCACCAGAGCTGGCCCTGTTCGCCTCGGATCGCCCCGGCGTGAACCTGATCAACGCCCGGCGCATGGTTCTTGAGCCGTTCTCGGAACTGGAACTGCGTTCGGACGGCAGCAAGGTGGCCGAGACCAAGATCCGCTGGACCGGCAAGCTGCCCAACGCCCCGGGTGATGATACCCCGGTGTTCGTCTGCTGGCTCAACGGCAACCCGGTCTTCGTGCGCGACGGCGAGACGCTGAGCACGGTGCTGGGCGACCAGCTCATTCTTGAGGGCATGTGGGGCAGCGATCTCAAGGAAGTGATCAATCTCAAGGGCTTCGTCGCCATTCCCTGGGCCAACAACGGCCAGGATCTGGGTTGGGAGATCATCCTCGACCCGGACAATTTCCTGTCCCACTACGCGCTTGAATCCGACCACCCCGGTGCTACGCGCTTCCGGGTGGTCCGCGAGACGCCGGGCGCGCCCCAGGCGAGTTTTTACGTGGATATTCGGCCGCGAACTGTCCTGGCTCTGCGCCTGGGCGACAAGCACGGCCAGAACCTGCTCATTCCCTGGACCTCCGGCGGGAGCTACCGTCTGCCTGAAGGCGAGTACGTGTTCAAGTCCGCCTGGAGCAACGGTCCGGACGACAAGCTGGTGGCCACGGCAGAGGACAGGCCCATAGACGAGGGCCAGTCTTTCAAGGTGGACTATGCCTCGCCGGTCAAGCTGACCGTGCGACAGGCGACGACCTTCGGCGACATCGGGACCATGACCTTCACGGCAGGCGGATTGGCCAGCCGGTAACCCGTTTCTCCCTGTCAGCGACAAGCCCCCGTCCGGATGCATTCCGGCGGGGGCTTGTCGTTTGGAAAGGGCAGAGCAGCCGAGAGCAGGCCTGTACGGCCTATGAACGGCTGTTGTCGGGGTGGAGCAGGGACCAGCCCCACAGAGCGACGGTTACGCCGATGAAGGCGCCGAAAAGCACATCCGAGGGATAGTGGCGAAGGGCCAGAACCCGGCTGACGCCGACCACCCCCGCCAGGGTCAGGACAGGGACCCGCAACCTGGGCAGGATTAGCCCCAGCGCGGTCATGGACGAAAAGATGCGCAGGGTGTGGCCGGAGGGGAAGGAGGAGTGCATGTCGCCACCGGTCAGGGGGAAGAAGCCGTACACGTCCTTGGTGAAGAGCAGCGGCGGCCTGGCCCGGCCGAAGAACTCCTTGAACACGTCCCCGATAAGCATGGCGGAGGCCACGGTCAGGCACAAATAGAGCAGGCTGCGCGAACGGTTCGTCAGGCCGTTGATAAGGCCGTCCACACTCCCGATGATCAATCCGGCGGCCACCAGCACGTTGAAGAACAGGTGATTGGCCGTCTGTGACAGTGCCTTGGCCACCGTATGCCAGGCCGTGTCGCGCAGGGTCAGTGCGGCTTCGGCCACCGGCCTGTCCACGAACAGGTAACAGACGGCGATGAGCGCCACGACGGCCAGGGCTATCCATCCGGTACGGCGCAAGGTGGTGCGCATGGTGCGTCTCCTCATATGTCTCTATGCCGGGGCGCGGGCTCCGGTTAGGCCGGGTCCACCAGCACGGCGGCCACATCCATGACGTTGGTCCGGGTGGGGCCGGTCTTGAGCAGCGTCCCCACACCGTCCAGGAAATGGTAGGCGTCGTTGTCGGCCAGGGCGCGTCCCGCGGCCTCAGAGCGTTCACCGGCGGCGGTGTCCGGAAAGGCCATGCCTCCGGCCGCATCCGTGGGACCGTCCGTGCCGTCCGTACCCAGGCTCATGGCCGAGAGCCGTTCGCTTTCGTCACCCAGTGCGGTCATCTCCAGCGCGGCGGCCAAGGCCCATTCCTGGTTGCGTCCGCCCTTGCCGCTGCCCTTGATGGTCACCGTGGTCTCACCACCGGCGAGGAGGCAGACGGGCGGTTTGGTCTCCCCACCGCCCAGGCTGTATTTTCCTGCCAGCCGGATAAGCTGGGCGGCCCGGTCGCGGGCTTCGCCTTCCATGGCCAGATCGACCACGACAGGGGTGTAGCCCAGGTCGCGGGCGGCACCGGCCGCGCCGTGAACGGCCATAGCGTTGCCGGCCACGATGGTGTTGCGTACCCGCGTAAAGCATGGGTCACCGGCCTTGCGGGTCTCGGAAGAACGTCCGCCGCAGCCGTCGGCCACGGCGCGGACCACGCTGTCCGGCATGCTGTTGCACAGCCGGTACTTGTCCAGGATGGCCTGGCAGTCGAGGAAGGTGGAGTCGTCGGGCGCGGTGGGGCCGGAGCCGATGACGTCCAGCCGGTCGCCGACCACGTCCGAGATGATCAGGGTGGCCACGGTGGCTGGGGCCAGGGTTTCGGCAAGATGCCCGCCCTTGAACCGTGAGAGATGCTTGCGGATGGCGTTGATTTCGCCGATGGCCGCGCCACATTTCAGCAGTCTGCGCGTGGCCTCCTGCTTGTCGGCCAGGGAAACCGACTCAAGGGGGGAGGGCACCAGCGCACTGGCCCCGCCCGAGAGAAGGAAAAGGACCAGGTCCCGTTCTCCGGCGTCGGCGGCCCGTTCGAGCAGCGCGTCGGCGGCGAGCACTCCGGCCTCGTCCGGCACGGGGTGGCCGGATTCCATGACCTCGGTCCTCGCCAGGGGCAGACCGTGACCGTATTTGGTGGCCACCAGCCCGCTGTGCAGCCGATCGCCCAGGATGTCCTCCATGGTCGCGGCCATGGCCGCCGAGGCCTTGCCTGCGCCGAGCAGGAGCACCCGGTCGTAGTTGTTCAGATCGTATTCCCGGCCGTCCACGGCCAGGGTGTTCCCTTCTCGTTTCACGGCCGCCCTCAGGGCGGGATCCGGGGCCACGGCCTGAAGCGCACCGTCGACGATGCGCAGCAGGCGGGCCTTTTTCTCGGCGTAAGCGGTCATGTTCTCTCGAATCTAATCTTCGTAGATTTCAGGGTTCAGGCAGGTTTCGGGCTTATGTCCCTTGAGCATGGCCAGCATGTTGCGGGCGGCCATGAGGGACATGTCCGTGCGTGCGGATTCCGTTCCAGAACCGATATGCGGCAGCAGGACCACGTTGTCCAACTCGGCGAGCCCCGGAGTCAGGGCGGGTTCCTTCTCGTAAACGTCGAGTCCCGCGCCCGCGATCTCGCCGGATTTGAGCGCTTCGAGCAGGGCCTGCTCGTCGATGACCGGTCCGCGTGCCGTGTTGATGATGTAGGCGGTCTGCTTCATGCGCTTGAAGGCCTCGGCATCGAACAGATGCTTGGTGCCGGGAGTCAGCGGGGTGTGCAGGGAGATGAAGTCGGACTCTTCGAGCAGTTCCTCGAAGGAGACCAGCCGCGCGTTCAATTCCTTGTCCAGGGTCTCGTTCCTGCGGCCGGAGGAGCTGGTATACAAAACGGGCATGTCGAAGCCCCGGCTCATGCGGGCCATGGCGGTGCCGATGCGGCCCGCGCCGATGATGCCCAGCGTCTTGCCGGTCACGTCGCAGCCGATGAACTGCATGGGGCCCCAGCCGGACCAGGAACCCGAGCGCATGACCTTGTCCGCTTCCACCACCCGCCGGGCCACGCTGAAGAGCAGGGACCAGGCGCATTCGGCCGTGGCGTTGGTCAACACGTCCGGGGTGTTGGTCACGGGCAGCCCGCGCCGGGTGGCTTCGGGCACGTCTATGTTGTCGAAGCCCACGGCGTAGTTGGCGTACCCCTTGAGGTTCGGGGCAGCTTCGAAGAATTCCGCGTCGATCTTTTCGGTCAGCAGGCCGATGACGCCCTGGCAGTCCTTGATGATCTCAAGCAGCTCCTTGCGGGGCACGGGTGCATCGTTGGGGTTCACTTCCACCTCGGCGGCCTGGCGGAGCAGGTCGAGTCCCTGTTTGGGGATCTGCCGGGTGACGTATACTTTGGGTAGGTTCATTGTCGCCTCCTTTGGTTCCCTTTTAGGATGCGGCCCATTGGCCTTGGAGTCAATGGGGGATCGGCAACAACGAAAAACCCCCTTGCAGGACAGGCCTGAAGGGGGAATTTACTATCGTGGTGCGCCCGGCACGATTCGAACGTGCGATCTTTCGGTTCGTAGCCGAATGCTCTATCCAGCTGAGCCACGGGCGCGCTAACGAGGTGAATGTCTATGCTCTAGCGTGGCTCCCGTCAAGGGATTTTTTTAAGAATTTTTCAGTTTAGTCGAGAAAACGTCTTCAACTCCCGTGGCCAGTGCCGCTTCAATCCCGTTGACGCGGATGAGCATGGCATCGGGCTGGTTCGCCAAATCGGCCATCTGCGGGAATTTCATCAGGAAGAGCTTGGTGATGGCCTCGGTGGTCTGGCGCTTTTTGATGGGCGAGTGGACGCCCTGGATGCTCAGGGTCACTCCTTTCTCCCGGCGGTCGATCAGCAGAGACACGTGGGGGTGTTCCCGTATGTTCTTGCAGGTCGTCGAGGAGCCGGGGGTGAAGAAGTAGAATTTCATGGCCGCGTGGTCCGCGAAGAAGTACATGAGGGAGCAGTGCGGACGGATACCGTCCGAAGTGGCCAGCACGCAGGTTTCCTCGCGGGTGATGAGGTCGTCGATCAGACGTATTTTTTCCTTGCTCATGGAGTTGCTGTACGGCAACTTCGAGTCAGCCGCCATTATAATGAATGAAGCATGATGCCGACACTCGAAGAAAAAATTCTGCACACCGAATCCCTGTTGTCCGACCTGTTGGAACAGTCCCTTCAAAGCGAGGGTCCCGGACGCGTCCGCGTGGCCTGGACCGGGGGCAAGGATTCCACCGTGGCCCTGTTCATCTGGAAGATGCTGGTGGAGCACGCCGGTGCCGGTCCGGCGCGGGCTATTTCACTGGATACCGGGTGCAAGTTCCCGGAGGTCATGGCTTTTCGCGATCGCATGGCCGCGGAGTGGAATGTGGACCTGCTCATAGCACGGCCCGAGGTTCCTCTTGATGGGTATCCCCTGGCCGTTGATCCGCTGCGGTGTTGCCGCGAACTCAAGGTAGAGCCACTGAAAAAGGCGTTGCGGGCCACCGGGGCGACCTACCTTGTGAGCGGCATACGGCGGGACGAACATCCCGATCGCGCAGAACGGTCCGAGTTCGAGCCCAGAACAGACCCCGACCATATCATGGTCAACCCGCTGCTAGAATGGACAGAGACCGATATCTGGGCCTTCCACGCCCGTTTCGGACTGCCTCATTGCACATTGTACGATCAAGGGTATCGCTCCTTGGGGTGCCGCCCCTGCACCACGCTTCCGAACGGGCAGGGAGGGGAGCGTTCCGGCCGCTCCCGGGAAAAAGAATTGATCATGTCCGCTTTAACCGGACTCGGATACTTTTAATCCCCAAAATTGTTCAAATGAAGAACCCTTCGGAGGCCCCGTCAAACGGGCCTTGTTCTTTTGTTCACAAAATTCCGAACTTTTTCGAAGCCTGTTTTTTCAAAAACGTCATTCGGTGCAAAATCGTGTGGAGATACAAGAAGTTGCGACGGCGAAAAGGATGAGGCAAAAGTCGGGTTTGGGTCTTGACCTGGGGGTCAACTTCACCTAAGGACATTTGTTTACTAGGCTAAGGGTTAAGTGCAAACGCACTGGCATTCGGTTGGAGGTGAACCGTATGTCAGGTGCCTGCTGTACTCGTTCTTCATCTTCTGAAACGAGGTCTTCATGTCAAATCTGTTAGTGCTTCTCATCCTGCTGCCGGCGGCAGCGGCGATGGTCTGCTATTTCGTTCGGTCAACGGCCGTTCGGAAGCTGACCGTGCTCGCCACTGGGGCCATCCTGACGCTTTCGGCGTTGGGATTGCTCTCGCAGGGGACGTTTGCGCCGATCGAGGTCGGCTCATTCCTGGGCATCGGCAGCGATTTCCTGATCACGGTTCTGGATTTCGTCCTGCTCGGCGTCATTTACTTTTACGGTTACAAACACAAGAGCCTGCTCATCCAGGGATTCACCCTGGCCCAGGTCGTCCTGCTCGCCTGGTTCGAGGTGTTCATGGTCGGCCATGAGGCGGTTCCGGCCATGATGGGCGACCAGCTCTCCCTGATCATGGTCCTGGTCATCTCGATCATCGGCTCCCTGATCTGCATCTTCGCGCTTCCCTACATGAAGGAGCACGAGGAGCACCTGCATCTGAAGAAATCCCGCCAGCCGAGATTCTTCTTCTTCATGCTCATCTTCCTGGGCGCCATGAACGGTCTTGTCCTGTCCAACAACATCTTGTGGATGTACTTCTTCTTCGAGGCGACCACCTTCTGTTCCTTCATGCTCATCGGGCACGACGCCACCGAGATCGCCACCAAGAACTCCGTCCGCGCCTTGTGGATGAACGCAATGGGCGGCCTGGCCTTCGTCATCGGCATGATGCTGGTCTACTCCCAGGCCGGCACCCTGAACATCAGCGCCATCCTGGCGTTCGGCTCCACCAGCGCGGTCATGCTCACCGGGCTGGCCTTCCTCTGTCTGGCCGGTTTCACCAAGGCCGCACAGGTTCCGTTCCAGTCCTGGCTGCTCGGCGCCATGGTCGCTCCGACCCCGGTGTCCGCGCTCCTGCACTCCTCGACCATGGTCAAGGCGGGCGTGTTCGTGGTCCTGCGGTTCGCCCCGGCCTTTGCCGGAACCTTCCTGTCCACGGGCGTGGCCGTCTGTGGCGCGTTTACCTTCCTGGCCTGTGCGGCACTCGGCGTCGGCCAGTCCAACGGTAAGAAAATCCTGGCTTACTCCACCGTGGCCAACCTTGGTCTGATCATCTGCTGCGCGGGCATCAACACCCCGCTGGCTCTGACCGCGGCGATCATCCTGATCCTCTTCCACGCCATCTCCAAGTCGCTGCTGTTCCTGTGCGTCGGCACCATCGAGCAGTCCATCGGCTCCCGTGACATCGAAGACATGCGCGGCCTGTACGGCACCAACCCCCGCACGGCTCTGATCACCATCGTGGGCATCCTGACCATGATGCTGCCGCCGTTCGGCGTCCTGCTCGGCAAGTGGATGGCCATCGAGGCTTCCGCCGATTCCAACATCTTCATCGTGGTCATGCTCGCTCTGGGTTCGGCCATGATGGTCGTGTACCTGGCCCGCTGGGCCGGTTCCATGATGGGCACCCGCGAACCGGGCGCCAAGGCCGAATCCCAGGCCGCGTTGATCCGGCTGCCGCTCATGACCCTGTGCCTCGGCGCGGTGGTCCTGTCCCTGGCCTCGCCGTGGATCTACAACTCCCTGCTGGCTCCCTGGATCGGCTCCGCGCCGTTCGTGGTCGGCTTCGGTTCCCTGGAATCCGCGCACGGCACCTTCGTGGTCGTGCCTCTGTTCCTGGTGCTGGGTCTGGGCCTGCTCTACGCGGTCAAGGCCGCCTCGGGCTACCGCAAGGTCAAGATCGTGCCGCCGTACGTGAGCGGAGCCAACTCCGCCGCCGGTGACGGCGCCTACGTCGGCCCCATGAACGGCGATGTCCCGTTCGTCGCCAGCAACATGTATCTGGGCGAGATGTTCGCTGAACCCAAGCTCACGCCCATCTTCAACGCACTGGCGGTCGCTCTGATCGTCCTCATGCTGGGAGGGGCGCTCTAATGGAAACTCTCATTCTCGTCATCATCGGAATTGTGGCCGCGCCCATTGTGGGCGGTCTGATAGCCGGTCTGGACCGTCGGGTAACCGCCTGGTTCCAGTCCCGTCAGGGTCCTCCGATCATGCAGGCCTTCTATGACGTGGCCAAGCTCTTCGGCAAGGAGAAGATGGTCGTCAACCAGTGGCAGATCCTCTGTGCCTGGGTGTACCTCATCGCCGCGGCCCTGTCCGTGGCCCTGTTCTTCGCCCAGGGCGATCTGCTGCTCGTCTTCTTCGTGCAGGCCATCGGCGCGGTCTTCCTGGTCATGGGCGCCATGGCCGCCAAGTCCCCGTTCTCCCAGGTGGGCGCGCAGCGCGAGCTGCTGCAGATTCTGGCCTACGAGCCGATCCTCATCCTGGTCTTCGTGGGCTTCTACATGGTTACCGGCAGCTTCTCCATCCACGCCATCTGGGCGCAGGACGTTCCGCTGCTGGCCAAGATGCCGCTGTTGTATCTGGCTCTGGGCTACGCCCTGACCATCAAGCTGCGGAAGTCCCCGTTCGACTTCTCGACCTCCCACCACGGACACCAGGAACTGGTCAAGGGTGTGCTCACCGAGTACTCCGGTCCCTACCTGGGCCTGATCGAGATCGCCCACTGGTACGAGACCATCCTGGTCCTGTCCCTGTGCGCGCTCTTCTGGCACACCAACGTGGCCTGGATGGCGCTGCTGCTCGTGGCCACCTATATGCTCGAAATCCTGGTGGACAACACCATGGCGCGCATGACCTGGCGCTGGATGCTCAAGCGCGTCTGGCTGCTCGGCGTGGGTATGTCCGTAGTTAACCTCATCTGGCTGTACGCGGGGTAAATCATGTTTGGATCATTCATCAAGAAATCTCGCGCCAAGTCACCGTGGATCATGCACTTCGACTGCGGGAGCTGTAACGGCTGCGATATCGAGGTCCTGGCCTGCCTGACCCCCCTCTACGACGTAGAGCGGTTCGGCATCATCAACGTCGGCAACCCCAAGCACGCCGACGTGCTGCTGGTCACCGGCACGGTCAACCACCGGAACAAGAAGGTGCTCAAGAACATCTATGATCAGATGCCCGAGCCCAAGGCCGTCATCGCCATCGGCGCGTGCGGCAACACCGGCGGTATCTTCCGCGAGGCCTACAACGTCGTGGGCGGCGTGGACAAGGTCATTCCCGTGGACGTCTATGTCCCCGGTTGTCCGGCCAAGCCCGAGGCCATCATCGACGGCGTCGTGGCGGGACTGGCCAAGTTCGCCCAGAAAGTCGAAGAAGCCAAGTAGCTTCACGCGAGGTACATAATGCAAGGTAAAGTTATCGACGTGACCCTCGACAACATTGTCGGCGAGGTCATGAATATGAAGAACGATGGTCAGAGGCTGGTCACGTACACCGCCTATCAGGATGGTGACAAGCTGGGCATCCTCTACCACTTCGACAAGGATCTGGAGACCACCCACCTGCGGCTTGTGGCCGACATGGACAAGCCCATTCCGAGCGTGTCCGGCGTCTACTTCGCCGCACTGCTGGTGGAAAACGAAATCCGCGACCAGTGGAACGTCGAGTTCGACGGCCTGGTCCTCGACTTCAACCGTACGCTCTATCTTGACCCCGAGGTCACCCAGGTTCCCCTGGTGTCCAACGTCAAGATCGAGCCCAAGAAATAGGGGGGCTGAAATGGCTACTACCGTAATACCTTTCGGCCCGCAGCATCCCGTCCTGCCCGAACCGGTCCACTTGACCCTCAAGGTCGAGGACGAGATCGTCAAGGAGGCCATCCCGGCTCTGGGCTACGTCCACCGCGGCCTGGAAAAGCTGGCCGACATCCGCGACTTCCATCAGATGATCAACGTCTGTGAGCGTGTCTGCGGCATCTGCTCCATGATCCACGGCACCTGCTACTCCGAGACCGTCGAGGAGCTGATGGGCATCGAGGTCACCGACCGCGCCAAGATGTTGCGCGTCATCTGGAGCGAGCTGCACCGTACCCACTCCCACCTGCTGTGGCTGGGGCTGTTCGCCGACGCATTCGGCTTCGAGTCCCTGTTCATGCAGTTCTGGAAGATCCGCGAGCGCATCATGGACATCAACGAGGCTACCACCGGCAGCCGCGTCATCGTGTCCGTCAACGTCATCGGCGGCGTGCGCGTCGACCTCTCCCCGGACCAGATCCGCTGGATCCTGTCCGAGATCGAGATCGTCGAGAAAGAGGTCAAGGCGCTGCAGGAAACCATCATGAACGACTACACGGTCAAGTCCCGTACCGTGGGCGTCGGCGTGATGACCAAGGCCCAGGCCTGGGAACTCGGCGCTGCCGGCCCGACCCTGCGCGGTTCCGGCGTGGCTCAGGACATGCGTCAGCTCGGCTACGGCGGCTACTCGCTCCTGGACTTCGAACCCGTGGTCGAGACTGCGGGCGACTGCTGGGCGCGCTCCACGGTTCGCTTCCGCGAAGTGCTCCAGTCCATCGATCTGGTCCGCCAGGCCATCGCCAAGCTGCCCGAAGGCGAGCTTGCCGTGAAGGTCAAGGGCAACCCGCCCGAGGGCGAGGCCTACCGCCGGGTGGAACAGCCGCGCGGCGAGTGCGTCTACTACATCCGCGGCAACGGCACCAAACACCTCGACCGGCTGCGCATCCGCACCCCCACGTTCGCCAACATCCCGCCTCTTCTGGCCATGCTGCCGGAATGCGAGCTGGCCGACGTGCCGGTCATCGTGCTGTCCATCGACCCGTGCATCAGCTGCACCGAACGCTAGGAGGACCGCATGCTGTTTACACCCACAGTCATCAAGAACCTGCTCAAAAAGCCCGCCACCCGGAAGTATCCCTTCGAGGTGCGCGAGGCGTTCCCGAACTACCGGGGCGAGCTGGTCATCGACATCAACAAGTGCATCTTCTGCGGCATGTGCTCCCGCAAATGTCCCAGCCAGTGCATCACCGTGGACAAGGCCTCCGGCACCTGGCAGTGCGACCCGCACGCCTGCGTCTACTGCGGTCATTGCCGGGACAACTGCCCGACCAAGTGCCTGACCATGAAGGACACGCACCGCAAGCCGGTGACCGAAAAGGTCACCTGGATCGAGCACGGCAATCCGCCCAAACCCAAGAAAAAAGCCGCCGAGCCCAAAGCCGAAGCCAAGGCTGAAGCCAAGCCCGCCAAGAAGGCGGACAAAAAGGACGACAAGTAATCGTCCCGGCACTGTAAATAAAAAGCCCCCGTACATTCGTGCGGGGGCTTTTTTTGTGCGCTTCGCGGGAGAGAGGATGGAGGGTCGCTTTGTTCCGTGATGTCGGAGCGGGGGAGGTGTTGGGTCTAGGCTATTTGCTCCCGCACGGCTCCCGCGAAGCGGTGGCAGAAAGTTCTGGAAGGGAGTCCAGAGGCATTCTTTACTTACAATTTCTGGTCTATCTCCGCGAAGCAGGGGATGCAGTAGGTCTTGCCGCCGTATCGGCGGGTGCGGGATTCCATGGTCATTTCCCCGCACTGCTCACAGCGAAGACTCTGCAGCACGGCGGCGGCCCGTGGCGCGGGGCAGTCCATGGGCGTTATGGCGAACATGTCGTCCAGGGACATGTTCATGATCTTGTCGATGGTCGCTTGCCAGGCGTCCACGGGCGCGCCGGTGACGGTGTCCCTGAGCACGGCGCGGAAGCCCTTTCCGGACTTGCGGTCGAAGAAGGTGAAGGCGCGCTTGCCGTAGTCGCGGTGGATGAAATTGCCCTTGCCGAAGGTGCAGTCGGTCAGAAACTGGATGGCGTCAACGCCGCACATGTCGGTTTCTGCCACGGTGACAAGGTCCAGGGTTTCGAGTTCGCCGAGTTCCCGTTCGACCAGTTCCACGGCGCGTATGCCGATGGTCAGGCCTGGGCAGTGGTGGCCATGGAAGGCGACGGTCGCGTCGATTGCGTCGGCGGATATGGGCTGGGGCATGGGTTCTCCTTGTTTCTAAGCGGCCGGGACCACCATGGGGTGGCCCTGGACGGTGTGAATGTGCACGGGAAGGCCGTAAACCTCTTCGACCACGTCGGAGGTGACTTCACAGGCCGGACCCGTGGAATGGATGCAGCCGTCCTTGAGGAACAGGACCTTGTCCGCGTAGCGCAGGGCGGTGTTCAGGTCGTGCATGGTCATGATCGCGGCAATGCGGTGTTCGTCCACCACGCGGCGGAGCATGGTCAGGATGTCCACCTGGCTCTTGAGATCCAGGCTGGAGGTGGGCTCGTCCAGAAGCATGAGGCGCGGCTCCTGGACCAGAGCGCGGGCGATGGCCACCTTTTGCAGCTCGCCGCCGGACAGGCAGTCGATGTAGCGCAGGGCGAGGTGATTCATGTGCAGCCGTTTCAGGGCGGAATCGACCATCTTGAGATCCTCTTCGCCCACCCGCCAGACGATGTGGGGCTTGCGGCCCATGAGCACGGCGTCGAAAACAGTCAGTCGGGCGGCCTCGCTGCGCTGGGCTACGTAGCCGATGCCCAGCGCGATCTCATGCGGCCGCATCCTGAGCACGTCGCGGTTCTCGACCATGACCTTGCCGGCACGTGGGGCGTGTATGGCGTTGATGCACTTGAGCAGGGTGGTCTTGCCCACACCGTTTGGGCCGAGGATGGCCATGAGTTCTCCCCCGTCCAGATGGAACTTCACGTCACGAAGGACCCGGCTGCCGTTGTACGCGAAATCGAGATCGGTGACCGATAGGATCATCGCCGTTGCCCCCTTATGATGAGGTAGATGAAGACCGGCGCGCCCATAAACGCGGTCAGGACCGACACGGGCAGCATGTGCGGCGCAAGGATCAGCCGGGCGGCGGTGTCCGACACGAGCAGGAGCAGGCCTCCCGCCAGGATGGAACCCGGCAGCAGAAAACGGTGGTCCGAACCGATGATACGGCGGACCATGTGTGGGACCACCAGACCGACGAAGCCGATGATGCCCAGAAAGGCTATGATCACGGCGGTAAGCAGGGAGGCGAGCAGCATGCCGATGAGCCGGACCCGGTCCACGCGCACACCCAGCCCCTTGGCGGTCTCGTCGCCCGCGTCGATGGCGTTGTAGTTCCAGCCGTTTGCCAGGAAATAGAGCGAGGTGACGACTGTTACGGCAGTCATGACGCCCAGCTCTGACCAGGAGGCCCGGGCCGTGTCGCCGAAGGTCCAGAAGACCATGGCCGCCAGTTGCACGTCGTCGGCGAAGAATTGCAGGAACATGGTCCCGGCGGTGAACAGCGCGCCAAGCGCCACGCCGGTCAGGATCATGATCTCGGGCGAGGATCCGCGCAGCCGGGACACGGCCACGATGACCCCGGCTGCAGCCAGGCTGAAGGCGAAGGCCACGCCCGTGGTCAGGTAGGGATTGGTGATGTTCACGGCGTCCGCGTGGGAGGAGGCCATGATCCCGCCGCCCAGGATCATGACGGAAAAGGCTGCGCCGAATGCCGCCGCGTGGGAGATGCCAAGGGTGAAGGGGGAGCCGAGCGGGTTGCGCAGGATGGACTGCATGACCGTTCCGGCCACGGCAAGCCCGGCCCCGGCCACGATGGAGGCCAAGGCCTGGGGCAGACGGATGTTCCAGACGATGATGTCGAACCGCTTGGACACGGTCCAGCCAATAAGGCTCTTGGCCACCTCCGTCATCGGGATGTTGGCCGCGCCCATGGAGATGGAGATCACCAGAGCCAGGGCGAGCAGGCCGCCGGTCAGGCAGACCACGGTGAGCTTGACCCCGATGTAGCGCTGGTAATCGGCCGGGACCTGTCCGTCGGAGAAGTGCATCTAGTTCACCGCAATGGGCTTGTAGGCCATGCCGTCAAACAGGGCGTCCATCTTGGCGAAAACCGGCTTGCCCACCAGGAAGGTGTATATCTCGTCCGCCTTTTCCGCAGGGTCCACATCGGCGAACCGATCGGGGTAGAGGACCTTGCCGACGAAGTAGGCGTTGGCCAGGATGGAGCCGAAGTTCCGGGTATACCAGTTGTATGGGAGCACGCCGTAGACGCGGCCGTCCTTGACGGCGGTCAGGGTGCGGTAGGCCGGATCATTGCG